>NC_014315.1:1929714-2279428 GCF_000143085.1 Nitrosococcus watsonii C-113 | reverse complement strand
CAGCAACAGCTCTAGCATCATGGGCCGTCCTACGATATTAGAGGCCCCAACTACAACCGCTTCCAAGCCTCTCAGGTCTTGACCTGTGGCGCGCAAAAGAGTGATCACGCCATGGGGTGTACAGGGCCTAAGGAGGGGAAGGCGCAAAGTCAGCCGCCCAATATTATAGGGATGGAAACCATCCACATCTTTATCGGGTTGGATTTGCTCGACTACCCGTTCAGTATCAATATGTTTTCCAAGAGGCAATTGGACCAAAATCCCGTCTACGGTTGAATCCGCGTTTAACTGGTCGATGAGCGCGAGCAGGTTAGTCTGGGTGGTATCTGCCGGCAGATCATAAGCCAAGGATTTGAAACCCACTTCTTCGCAGGCGCGCCGCTTGTTACGAACGTAGACTTGGGAGGCGGGATCACTGCCAAGCAGTATGACTGCTAATCCTGGCGGGCGGAGTCCGGCCGTTATTCTTTCTTGAACTTGTTGCTTGATATTTTGCCGAATATCGGTGGCAATGGCTTTCCCGTCAAGGATGTTGGCGCTCATGAATGATCCTTAATTGTTAATAGTTCAGTAATGGAGAGCGTAATTTGTTATTATAATTGCACGAGAGGAAAGACTGCTAAAAAAGCGGGGCCGGAATCAGAGAGTCGGCAAGAGAATAGAAAATACATTGACGCATTCGCCGGCTCACCTTAATATTTCATGTTTCGGGGTATAGCGCAGCCTGGTAGCGCATCTGCTTTGGGAGCAGAGGGTCGGGGGTTCAAATCCCTCTACCCCGACCAGTTTATTTACAGCGGCGCATATTGGTTAGTTCATGGGTTGTGGGGATGCCGTTCCATGCGCCCGTAGCTCATTCGGATAGAGCATCGGCCTTCTAAGCCGAGGGTAGTAGGTTCGAATCCTACCGGGCGCGCTTTATATTCAATCAGTTAGCTAGATTTCTGCAATCCTCTCAAACAAGCTTGACACACTTTTGACACAAATTAAGCTGTTTGAGGGATTATTAGACATGGCGACCATACGAAAGAGAGGCAATAGCTGGAACGTACAGATCAGAAAGAGAGGGCATAAACAGATTACCAAATCATTCAAGGACAGGAAACTAGCGCTGACTTGGATAAAGAAAGTTGAGAATGAAATGGAAAGAGGGGTATTCCAAGATACTACAGAAGCCCAAAGAATAACCTTCAATACCATTCTGGACAAATACAAACAAAGAGCACTGATTACCAAAAGAGGAATAGCCCAAGAAGAAAGCCGGATCAAATACCTCAAGGAGTGGCTAGGCGACTACTCCCTTGCTGGGATAACTCCCGCTGTACTGTCAAAGTTTAGGGACTGGAGAGGGCTTAGCGTAGCAGCACAGACGGTAAAGCATGACCTGTCCCTGATTAGCCGGATTATCAATTATGCTATTAAAGATCTTGGATACAGCCTACCGTATGGAAACCCAGTGCAACAAATTAGAATGCCCAAGATCCCAAGGGGAAGAACCAGACGGCTAGAGCCTGGAGAACAAGAGCTATTGCTAGAGAACGCTAGCGAGAGTCTACAACCAGTCATTCTCTTTGCCCTTGAAACAGCTATGAGAAGGGGAGAAATAGCCAATATGGAATGGAGAGACGTAGACCTCAAACAGAGAACACTCCATATTCCAGAGACCAAGACAGGCATTCCTAGAACCATTCCTCTATCCTCAGAAGCTATCAAGATATTGAAAGAGATACCTCTAGGCTTTGGGCCTATCTTTAAAGTACACGCTGATAGCATGACTAAAGCCTTTGACAGAGCCACCAACAAGGCAGGCATTGAGGACTTAAGGTTTCATGATTTAAGGCATGAAGCAACTAGCAGACTATTTGAGAAAGGATTAAACCATACAGAAGTAGCCAGCATTACTGGACATAAAGATTTGAAAATGCTCCTACGGTACACGCACTTAAGAGCCACTGATTTAGTCAGTAAGATAGGTTAATCATAATAACGAAGGGGTACCCATAGTAGGGGTATCCTTTTGGTGGCTAACTTTTCAGCCACGAAACCGGCCCCTGTCGTGCATGGAACAGTAGCTATACCCACCAGCTAACATTTCATGCGCGAGAGGGCGCTATCCAGATTTGAGCTATCTATTCAGCCAGCTAAGATTTCAGCCCGCTACATAATCCAGATAGTGGTTCCCCCGGCGAGTACCAGCTTTCCAGAGGAATAAAAGAAAATAAGCATTCCACAGATTTGGGGAGTCCCATTAAATCATACAGTTACGAGGCAGAGGGAGTAATTCGCTCCCCCCAAATTTGGGGAGTCAATACAAAACAATCAGTTACAATCCAACCGTAACGAATCGTTACCCCTATAATTTTGCTCCTGGTCAACCGCGAGCAAACACCAGAGACCAGACTATATATTGGTTTTCGGTCAACCTGAAATCAAACATACCCACCATTTCAACGGGTAGCAGACCAAACTATATTTTCGCACACCACTTTTGGCGACCAAACAGACAGACCATACAGAATTGAAGACGTAAACTTTCCTTACCCCTTGGACAGAGACCAGACCTGCTTCGCCAAAGAAGGCGAGGCCAATAACTGAAGACCAGAACTTTCCTCCGGTCATGGTGGAGAGGAAGGGAGGGAGACTGATTTCCACCCGTTACATGGTCCAGATTTGGACCACCAATAAATTCATACAGTTACACAACTACACCGTCTAATCAACGGCATAGCCTATAAGTCATTGATTATCCGCTTCCATAAAATTATGGAGCCCAAGAATCAATCAGTTACAAGCTACGGCTATTTGCCGCAATCTAATAAAATCAGATAGTTATATTGTCTTATAATTCAATGAAATGACTATAATACGCTAGGGTGCGGTGGGGAGCGCTGAAACCTCTCAAAGCGCATAGAGCGGTAAAAATCCCGAGCTCGTAGAACTTAACTTAGCCGTTACCCAAGAGTTGCGAGGAAAGGCGAATCTTACAGTTCAATATGGCGGAACTCTCCAAAGTCGCTTCAGTATAAGATGGAATTGGCCATTGTGTAAAAAAATTGAACACTGGGCAATAATATTAAGTTATTGAAAATAAATATAAATATATTTAAGTTAATAATCCAGCATTGACAAAATGTAAAGATTAGCGAAAATTAGCCATGATTTAATCACTTAATGAGATTCTAAGTAATTGAAATATAATAGTATATACGATATCGGCATGTAATTTGTATTGGAGGTGAATTATTAAAGCTAATTTATAGTGTAATTTTTTATATTTGCGAAGAAGTTACGGATGTTGAGGCCACCTAGCATCCTTAATAGCTGGAAGAAGTATGGGTAAACATGATATTCACCAGAATTCCTTGTTATCTGTTGAAGAGCAAGGTTGGTCGCAGTCAAAGCTGGACGGTCCTGCTCCAAACCCTAGTTCTGAATTTATTCGCTCATATAAGGGGCATGCCGGAAGGCGACGCCGCAGTGCTCTAAAAATTAAGTTACTTCAGCTTGCATTGGGTGGCTCCATTTTTTTATTCTCGTTAACAATCCTGCTTCTATGGATTTACACTTCTGGATTATCCGCAGAAAATAACCGCATTTTGGCAGAATTCAATAAACAAAGGCGGCATTTAGTGGCAGCAACCGCAGCGTTGGAAAAGTTGCAGAATGAGCGGAATACGCTGGTTCAAGGGCGATTGCCCTATTTATTACCGTTAGAGTATGACAGAGCTATTTCCGTTACTGACCAATATTTACGGAATATTATTTTTACTCTAACCAAAAATCAAGGCGAAGCAGCAACCGAATACCGAGTGGTATTGCAAAATGATGGATCGTCCGCGATATATCCTGAAGTAAAAATTCTACTTTTCGATGATCTAGGTATTCAAGTTGGTTTGGCGGAGATTACCAAAGGGGAGCAGTCTTCTGATAAAGCGATTCTTGATCCAGGAGAAGTGCGCTCTTACTCCGGAAGCGTTAATTTTTTCCGTGAAGGAAATCCTCATTACTTTCATGCGGCCGTCTATTAAGTTGGATATTCTGGCTATTCTAATTCCTTTTTAATTTGTTTTAAGCAGGGTTGCCGAAAGTCGCATAAAGTCCTGCCAGCGGCTTTTATAAAACATAAAGTCTTCGGTAATGCCTGTACGGACAACAGGCCTTCTTTTAAACTGTTTCTGGAAAACATGGGTTCATAAGTATTTATCGTTACATTTGCTGGAATGGCAAAAGGCAGGAGTCGCTGAATATTGTAGTGCCATTCCTCACGAGTGCGACATTGCGGTGGTTATAGCATGTCAGAATTGCCGGATTGGCGGGGATAGCTTGTGGAACGGGGGGTGCGGCTCAAGCTACGGCGGCTTTGAAACAGGAATATTTTTTGGAATGATTTTAAAAATCTCGCTTGCATGGCCTAAAACGCTTAGCGTGGAGTCAATTCAGATAATCCCATAAGTTGTTGCGTCTGGAGAAGGGTGTGATTTACAGCATGACGGCGTTTGCGCGCCAAGAAGTACAAAGTGATGTAGGGGCCTTCACGTGGGAACTGCGTTCGGTTAATCACCGCTATTTGGATATTTCAGTGCGTTTACCGGAAGAACTGCGCTTTATTGAGAGCCAGCTGCGGGCGCAGGTGGGTCACCGGCTCAAGCGGGGGAAAGTTGACTGCACTTTGCGTTACCTCCCTCCTTCTGAGCAGGCTCCCAAATTCTCCATGAACGAGCAAGTAACTCGCCAATTGGTGCAGCTATGCGAAGAGATCGAGACTTTAACCCATAACCCTGCTCCCCTTAATAGTTTGGAAGTATTGCGCTGGCCAGGGGTGCTGCAAACTCCTCCCGTGGATGGGGAGCGGCTGAAAATGAGAGCTTTAACCGCCTTGGAACAAGCCTTAAATCAAATGCTGGAGACCCGGGCTACGGAAGGGAACCGTTTGGCTGCATTTATCATTCAGCGCTGTGAAGAAATCGAGGCTATTATCGTGCGGGTCCGTACTCATTTGCCTCAAGCCATGCTCCATTTTCAGGAACGTTTGTTAGCACGGCTAGAGGTGGTTCAAGCTGAATTGGAACCGGGGCGGGTAGAACAAGAGTTAGTGCTTTTTGCCCAAAAGAGCGACATCACGGAAGAATTAGATCGGCTTCAAGCCCATATGGCTGAAGTACGACAGGTGTTTCAGCGTAAGGAGCCTATTGGCCGGCGCTTGGATTTTCTGATGCAGGAACTTAATCGGGAGGCCAATACTCTGGCTGCTAAATCTGCCGATGTGGAAATTAGCCAGAATGCGGTCGAACTTAAGGTGCTTATTGAACAAGTCCGGGAGCAGATACAAAATATCGAATAGTTTTCACATTTGCTGGGTGAGTCAGAGGGCATTGTTCTGTTAGGTATTGCGCTCCTGAATATCTCCAGACTCGGGTTCTTGCCCGTTGCGCCCCGGTCATCACATGCAGGTTAAGCAAGCAGGTGCCCCTGGGGGCATGCGCTAGACGCACGCATACCCTGAATTAGGAGTAATCAACCATCAAATGACTTACTGTAACTCTTCAATCGTGAAACGGCGGTAGAGGTGGGCAAACTCGAACGGCCCACGGCGAATAACATTCATTGCTCGTTCTGAATCAGTATCACCTGGTGCATAGATGAGTAAAAATGTGGCACCATCCTCAGCCGCATCTAAATGGATTCTTATGGCCTTATCAGACCAGCTGAGCCGAGACAGAAAGCCTCCTCTAGACTCCTCGAGGTTGCTTTCTGCTTTGGCAATAACTTCTTTACATGTATACAGCTCGCAATCCGCCTCCTCATACCCACCAGTCATTAAATCTTGCTGAACCCGTTGTGCATCCTCCTGTTTCGGAAACGCGACAACAAGATAGCCAATCGGATAAAAGATACCGAAATCTGTCGTTGAAGGGAGTTCGCGGGAATCATCTGCTGGTTTTTGCTGTCCCATAATTCATCCTCTTTAAAAAATTAAAAGCATAAGACGTCAAGCTGAAGCGTGTGTTTATCTCCGTTGCAGTGTTCTCTAAAAAATGAAATTGAGTAGAGAACTTGTACTATTTTCTACTCACTAGGCTTGTCAGGCTGCGCAACTAAAGCTCTACTTTGTCTATACAGAGCACGGACGGCCTAACCCCATGGAGTACAAACATGCTTGGACAATAAGCCAGTGCTTCATATACTTTAAAGTGTAGTTCAGGGGGGCCAAATGATCAAAGAAGTCTAAGCTGTGGATGAGGGGTGCGGCTGAAAAAATGACGATATTTCAACTATTTATGGGTTAGGGTAAACTCATTCACGTCTGAAATTGCAACCTGGATAAGCTATATACCGTACAGCCGCTAGGGAGAAAAATGGTTTGAGACCGGCATCCGTAATAATAGCCCTTATCCATATATGCTATACGCATCTCAAAGGAGCATTGAGCAGCACGAAAACGACCGCATTCCTTCCAAAAATGTTGCCGGGATACTGAATCTATTCTTATGGAACTATTTTATATACTGCTGGTTCTATTGCTGACTACCCGTCTATTAGGTGAATTTGCCAAGCGCATAGGCCAACCCTCCCTTGTTGGAGAAGTGGTGGCAGGAATTGCCCTTGGCACCCTGGCTGCTGAATTTCCCGATAGCTTTCCTATATTAGTTGACATCACGGAAGACAAGGTCTTTATTGCGCTCACCGATCTGGCCATCTTTTTCCTCATGCTTCTGGCGGGGATGCAGATGCGCCTGCAAGAACTCGCCAAAGTTTCCCACAGCGCTTTTTTCGTCGCTGTGGGGGGTATGGTCATCCCCATGGCTGTAGGGCTAGGTCTAGGGTGGCTGCTGATCCCTGATTCCTATTACAAGCAGGCTCAAGCTCTGTTCCTTGGTACGGCCCTGGCTATCACGGCGGTCCCGGTGGCGGTTCGAGTTCTCATGGATCTCGGCAGCCTCCGTTCCCGGGTAGGTCAGACCATCGTCTCGGCGGCCTTCTTTGATGATGTGCTCAGTTTGTTGTTGCTGGCGGTGCTGACGGCCATGCTCAACACGGGCGAATTCCCGGATATTACCTCGCTCCTGTATTTGTTGGGTCAAGTTCTGCTCTTCTTTATGGTAGCCGGTGTGGTTGGCTATTTCACGTTGCCCTTCATTGGCAAGTTTATTACTCAGTTTCGTCTTGATGAGATTAACTTTAGCGGCCTGCTCATCATTGCGCTGGCTAATGCCGTCCTCGCGGAAATGCTCGGCATGCATTTTATCCTGGGGGCGTTTATTACTGGCGTACTTTTCACCCCAAAGACTATTGACGAAACCGCCTACGAAGAAAATAAACGCAGGCTCAATGGGATCAGCGAGGGCTTTCTTGCTCCCCTGTTCTTCGCTTCGATTGGCCTGCATCTTGATCTGAGTGCTATTACCGAAGACCCTATCTTTGTGATTTATCTCATCTATGCTGCTTTCGTCTGCAAATTCATTGGTGCCGGATTGCCTGCCTATTGGTCAGGGTTTTCCATCCGCGACGCTGCTGCCATCGGTACAGGTATGAGCGCTCGGGGAGCCGTGGAACTCATTATTGCCGACCTCGCCTTGCGGGCGGGATTGTTTCAAAGGCCAGAACCTACGCCCTCGATAGTAGAAAACTTATTCTCAGCTATTGTCATCATGGCTCTTGCCACCACACTGATAACGCCCCTCTTTCTTAAGGTATTACTAGGCCACGAAAAAGGGGCGGATAAAAAGTCCGATCATGCCACATCTACTAGCACCAACAAACAGTAGCGTTTGCTTTTAAAAATGAAGCTTAGTTTTCTTCTATTTAACGATTTTTATCCTTCTGATCCCCGGGCTTCTATCCGTGCTTTAAGTTTAGCGTAGGCTTCCATCAATGTGGGTTCCATCACCACAAAGTTGCCATCGCTAATAATAATACGCTCCAGCTTAGGAATTTTCACAGAATCCTTGACGGTGAGAAAAACAGGCTGAATATAAAGTATTACCTGATTAACGGGCATAATGATCATGTCTCCCAGCACAACCTTGGAATCATTTTGACTCCAGAGGGTAAATTGGGCGGAAACGTGGGGGTTTTCATTAATAACGGCATTGATTTGAGAGGGACCAAACACTAATTCCCCCTTGGGAAAGCTATAGGCAATGAGCTTGCCATAATAAGGATCATCGCTGCCCGCCACTAGCATGGCCCGCATATTGTCCCGGCCCTTGACTATCATGGGCAAAAACAGCGTAAAATCCAGCCTATCTTCTTTAATTAAATCTAGCGTCAAATAATAAGGCCGTAAGCGAGTTTTTGATTCTTTATTATATTTTTGCGCGAACGTCCACATATCCTCTTGCTGATAAAAGGTTTCTGGATCAGTTTGATGATATTTAGCGTACATACCCATCTGTATTTCAAATAAGTCCTTGGGATAACGGATATGAGCCCGAATATCCTTGGGCATTTGCGCTTGCGGTTTGAAAAGCCCCGGATAAATACGGCTGTAAGCCTGGATAATGGGATCGCTGGAATCAAAAATATAGTAATCAACCGTGCCATGATAAGCATCCACCACGATTTTTACTGAATTACGAATATAATTGATTTTTTCACTGCCCTTGGGGGGGATAGGAAACTCAAATCTCATCAGCCCCAAAACGTCGGCGTTAGGGTACCAGGTTGACGCGGTATAAGCATCCTGAATCCAGTATAACCTCTCGGGAGTCACCACCAAATAAGGAGAAGAATCCAGCAGGAGATAGGGAGTCAGAGTTTCAATGCGTTCGGTAATATCGCGCCGAAAAAGTATTTTACTTTTATCATAGGTTTGGGTAGTAAAGAATATATCCTTATCCTGAAAATAGACAGAAAAAATATATTTTTCAAACAATGAGGATAGGGATATGCCGCCTCTGCCCTGGTAGTCCGTCATCACATTGGCGTTTCCCTTGGGATAATCAAATTCCTTGTTTTCATTGGGAGCAATCGCATAACGATAAGATCCCCGGCCATAATAGATACCGGGCTGCTCAATATTAAACCCCTCATCGGACTCCAGAGGAATTCCCCGGATAAACCAATCCATGGAAGCCTCGTCCTGTCCTTGCCCGGCCGAGGTCATCACCAGGCCATAGCCATGAGTATAGAGCAAATGCTCGTTTACCCACTTCCGGGCGCCGCTTGGAAGCTTATCGTAATTCAACTCCCGCGCGCCTAGAAAAACCTGCTGCTTTTTACCATTAATCATGTACCGGTCAACATTTTCCACGGGAAACCCATAATAAGTCCGCAGCTGTTGAAGCTGGCGGTAAACTTGCCCTACTAGCTCCTTATCCCAAACAGGAACGTTATGCAATAAATCCTGAGTTTTAACGTCAAAAATATTTTTTAGAGTTTTTTTCCTTTCAAATTCCCTGATTTCCACATTTCGAAGTTTATAGGCATCCAGGGTAGCGTTAATGCTGCTTTCTATAAAAGGTTTTTGCATGGATAATTCATTCGGCTTAACAATGTATTCTTGAGTAATCCAGTGCAGAAAGTAAAAATGGCGGGCCCCCAGGGAAAGGACAAAGAGCAGAGAAAAGACTACGAGCGTTTTTAATCCCTTGCGCTTATGGATAAATAATAGTAGGAAAAAAGCGATACCCAATAGAAAAAAAATGGATAGCCAAATAAAGGGCAGAATAACCCGCATTTCAACGAAACCAGGTCCAGAAAACAAGGGTTGGTGCGCCTCGCTGTAGACTAACCCATTACGTTGTAGGAAAAATTCCCATATTCCAATACAGAAAACGATCACTATCAAAATACTCAGATGCCACTTAGCGCCGGTTGGCAAATGTTTGCCATGCTGAGACAATAAACGATTTTCTATCCAATAGAGCAAGGTTAGCCCTGCTAACAGTAACAAGAAAGTCATTAATAATCGCTGTAGGATAAGCACGTAAATGGGAAAGGAAAAAAGATAATAGGAAATATCCTTGCCATAGGCTGGGTCTTGAATGCCCATATCGGGAGCCACGAGATAAAGCAAAAAAGATTCCCATTGCTGAAAAAGAGGCCAGGCAATGATAATACTGAGGAGAAGAGATAGCGGTGTGTAAATCCAGAGTGACCCCGTTTGAAAAGTGTAAAATAAGTTTTTAAATTTTTTTCTTGGTGCGCCTGGTGAAATGTCGGCGGGACGTTCCGACCCGAGATAATGGGAGGCCGCCCAAAAATTAACAAAGAAAATAAGGAAAAAAACGATACTGACTTGTATGAAAACAACGAATTGATAAAGTGCTCGTTGCCAAAAATAAAATCCGTAGTCTTGGGCGCTGAACCACCATAAATCTACTAAAAAAGGAATACCTTCAAAGCCAGCAATTAGCAAAAGAACAGCGATAATGACAATGCTAAGACCTAGAATTAAAAACCTACGCTTCCACCGGGACATTCTATTTTTCCTTTTCTAATTAGCTAGAATTTCTCTCTTGAATATTGCCTTGATGTTTTCCTAAGAAGACACCCTAGCGCATTGGCGATCATCAAACTTTTTTAGTAGTATTAATCGGATAGCTGAGTATCTGCTGTAACAAACGCCTGCACGACCGCACACCATGCTCTAGCAAGATTATCCAAATCATATCCTCCCCCTCCTAAGCCAAGGATGCGCCCCGAGCTATATTGCTCCGCGATAGTGCATAAGCGCTTTGCGGCATGCCCATGAGCTTTAGAGCTATATCCAAGGTGAGTAAGCGGATCGCCAGCCAAACTATCCGCACCGCATTGAAACAAGATAAACTCTGGCTGGCCTCGCTTTAAAAATGCCTCTGCTTGCTCCCAAGCCTCTAAAAACTGCTTATCCGTGGCCCCTGGCGGCATAGGAAGATTCAGCTTACTACCTACGGCAGGGCCAATGCCCGTTTCATTCTCAGACCCCGTGCCAGGATATAGATAACGACCATCTTCATGGAGATCAACAATTGTCACATTCGGGTCGTCTTCAAAGCCGTAAAACACTCCATCTCCATGATGGGCATCAATATCTACATACCCTATCCGCTGTACCCCATACCGCCGCCGCAACGCTTCAATAGCCACGCCGCAGTCATTAAAAACGCAAAAACCGGCGGCAGCTTCACGGCGAGCATGATGCAAACCAGCAATTGGAATAAAAGCGCGCCGGCAAGATTTGACCATTATGGCATCCACTGCTTTTAGTACGGTCCCTACAACCGCTGCGGCTGCTTCATAAACACCTGGAAAAGCAGGCGTATCCCCATAATCCAGAAAACCCCTCCCTGCTGTGGAAGCCTGTTTAACCCTTTCAACATAGTCAGGGAGATGAAACCATTCAATTTGTTCTTGGGCAGCGATCATGGGCTCATCTATCACGACTTTCTGATCAAGCCCCTGACGATAAAATTCATCCACAAAGGCGGCCTGTCGGCGGGGACCAAAAGGGTGCCCTTTGCCAAAACTGTAGCGCCGCAACAGATCGCCCATATAAACACAAACGTTTTTATTCATCGACCATCACTTATAAATTTAGAAATCTACGCTTCTATAACAATAGCTTATTTTATGTTAGTAAATGAAGACGAAAATACTGTCATTACGTTCAAAGACTAGCAAGACTCTATTATAGAAAGAAGGTAGCTGCTTGCGCACTAGTCTGGAATATCAATGCCTCAGAAATATAAAATATTAACTACTACGTTTAGACGCTTGTCATAAAGAAAATTGCCACGTTTAAATTGAGTTCTAAAAGGAATCGAGCTGGTTCCAGCTGAAATTTAGCAAGCAAGGAAATAAACATGTATCGTATGCACTGTGCGGAGATCTGGGGTGGTACCCGAGCCACCAACGAAGACTTATCGACTCGCGTCCTAACCGCTAGCCTCTACTCGAATGCGTCTGAGGGGTGCAAAGGCGGCGATATCTATTACTTTAGTGTCTGTGAAGCAGATATGCTTACCCGTATCGCCATAGCCGATGTGGCCGGACATGGCCCCGATGTTAATCGAATTAGCCGGTGGCTTTACGACTCGTTGGCGGCACAGGTAAACAGCCATGAGGTTGGCGGGCTCCTTGCCAGACTGAATCAGCAGGTAGTCACCGAATGTGGACTTAAGGCAATGACCACAGCGGCAGTTGCAGGTTTCTGTTTTGCCGAGACTCAGCTTTATATCTCCTATGCTGGACACCCGCCATTGCTGCTTTGGCGACAGGATGAGCAATACTGGCGACCCATCGAGTTGAAAACGCGCCTGGAGGCAGCCAACCTGCCCTTAGGAGTGATGGAAAGTATACCCTATGAGCAGGAGCAAATCCGGTTGGTCTCTGGGGATCGCCTGTTTCTGTATACGGATGGGCTCATTGAAGCTCCAGATGCCCAGGGCCAGCTATTTGGTGAAGAGCGGCTACGGGATATCCTCGAGCAGGCTAGCAATGAAAGCGTGCCTCGCTTAAAACAAGCTGTTCTGAGGGCTATCCATCAGCATACGGGCGGGACTCTGACCCACGACGATATAACCCTCATAACGATAGAGATCAATTAACCGCCTAGTGTTTAATGATAGGGGGCTGGTAAGCTAGGGAGAAAGAAATTAAGGTATGTAGACGCACTATTCCCTAAAGACAGGAGAAAGCAGCCAATGACGCCGGTTTCAACCAAAAATAACTTTGATGTGCTGGTGCTGGGAGGGGGTACAGCCGGCACCAACGCGGCCCAAGCCGCTTGCAATGCGGGCGCCTCTAGGGTGGGAGTGGTGTATATTCCCGAAATGTTTAACACCTGTGTGCAGGAAGGCTGTATGCCTTCGAAAAGCGTGCTGGCTTCATCCGCCCAGGGTCATTCCTTTTTGGAAGCAATCTATCGTAAAGATGTGCATCTTAGCCGCCTCGCCCGCGCCCTCAAAGGAAAGATGCAAAGAGCGCCCTATACCCTTATTGAAGGCAAGGCGCGGTTTTTGCCAGAAGCAGGAGTAGAGGTCACCCAAGGTGAAAAAACACGCCGCTTATGGGCTAAAAATTATGTTATCGCTACCGGGTCCCATGCCTGGATCCCCCCCATAAAAGGACTTGAGGATTTACCCGCCGGGCGCATGCTGGTCAGTGACGATATTGTGGGAATTCAAACTCTCCTTGGCGAAGCGCCTAAACGGTTGTTGGTACTGGGTGGTGGCCCCATTGGCCTGGAGCTAGCCACCTTTTTTGCGCGGCTAGGAACAGAAGTGCTTATCCTCGATACCTCCGGTCTTTTGGGACCTTTTGATTCTGAGTTTGGTCAAGCACGGCTCCGCGCCCTGAAAACCACACCCCACATGGACAGTTTGGTACCTGGAGAACTCCAATCGGTGACCGACACCGCAAGTGGGCTATTATGCCGCATTGCCCATCAAGGTACCTTACTGGAACGCTATGCCGACAGGCTATTAATTGCCACTGGACGGAAGCCGAATATTGAGGCGCTAGCCCTAGAAAATGCTGATGTACAAGTAGAGGGCTCCACCATCGAGCACAATGAATACCTCCAAACCAGTAACCCTCATATCTATATTGCAGGCGATGTGATCAATCATCACCAAATATTGCATTATGCGGCGGAGATGGGCCAGATTGCCGGCGCCAACGCGGCTCGCGGCAAGCCCACTGCGGCCATGGATTATCAAAAATTTTCCCTGGCAATTACGTTTGATGAATATCCTTCCGCCCTGATCGGCCTGACGGAAAAAGAAGCCAAAGCCCAAGGGTACGATGTCATCTCGGCAACCCAGGATTTATCTTCCCTTGGGATGGGTATTCTCGAGGATTTGCGGTGGGGTCTTTGGAAATTGGTGGCCGATCGCAAAGATGGCCGTGTGCTGGGCTCCCAGATTTTTGGCCCCTCATCAGCACCGGAAATCATCCAGCTTCTGTCTCCTATTCTGTATTACCAAGGAACTCTGAAAGATATAGTACGCATGACCTGGTACCATCCAACCTATGCAGAACTCCTACGCTCTCTGGCCCGTAAGCTTTGTTCGGAAACCGGCATTGAGTGCCCTGGTGCCTAGGTTCAGCTTACCATCCAATAATAATAGTAGCCATTATAAAATCACTAATGGCATCAGCAATGATAACTGTGCCAAAATAAAAAATTGCCTGCAAAATTGGAGATTGCTGGGCTAGTTTCATAGGGTGGGGTGGGAAAGAAAATGTATATTTCCCTCTACCTACTCCTTGCTAAGCAGCCCATAATTTCCACAATGCTAGAGATAAAAAATCTCTTCTATCGCTTTGCAGAGGAATTCCTTGACTGCGTGATATCTCGCAGTAAACTCAGCTAACCGTTGAAGACTCCTTTAAGAAAAAAGGCGCATTGCAATAAGGCAGCTTTTTCCTCTAGCCAAGACGCCAACGATGAAACCGCTCTAGCCAGCGCAATATTTTTTCCGGGGCATGGGCTTTTTTCCACTCCCCCGCCGTGAACTTGACTGCTTCATTCCAGGTAGGATAGGGGTGGATAGTACCTAGAATTTTATTGAGACCGATCTTATGCTTCATGGCGAGAATAAATTCCGCCAATAACTCAGCCCCATGAGGAGCAACCACCGTTACGCCCAGGATGCGATCTTTGCCTGGCGGTGTCAGCACTTTAATGTAGCCATAGGCTTCGCTTTCGGCAATGGCCCGGTCCAGATCTTTAAGGCCATAACGGGTCACCTCGTAGTCCATGCCTTGCTTTTTTGCCTCTATTTCATTGAGGCCGACCCGGCCCACTTCGGGGGAGGTAAAGGTAACCCAGGGAATGACCGAGTAGTCCACCTTAAAGCGCTTGAAATGGCCAAACAAGGCATTGACCGCAGCAAACCACGCCTGGTGCGCCGCCACATGGGTAAATTGATAAAGACCGGTAACATCACCACAGGCAAACAGATTAGGATAGCCCACGCTCATGTCCTCCTCAACCGGTAAGGCACCTCCCTTGCTGGTGCTGAGGCCGAGGTTCTCCAAGCCTAGGTGCTCGGTATTAGCCGTGCGTCCCACGGCCACCAAGACCTGGTCGAAAGAAATCCGCAGTTCCCCCTCCGGATGTGCGCAGTAGGCTACTTTCTCGCCGCCCTCGATGGCAAAGCGGATGGCTTTATGCCTCAGTTTCACCGTAATACCTTCCTCCCTGAAACATTCTAAAATCGCCGCACTGGCATCTGGATCTTCTTGTAGCAGCAGCCGCTCGCCCATTTCCACTAGGGTGACCTGTGACCCTAACCGGGCAAAAGCCTGGGCCAGCTCGCAACCGATGGGCCCGCCGCCTAGTACCAATAGTCGCTGGGGGAGTTTTCTCAGTTGCCACACCGTGTCTGACGTCAAGGGCCTGATTTCGCCCATGCCTTCAATGGACGGAACAAAGGGATGCCCGCCCGTGGCAATAATGGTGGCCTTGGTGGTGACGCGGCGAGTGGAGCCATTAGCTGCTTTTATCTCCACCTCCCAGGGTGAAATAAGCCTCGCCTCTCCTTGCAAGCAATTTACCCCCAGGCGGGTATAACGCTCCACCGAATCATGGGGCTCTATTTGCTTAATGATCTTTTGTACGCGCTCCATTACCGGCGCAAATGGAATTGGTGGATTGTTTGCAGGCAAACCGTAACGGTCCGCCTGACGCATGGCCTCAGCAATCCGTGATGATTTAATCAATGCCTTAGACGGGATACAGCCGGTATTGAGGCAATCGCCGCCCATTTTATCCCGTTCAATCAAGGCAACCTTAGCCTTGACCGTTGCACCCATATAAGCTGATACCAAGCCCGCCGAACCGGCACCGATCACTAACAGGTTGTAGTCAAAGTGCTTAGGCTTGGTGAATCGCTTATAAAGTCGGGCGCGTTTGAAAAGTGCCAATAAAAATTTGGCAATCAGAGGAAACAGAGCCAACAACAGGAAGGATAAAAGCAGCGGGAGCGACAAGATATCGCCCACTTTTTGGATCGCCGCTAACTGAGTACCCGCATTTACATAGACAAGCGTGCCTGGAAGCATGGTGAGCTGACTTACCCAATAAAATCTCCAGATGGGAATTCCGGTTAGCCCCATGACAATATTGATCACGAAAAAAGGGAAAACCGGTACCAACCGTAAACTAGCAAGATAAAAGGGACCATCGACGGCGATCCGCTCATCCACTCGTTGAACTGTCTTATCATAACGTTGGCGAAGGGAGTCTCGAAATAGAAAGCGGGAAGACAAAAACGCCAGAGTTGCGCCTAGGGTTGAGGCGAAGGAAACGATAACAGTACCAGCGGTTAAACCGAATAAAGCCCCTCCCGCAATGGTCATCACCGCAGCACCCGGTAATGAGAGGGCGGCAACTAAAACGTAAGAAATAAAAAATATCGACACTGAAACCACCGGCGCCCCGGCAATCATTTGCTGGAGCTGTTCTTGATGCGCCTTCAATCTTTCCAGGTCAAGGTACTGCGGCCCTCCGAAATGGAAAAAGGCTCCTATCAGAGTCAAAATTAGAAAGATAAAAATTAGACGCTTTATCGAAAACATGCCTATTCCTCTATGGCTGTTCCGCCGGGTGCAAATCTTTACCACATCATTTTACAAATCTATTGTAAATGCTGTTGCATTTCATTTAATGCTTGAGCAGCAATATAGCTAATATTTTTGTTTTTTTCCCGAGTAAGTTCCTTCAAGGTTTCCGTGGCTATTGCCTCGGCAGAACTAAAATTTACCGCATGTTGCCAAAGCGCTCCAATGGCATGAAGTCGCTCCTTCACCGTTAGCGTATCATTAGTCACTCTTTCTACGAGCGCGCTAGCTGCGCGGGGGTCATCCAAAGTCGCCAGCTGATTGATGGCTTCCGGATACAAATTTTTATGGGGAGATTGCAGGGCAGCGATTGCCCGTTGGAATAATTTTTCGTTATATTCTTCTTCTTTTGCCGAGCGAATGGATGCGCTTGCCTTCCCACCTTCTTCATCCTCTATACTTTCTGCTGAATCCTCCTCTACAAGGGGCTGAAATTCATCCAGAGACTGGGGTTCATCTTTGGCAGTATTATTGGAATTAGACAAGGGATCTAAAGCAGACTGTTTAAATGTTGCGGTACCCAATAGAGGGCCAGTGTGGGCTAGTGTTGGTGGAGTTGACAAAAGGAGAATAATATTGTGATCCGCCGTATGGTGCAGGGCATAGGAGAACCCCCTGAGTGTTCTTTTAAGGGCTTCTGCTAGAGGAACCTCGGTCACACTTACCGATATAGGATGATCTGCCAGTTTCGAATCGTTGAAATGGCTTTGTAGTCCCGCTTTAGTCTCAAACTCATGCAAAACTTTAGCCAGGGGAACATTGTGAATTTCGGCGCTCAACAAGCCTTTTTTATACCGAACAGTTAGTTTAGGATGGGTAATAGCCTGCTGCTTGGCATGGGGAGCAACAGCTGGTGGAGGGCTGGCAGCGTGAGATCTCGCTAAAAACAATACGGCGATGGGTAACCCGATGATAAGTACCATTGCTAGGCGAGGGTTCATAATATTTCCTTCTCTGATATTAGCTAATCAAAGAGGGGCATCCCTCCTTATGACGCAAGGAGGGATGCCAAGCTGCCCTTATTGGGCAGGATTTTCAATGACAGGAGGTAAAGGTATGACAGGCGGTAGAATGATAAATCCAAGCCGTTTCTTGAAGCAATTAATGGTCATCGACGCATCATCCACTACGGCACTTCCATTCCCGTTCGATCTTCTGGCCTGCCAACGGAAAGTATGTACGCCAGCCGGGACGGTGAAAAAAGCGGTGCTGCCGACTTCGATCACATTGGGATCATCAACGCTAGGGTTGTCGTTGAGTTCAACCGTGCGGGTGACTGCGGCTGCTGGAACCGCGCCGTCAAGGCTAAGGCCAAAGTCGTATTGATGGTCACCAGCGTTGCCACTGGCATGCCTTGCGTCCGCACTGCCCACGACAGTGCAATAATGGGTGTGTTGTGATAGAAGAACAGGAATACTTAAGATATTTTGCCAGCTGCCATTGTTAAGGGTGACATTGCTGGTTCTTGAGGAGCCCGTTGCGCCACTGTGGGCGAATGCTGGCTGAGAGGCAAAAGCCAGCAAGAGCGGGAATAGTGCGAGCAGCAGCGGGTAATCTTTTTTAACCTTTGTTAGATGGTAAGTATTCATGAGTCGTATCCTCGTGGTAATAGAATGACTATCCTCCAGAAGTTTCGGTCAATCCTGTGACTTTGATTTAAGGATACGGCTCCAGAAAAATGCTTACCAGGAAGTTTGATACCGGGATTTTGTGAAATTAATTACAAATGGGTTATTAACAATATCGGCACCTGAGAGAGTTGAAATTTGCCTTGGGTATTAGAAAATTTCAAAAGTGAAATGGCTTATCTCCATGCAGATAATTCAAAGGCCGCGGCTTTAGCAGCCAGGTTAGTAAAGTCTAAGAACAGCAATGTTGTATGGGCAGGCAGGAGGCCGGAAGTGGTTATGGTTACCGTGGTTAGTAGGGGAAGGAGGGGGGTGGAGACAGGAGCTATACGGCTATTTGTGTCCCAGGCAGGCACCGCTAAGAGCAGTAGCCCCAGAGGTTATCCTTTGACTAATCCGGCAAAGCCCATGAAGGCCATGGACATTAGCCCGGCAGTAATCAGCCCGATGGCAGGGCCCTGAAAAGGCTGGGGCACTTCTGCTGCCGCAATCCGTTCACGCAGGGCGGCAAATAAGATCAATACCAGAGAGAAGCCAACAGCAGCACCGAAGCCATAGAGGGCCGAGGATAGGAAGCTATGTTGGTGTTGAATATTTAGCAGAGCCACTCCCAGTACCGCACAGTTGGTGGTGATCAGGGGTAAAAAAATTCCCAATACCTGATACAAGAGTGGACTGGTTTTATGGACGACCATTTCCGTAAATTGCACTACAAAAGCAATGGCCAGAATAAAGGCGATAGTCCGCAGGTATTCGATTCCCAAGGGCATCAGTAGGTATTCATTAATTAAATAGCTGCACACTGAGGACAGGGTAAGTACGAAAGTTGTCGCCAGTCCCATGCCTATCGCTGTTTCTAGCTTACGGGAGACCCCCATAAAGGGACAGAGTCCTAGAAATTTCACGAGCACAAAATTGTTGACTAGCACCGTGCTGACTAAAATGAGGGCATATTCGCTCATGGAGAAACCTATGCTTATTTAACCCGCATTCCAGGGCGGGCTCCTTCGTCTGGGTTAAGCAGATAAATCTCTTTACCTCCCGGACCCGCTGCCAGCACCATGCCTTCGGAGATTCCAAAGCGCATTTTCCGAGGGGCCAAATTGGCAACCATCACCGTGAGGCGGCCAACCAAATTTTCGGGTGCGTAAGCGGCTTTGATTCCGGCAAAGACTTGGCGCGTCTCGCCATCTAAATCCAGTTCCAGGCGCAGAAGTTTGTCGGCTCCTTCCACGTGTTCCGCCTTCAGGATGCGGACGACTCGTAAGTCGAGCTTGGCAAAACTCTCAAACTGAATGGTTTCGGCGATAGGCTGTTCAGCCAAAAGAGTGTTCGGTTTTACTACATTTGTATTTTGTTCCAGATGTTCTTTGGAGTCTTCAATCATGGCCTCTATCTTTGTTTTTTCAGCACGGATCAACAAGGGTTCAAAACGATTAATAGTATGGTTAAGGATGGGCGTATCGGCATCGGTCCAGGTAAGGGACTGGTCATTAAAAAATGCTTCGGCTTTTTCCGCTGTTACCGGCAAAACTGGCTTGAGGTAAATTATTAATTGCCGGAAGAGATTGAGCCCAAGGGTGCATACCTCCTGGACTTCCAGTTTTCGTGCTGGATCTTTAATAGCTACCCAGGGTTGTTGCTCATCAATATAGCGGTTAGCCTGATCCGCAAGGGCCATGATTTCACGCATGGCATGGCCAAATTCCCGGGATTCGTAGTGTTGGGCAAGGTGTTCGCTGGCGGCGGCAAATTTTTGAAATAGCGATTCCTCTGCCAATCGATCCGCAAGACGATTTTGAAAATGCTTGTTGATAAAACCCGCGCAGCGGCTGGCGATATTGACCACCTTACCTACTAGGTCAGCATTGATTCGAGCCATAAAATCATCGAAATTCAGGTCTAGATCCTCAATGCCGCTGCCTAATTTGGCGGCAAAATAATAACGCAGGTACTCTGGATTTAGGTGGTTGAGGTAGGTGCGAGCCTTGATAAAAGTTCCCCGGGATTTAGACATTTTCTGGCCGTTGACGGTTAAGAAGCCGTGGGCAAAAATGGCTGTGGGTAAACGGAAGCCAGCGCCATGCAGCATGGCGGGCCAAAACAAGGCGTGGAAATAGAGGATATCTTTGCCAATAAAATGATAAAGTTCGGCGGTGCTGTCGGGGGCCATGAAGGCATCAAAATCAAGCCCTTCACGGTCGCAAAGATGCTTGAAACTGGCCAGATAGCCAATGGGCGCATCGAGCCAAACGTAAAAATATTTATCAGTGCTATCCGGGATAGGGAAACCAAAGTAGGGAGCATCCCGGGAGATATCCCAGTCTTGCAATCCCGCCTCAAACCACTCATTCAATTTATTGGCCATTTCCGACTGAAGGTGGCCCCCTTGGGTCCATCTCTTCAATAAGGGTTCAAAGTCGCTAAGCTTGAAAAAATAATGCTCGGATTCCCGCTCTATTGGCGGTGTGCCAGAGAGCACTGAAATCGCTTCTTTTAATTCGGTGGGGCTGTAGGTTGCTCCGCAGACCTCGCAGTTATCACCGTATTGATCGAGGGCATTGCAGCGGGGGCAGGTGCCGCGAATAAAGCGATCAGGTAGGAACATCTCCCTGATAGGATCATAGGCTTGTCGAACGATGCGGGTAGTGATGTGTCCCTTGTCCCGGTTACGAAGATAAATAGTTTCCGAGAGGGCGCGGTTTTCTGCTGAATGAGTGCTGTAGTAGCTATCAAAGCTGATGGCAAAATCGGCAAAATCAGCTTGATGTTCTTGGCTGCATTGCTCAATCAGCGTTTCGGGGGTGATCCCCTCTTGTTGTGCCCGTAGCATAATAGGCGTGCCATGGGCATCGTCAGCACAGACATAATAGCATTCATGGCCGCGCATACGTTGAAAGCGGACCCAGATGTCGGTTTGGATATACTCCACCAAGTGGCCAAGGTGAATAGGACCATTGGCATAAGGGAGGGCGCTGGTAACAAGAATCCTACGCGGCATATATAAATTTAGTGGGGACTGAAAACCCTATAAGATATCAAATTTACTCTCTGCTAGCATCCTGATGGATGTGACGACTAAAGAATACTGTAGTAAAATACTCGGAAATTACGTTCCTATTCCATTTTCCTAGCTAGGTATCTCCCACAAAAACGCCTTTGGAGATTAATGAATATTGCTATGGTTACCCAAACTCAAATTGAAGAGGCTCTGAAGAGCTATCATGACCCCTACTTAGAGCAGGATTTGGTCTCTGCGGAAGCGGTGGATTCCATTGTCCTCGACGGTAATAAGGTCAATTTAAAGATCAAGCTGGGATTTCCCGCCAAAGGCTATATTCCAGCACTCGTGGCGGCTATTCAAAAGGCAACCGCCTCTCTGGAGGGAGTTACTCATACCGAGGTGAAGGTTGGCTGGGAAGTCGTTACCCATAAAGTTCAACAGGGGGTTAAACCCTATCCGGAGATTAAAAACATTATTGCAGTGGCTTCGGGTAAGGGGGGCGTGGGTAAGTCTACAACGGCGGTCAATCTAGCTTTGGCCTTGGCGGCTGAAGGCGCCAAGGTGGGGATGCTGGATGCTGATATTTATGGTCCTAGCCAGCCCCGTATGTTAGGTGTTCAGCAACGGCCCGAATCCCGGGATGGCAAGTCAATCGAACCAGTAATGAGCTATGGGATTCAGACCATGTCGATCGGGTTTCTCATCGACGAGGAAGAACCCATGATTTGGCGGGGGCCCATGGTGACTTCTGCCTTGCAACAGCTGTTAGGGGATACTAGCTGGCGGAATTTGGATTATTTAGTGGTGGATCTGCCGCCAGGAACCGGAGATATCCAGCTTACTTTAGCTCAGCGAGTGCCCGTCAGTGGCGCCGTAATTGTGACCACGCCCCAAGATATTGCCCTCTTGGATGCCCGTAAGGGGCTTAGGATGTTCGAGAAGGTCAAAGTTCCGGTACTGGGGATCGTGGAAAATATGAGCATCCATATTTGTAGCCAGTGCGGGCAGGAAGAGCCAATTTTTGGTGAAGGGGGAGGAGAGCGTATGGCCGTCCAGTACGGGGTCACTCTTTTAGGACAACTTCCTCTTGATAAACGTATCAGGGAAGATGCGGATAGTGGTCATCCCAGCGTCGCCACTGATCCGGAAGGGCGAATTGCTCATATCTATCGGGATATTGCTCGCCATATCGCAGCTAAACTTTCCTTGCAGGCGAAAGCCCAAAATACTCAATTTCCTAATATTGTGGTTGAAGATAGCTGAGCAGGAGTAGCAGGCAGGAGATCATCGCTTTGGCACTCTATCTAACCTTTCAGGGGTGATTCGCCAGAAAAACATTGTCTTCTACTTTGGGTTGCTTATAACTCAGGCGTATTGCGTTTAAGCTAACATCTCTGGTGGATTTTCATCCACTGCTGCTCGATGCCGCAGCATTATTAATTCCGCTTTTTTTTTAATCTTTTCGCACCTCCTGGCCCATGTATGGGTTAGTGGGTTCACTTCTTCAGGCTACGGGGTATATAGTCATTTCATTGAATTATAAGACAATATAAGTTGGTCGATTGTTGTGTTTTGAGGGATGGATTTTCTCCTTTTTTTCATGGCGCCGAATGTTTTTTCTATGGGGTTAAAGTCTGGCGAGTAAGGCGGCAATGGTATGACCATGTGATAAGCCGGCGCCACGAACTTCTGAATACGTTTATGCTTGTGGAAGCTGGCGTTATCCATGACGATGATGGTGGGTTCATCCAGCTTTTTCATCAGGCATCGCTCAATCCATGTTTCCACAAGAGCTGCTGTACATGAGCCTTCAAAAAGGATGGGAGCCAGCCATTTTTTCTGACGTCCCGATGCATTGTGACGTTGCGCCATGATCAGATTGGTTCTGCGCTTGCGTTTTCCGCTCACAAGACCAAGAATTTTTTGCCCCTTTGTTACCCAGCCCATATCTCTATAGCAAGGCGCATCAAAGCCAGTCTCATCAATGTAAATCAGGTTCTTAAAGCCCCTCATGCGATGCTCGGCGCGGAGCTTTTCCAAATACTCCTGCCTTTTCATAGTACAGCGCTCGCTATACCCGCGCTCTTTTTTTTACGATGCCCAAGCGCTTGAGCGCATAGTGCATTCCGCTCACAGCAACGCCAAAAATCTCAGCACGCTCATGCAAGAACATATCGGGATGGTCCTTAACATGTTTCTTTAAAGCCTCTTTATCAATCTTGCGATCTCTCGAACCATGAATTTTCGGGGTTAAATCTTCCATATCAAGCCATCTGTATAGAGTAGAGCGGGAAAAACCGAAAAGACGGGATGCTTCAACCTTACTGCCGCCGTTTTTTATGTACGAGAGCGCGGCCTCTCTCAAATCAAGTGAATAAGTCATGCTAAAGCATAACATGTCCCATAATTAAATGAAATAACTATACATGCCCCTCAGCGGCCTATTATACCGGGCACCCGATATCCCACCCTAGCGGCCTCGATACCTAAAAGCCTCATTTCTCAGCCCCATAGCGCTGGCCAAGCGGGACGACAGTCCCCCTTTGGGCTATGGCTCCTTCCCTGAGGGTCTTATTCAACACACCCCTTAGTCCGCCTTCTGTACAGAGAAGTTGACAAGGGGGAGGGGAGAGGTAAGGGATTGAATTGAGGTCGATTGTTAGTGTTTTTAGGGGGTGGGGGGTAGAAGTGTTACATAGCTGAAACAAGGAGCGAGGGGGAGCGGGGGGAGGAGAGGGTCTTTCCGGGGTGCGGGGGATAGGAATGGTGTGTAGTAACAAGGGCTTAGAAGGTTTGGCATGGACTTAGCAATGTCTAGGGGCAGACAAGGGATGTCAAGGACAGAGCTTCCCACAGAAAAAGGGGATACCTGATGAGTAAACACGCTTGAGAAGGGCGTAGCAGGGCCAACACGGCGCAGGGACAGGCGCACCCAGACAACCAATGCTAAGGAGCACATTTGATGAAACACACTACCCTTATGATGAGCGCGGTTGTAGCCGCCTCCATGCTAAGCACCTCCGCCCTGGCGCTAGACCGGGCCAATACCTCCGAGAAAGGCAGCCTCTTGGTGTTCCCGAAAATCGATGTGAGTGGAGAGCGCAATACGATTATTCGTCTCCAAAATGATTACTCCGATTCGGTGAGTTTGAAGTGCTACTGGAAAAACGGCACCAAGCACTTTGCTGATTTTCAAATCAAGCTGACCAAGTTTCAACCCATCTGGCTCAGCGCCCGGGATGGCAACGGGACCTACCAAGTGCCGCCCTTTCCCACCGCCACCAACCAGCGCTACCTGGATAAAATAGGTCTCAGTGGTGGTGAACATGCCACCCCCAGCAAGGTCTCCTTGCCCGAGAACGCCACCCATACCGGCGAGCTGCAATGCTGGGCGGTGGATAGCGCCGGGGCCAGTGAAATTCGCTGGAACCATCTGGTTGGCACCGCCACCGTGGTCGATGCCTCCCAGGGAACCGCCTATGAGTACAACGCCTGGGGCTTCCGCTGCCTGGTGGGCGACAATGGGGAGGCATGCGTGGTCGCCGATGCGGGTCAACTGGACCTCAATGGCAGCGAATACGAAGCCTGCCCCAAAAAGCTCATTAGTCAATTTACCCCAGCGGGCAGAGAGATGGGTGGGTTTGATGTCCAGCGCAATGAGCTGACCCTGGCCTCCTGCAATCAGGACCTGACCGAAGAGCAGCAATACCACTTCAGCTTTTTGAAGTTTAACGTCTGGAACGAGCAGGAAGTTAAATACACCGGCGCCTACCAGTGCATAGACAGCTGGCATCAGGGGCTGCTCGATGAGATGCAGAACAATGGGCGTAACTTCTCCGCCGCCAGCCTCAAAAGCGATGTGGCCCGCTTCAAGGTCAAGGCGATGAAGGGCAGCGTCTGTGAGCGTGCCGATAACCGCAAGACCTTCAACATTGACGAGAGCATTGTCACCGAAGAGGCCGGGCTGCTCGGGGTCATGGCCACCACCTACGGCATCGGGGAAGAGGTGGGCATCGCCCAAACAGGCACCACACTGCACATGCTCGGTCAGATGGAGGGCTTTATCCTCTACGATCCCGCCGATGGGGAGATTGAGGAGCGTCCCGCTCGCTAAGGCCAGCGCTCAACTAGAACTAGAATCCATCTAGCATACATCTTTTATCCAGGGGTCCGCCATACCAGGCAGACCCCTTCTTTTCGCCTGGACCCTTGAAAGCAGGCTGCCACTAACAAGTTTATCTTCGGGAAGGGCTTTTCCCAGCCTAGTGAATTATCCTTATCTTATAAAATCAGTTTCAACTAACGGATCGAAACTCGAAGGAAGTCTGGCTGCATTCTGTCACGGCAGGATTTTCTTGTTGATCGGCTTCGGCACTTGCATTTTCAGGATTTTTTTGCTTTTTTTCTATTTCCCTTCGCGAATTATCCAGGCTAGCCAGCCTTTAAAGGAGCGTTTGAAAATATACTCGCTAAATTTGAACTTAGATACTTATTTCGATCTTCAGCAATGAAGGGTTACGCTATGGCGGTGAGTTCGAATTTATTGATGATCGAAGTTTACTGCACTATTGTTTTATAAAGGAGACCGGTTTTAGGAGTGGGCTAGGGATAAAGCCAATAGCCTAGTGATAGCGATTATAAGAGGCATTTTTTATTGTTCCGCATCGTTGGAATCCCACAAGCACGCTTTGCTTGCTGATGGGGGTGAAGGATGACAGGGAGGGATTAGATGCTTAAGAAAAGTATTCTATACGTGGCATTTTTCTTCTGTATTTCTCTTTTGGGGCTCATTTTATCGTGCGGACCTGGGTCTGAGTATTTTAAGAGGGGACGCGCGGAAAATGTCATTCGCTATAGTGCCGATGGCCCTCTTGCCCAGTTTGGTATCCTTTCACCTGCTAGAGTGTACGGCAGTGATGGGTATTTGGTTGCTGAAGGTAAGGTGGTGATGGATGGGAGAGAAACTTCCGGAGAAGAAATATCTGCGCAGATTGTGCTATTAGAAACTCAATAGGCGGGCGGTCGTTTAGGCAAAAAGGTTGTATACAAAGGAAAATTGACATTTGATGCCGGAAAAGGAGGGTCCTGCACGAGAAGAAACGATATGAAGATATTTTTTCTGAGTGGCCATCTCCCTCTTAAGTTCTAAATTTAAAAAAGAGTGGGTGCCACTATCAGCGTTTTATTCTTTGGAATGCATGGCTTAAGTATTCTTCTGTTTTTGCTCGCAGCTCAGAAGCGGCTGAGTCTACCGGGTTGATAAGCGCTGCTACTATTTCTCCTGTCATTTCTCTGGGGGAGAATCCCCCTTTTTCGTTCCCAATATCGGTTAATTGGAGCTGAGGCAGTTTTCCTGTTAGTTGACGATCTTCTAATCCGCTAATTGCTGCGTGAATTTGTCCTTCTTCGATGGTTAGCTGCCGAATAATTAGCTTAATCTCTTTTTTACCTGCCTGTTTAAGCCTTAGCGGGGTAAATTCACCTGCCGTAATAATATTTTTCCTCAAGACGCCAATATTGGATTTGCCAGAGAGATTAATTTCAAAAAATACCTGAGGTGAGCAGAAAATAATCTCCTTAATGATAATGGGATTCTGCCTCAGGGTGCTGGCATCAATTTTAATATTGATGGTGTTTAAGGTAATGAGGCTGGGGCTAGAAAATCCAAGAGGATTGCCAAGGGTTAACTGGGATATGGTTCCCCTGCCGGCGGTGGGTGCAATTTTAACAGTGGAAACCCGCACTCTGGTTTGGGTGATTTGGGTGCCATATCTTTCAATGGTAGTTTTAATAAGTCCATTTAGGGAGAACCAAGCATAAACGAGCGCAACTGCAACTATAATGATAAAAGCTATTGCGCCAATTAGAATCATTTCACCGGTTTCCATCATTCCTCCTTAGTGTAGTTTTTGGTATCAAACCTTTGGGACATAAGGGCGAACAACTCATGGGCTGTGCGCGGAGGAAATCCTATTCGGCGACACTCCCCAGTCATTGATGGC
Source organism: Nitrosococcus watsonii C-113 (assembly GCF_000143085.1). Taxonomy (NCBI): domain Bacteria; kingdom Pseudomonadati; phylum Pseudomonadota; class Gammaproteobacteria; order Chromatiales; family Chromatiaceae; genus Nitrosococcus; species Nitrosococcus watsonii. The sequence continues at coordinate 2,252,243 of NC_014315.1, read as the reverse complement.
AATTCACAACCAGCAGAGAAGCGGTGTCGGAGGTTAGTATATTCTGCATTGTTTCTAGTCCGTGATGCTGCTCGCAAGACAATCATGCTATCGTATGATTTCTTGGAGGCGGAGTTGGTTGCGTATTTTCTCAATTCGGCTTCGATTAACCCCAAAATCATAGTATCCTAGCCGGGCAGCCGAACGAAGAGCAATAATTTTCTGCTGTGGACGCAGCTGAAATTCCAGATCATCGACAAACCGGAAGATACGGCTTTTAGCTATTGCATGCAGGTAATGGCTGGAGAATGAAATAATCGTTGTTCGGGGCAGTGTGCCGATAATCTTTTTCAATATATCCCATCCTTCTGGAGGGTTAACCTGCAAATAATAAGGCTCAATGTAATGCTGTCCATCTCTTGTGGCTGAATCACTGCATACACAATTGGGACTAGTGGGGCAGGGAGGTAATTTATTATTGGGAGGGCTCTGCATTTTAATTTTTCTCCATGGTCCATGAGATAGGAAAAGGATAGCCGGCAGCGTGTTTTATTTATAGTTGGAAAATCTGGTTTATCTACTTACAACCTATAAATTATTTGGCGATCTTGGCTTCTCTTACTTTTAGATATAAAAAGCGGATGAGGTCGTATTCAAAGGGCGATCCTGTTTTATAGTAGCGGAAGCTAGTACGATGCCGTCGGTCGATGCTTTCAACAAAATAGAAGGGTAACCAGAACCGAATTTCATTATAATGATCAATATTGGACAGGATAGCATTAAGCAGCAGCGAGTCAGCGGCTAGACCGATGGCATCGCGTAAATTAGAAGGACCGAGGATAGGAATTACAATATAGGGACCTGGTCCTAACCCGTAATATCCAAGGGTTTGACCGAAATCCTCTCTGTGTTGATAGAGCTTCATGCGGGTTGCAGGATCCCAAATACCCGCGATTCCTATGGTTGAGTTTATTATGAAACGGGCCGCTGTCTTTAAGGCTCTGGAAAATTTTAACTGTAAGAGGGTATTGGTAAAATTGATGGTTTCTCTGATATTGGAAAAGAAATTGGAAATACCTTTTTCCACTAGATCCGGCGTTATAAACTCATAGGCATTGACGGCTGGCAGGAAAATATACTTGTCAAATTGGTAATTGAAAAAGTATATCGCACGATTGGCCGGTTCTAGAGGATCGTAGACATCAATGATTGTCAGTTCTCCTGATTTTGGAATTTCGCTCAGAGAGTGCTTGGGGGGTATAATGGGAGCCGTTTCATGATGAGGCTGCGAAGCACAGCCTTGTAGAATAGTGCCAAGCAGTAGGGCAAAAAATAACTTTGTAATTGTAGAGCGCCGCCTCATTGATGGGTTATCCTTGGCTAGTTTAAAAAGAAATTCGTTATATAAGCCACATTATCCTGGTATCCCATATTTCCCAGGTGGCCACCCCGGGGATAAATCTTGGCGCGGGATTGGAATACGTCTCGTAGAAAATCGAGTTCGCCAGGCGCAAGAATGGGATCATCGGCATTTGTGATTAGACCAATTTTCTTATTTTCCCTGAGGTACTCTTCGATGCTTTTGAGGCTGAGGTTGTGGATGAGTTGATCTCGTGTCAGGCTCGGGTGGAGCGTTTCAAAGAAAGGAAAAAGGTATTCATTGAAATAGCTAAGAAAACCAATCCGGAGACTAACTTTAAAATAGTCAGTGAGCGAGTCGGTAAGTGAAAGTTCTAGATTTTTGGGTTTTACGTAGCCGGAATTAGTTATAACGTCGGAGACGAAAATCATGTTAGCCGCAGACCAGCGGAAGGATAGCCCAATGATGGCCTTTAATGTCTCTTTGCTAGGTTCATATCTTTGATATGCTTTATAGAAAAATGCATCGTTGAATTCTACTTGTTCTCCAGTTCGATAGATCTCGGTTAATCGATTGAGCACTTTTTTGATGAAGTCGTCCAGATGCCCTATTCCTCCTGGAATATTCCTGGTAAGTAATTTATCCAGGATGGAGGCGGAATTATACAGACTCACGGGAGGGTTAATCATGAGTACTTTTTTAAAATTAAAAATCTGTTTTTTATCATCTATCTTGGCAACAAATGCGGCCTGGGCTCCCCCGAGGCTATAACCTGTAAGATAAAAATCGGTGATTTCAATGTCATTTCTTACCTGTTGCCAGGCAAGCTGCATAGCTCGGTATAGATCTGCGGAGTCCTCCACAATATGGCCTGGTACCGAGTAGGTCGAGGCGGAAGTAACAAAATTTGGATGGGTGGGAGAAGGTAATGAAAGCACATGAAAGCCAGCTTGATATAATATTTTTTGTAAAATTTGCATACCGGGCGAGGAGGCGCTAGACCCCGTGCCTGAAATAGCAAAAACAAGGGGAGCTTTTTGTTCTTGGGAAGCTAGTGAGTATTCCAAACTTTCGGTATACCAAAGAATTTCTGGAGTTTTACGATTTTTGAAAACCGTTAGCTCTAAGGGGGTAATATTGATTTTACTGGGGAGAGGGGCTTGTAATTGGCTGGGAGTACCGATAACGGTAGCTTCATAAGGGTTATTGATTGGGTAGCCATAGGTTTCTGTATCGGCATAAAGAATTGCGCGGGGGACAAAGAGAAAGATTAAAAGGGTAATAGTGTAAATTCTCATGAGTGCTTGTCCTGCGCGAGCTGGTTAACGGGTAAAGGCTTGTGCTGTTTGCAATATTATTTTTGTAACCATAGCGGGGTTGAATAGCCGCTGCAACTTTTTTTGGTTGGGTACCGAGGTAGGTGGTTAGCCGGAAGGCTATTAGGCTGAGAGATAAATAAATCCTGAGAGAGATTATACTCTCAAAAACCGTGTTAGTAATCTGACGTAAAGTCTCTGGAGATTTAACTTTTTGCGTCAGAGATGGTTAAAGCTGTGCTGGAGTTCTCTGCCTGTAGCGAGTAATACGCTAACGATGAACCAAAGATGAAAGGTTATGCTTGCTTTTCTACGCTGATAATCCTTCCGTTCTGTTATTATCCTGGTACTATTCTAGAGAAAAGCGCTCTCCATATTCCAAAACTATACGTAGGTTGCAGGCGTTCCTCAATGTATTTTACAAACGATCGGCTTTAGTCTCTATTCTAACCCATCAATACCGTTTTTTAGGTTTTCACAATAAAGTTGAATCTCTACAGCATTGCTAACTGGAAATCCCTTTCCTTAGAAATGCCTACTACTTACCTGGGATTGGAGGGGGCGAGTAGAAAGTAGGTAATGCCTGAATTCCTGATACTTACCAGGAGATTCTTATACCTCTATAATATTAGTAAAAATTCTTACCAGAATAATGTTATTTTTTTGATCCTTTATGCGGTTATTGATGCAAATAATTTTGTTGCTGTCTTAACAAGCTATAATTCTCCTTTTTTTATTCGGTAAACTCCATAATAGATTCTTCTATAAGCTGGGTTTCAAAATCGTTAAACTCAGTACGATCGATTTTCTGGTCGCCATTCTTGTCCACCTCATCAAATTTAGAGTACAGTTTTTTCCAGCTTTTTGCTTCTTCCTTACTAAGGTAGTTATCTAGATTTTTGTCTAGTTCTGAAAAGGTAGGTGGCCGCGCAATCCATTGCTCTTGCTCCTCGCTTAGTTGCGATAAGTGCCGTTCTGCGTGGAGATTCGTGCTTAGGAGAATCCCGGATAAAGGGATGACATAAATGAGAAAAACTCTTTTGGTGATTAATTTAATGGGAAATATGCGTTGATTCATAGCTATTATCTTCCTTATCATAAATCTACTAAAAGCATTTAAATAGATTTCTGTGTCGTATTGGTTGAGATATTTAAGACTCTCTGTTTTATTGATTTTATAAATTATAGACTAAAAGTTCTATATTCCCATGTATGTTCGGCTAGCAGCTATTATTAATATTGCTTAGGGACAGACGTTTCTTTTTATCCCTTATACCTTTAAGGATTACTTATTAGGTAGAAACGCCTCGCTGAATACCCTTTTGGGGCCGATTTATTTGATTACTTCTGAGAAGCTAGCTGGGATATTGGCCTATATTCGCCGCAAGAATTCTAGTAACGGTGGGTTACTGGTAGGAGTAATGGCTAGTTATGTTTGCCTGGAACTCCATAGCTTTAAGAATATTAATGCTCTTTAGAGTATATTCCGTTAATATTATTAGAGAAATAAGGAGGAGTTTGCATCTGGTTTTGGATGTAAAAGATGATACCTTGCCCTCCTATTCGTTATTGATACCTAACTATAGATTATCCGACTAAATGCTAATTTATGATTTATTTAGCATAAGCAGTTCAAAGCGCATGATGCAAGCGGGTACCGCTATTTACAGCCGAGTCCGTAATAAAAGTATTTACCTGATTATTACCTAAAAATTTGTGGTTTTATTGAGCTTTTTCTTTAAGGTACTCGCCTGCTTTCTCGGTAGCTTCCCCTGTATTCTTAAGTACTTGTTTGGCAGCTTTTTGGGTATTCTCACCGGCTTCTTCTAGGCTCTTTTTAGTTGCTTCATAGGCGTTCTCGGTTTTTTCCTGGGCTGCCTGGCCAGCTTCTTTTAAGCGCTTACCTGCCGCCTCCATGGTTTGATCAATCGTTTCACCAGCACGCTCGGCCGATCCTTCTTGCTCGCAGCCGGCTAGCCAGGTACCGCATGCTAGCAGCAGTGACATTATCATAAGTTTAGTTTTCATAGTTTTTCCTTTTTGATATTTGGTAAGTGATTGAATTTATTCAGTCTTATCATAAAGCGTATTAATTTTCACATAAATTCATAATAACAGTAAACCCTGTATGGCTAAGGTAAATAGCAGTTATAGATTTTCAAATTTCTGCGCTCTGATAACCTACTACATAACTAAATGTCAAGGACTATATTAACCAGCGACCTTTTTTTACTTTTCTTCAAGCTAAAACGGTGCCGTGTCACTGCTTTAACTACGCAGAGGAGTAATTGATGGAGAATCGCCATAGGTTAAAACACCGATTCGTTTCCAATGGATCTAATTTGTCATAGACTAAATCCAGCCAGCGCGGTGTTTCAGGCTATAAAAATCTCTTACGGGGGTTTGTGCTGGTACCTTGGAACGCCAATATAGGATTTTTTAGGCTCTGATCCAAAAAACTTTCTTCTTTCATTGCATTACCTACAATAGGTGGCATTCTGTTCTGAAAGCCGTAGCGGCAATGGCTAGCCGAGATATATAGCATGTATCGTTCTGGCGGGTATTTTTATTGTGAAGATATTTGATGTAATTGTAGTAGGCGCTGGTCCTGGGGGATCTGCTGCTGCTTATGAATTGGCCGCCTTGGGCCTTAAAGTGGCCTTAGTGGAAAGAAAAAACTTTCCCCGTGAAAAACTCTGCGGTGGCCTGTTGAGCGCCCGGGCGCGAAAAGAGTTTATGCGGATATTTGGAGAAAATAAGTGGCCGGCTGTCGTGGAAAGGACAGCACGAGGGGCTAACCTTTATTATCAGACCCATTATCTTAATGGGGTTCATGACCACCAGCCTTTCTTTTTCACTTCCCGTATCCACTTTGATGCTTGCCTAGCTGCGCTCGCAAGGGAGGCGGGAGCTTATCTTCTGGAGGGGGTTGTTGTCACTTCACTAGCAGCTGATGGCAAAGCGGTTCACCTTAATAATGGAAAGATGCTTAAGACAGATTTTGTGGTGGGCGCGGATGGGGTCCATAGCCGTATTGCTCAAGCAATTTTATTGCATACCGCTTCTAACAAGAACCTCGCCCTAGGACTGGAAATTGAAGTTCCTCTTGAGCTAACCACAAAAACTGTTGTTGATCCAGAAATTTATCTGGGCGTGGCGAAGTGGGGCTATGGTTGGATATTCCCCAAAAAGGAAACCCAGACTGTGGGTGTTGGGGGTCTACTGACCAAGAATCAGGATCTAAAAAGTACATTTAACATGTTTCTCCACCAGCACTACGGACCTCTCCCCAACATCCGCCGCAAGGGATATCATCTCCCCTTTGGGAGTTATCAGCGGAATCCAGGACGAGCCAATATCCTTTTGGTGGGAGATGCGGCCGGCCTAGTTGAGCCCATTACCGGAGAGGGGATTGCTTTTGCGATGCAGAGTGGGAGATTGGCTGCTAAAGCCATTGCTACAGCGGCTGGTGCCGGGCGGCCTGAAACCGCCTTGGCGCATTACCTTCTAGAGTATCAGTCAATAGTTAGCTTGTTTTCCCAGGCGAGTATGATGCGGTATTTAGTCTTTCCCGATCCGATGCAGCGATTGTTTGTGAATTTACTTCCCCATAGCAAGAGCATGGTAAGAAGATATCTTGATCTCTTGGCGGGTGAAATCGACTATAAGGATTATATGCGATTGATGGTAAAAAAACTTGGAAGCCGGATAAGTGCTTCTCGTTAAACCTCACTACCAGAAATACGGCAGCTATTGGAATATTAGGGCGCTATGGGCCATTTCGGTAAGCGCGACGGGGTGGTTTTCCCCTATGCTGGTTGGAATTTACTGGTCAAGGAGATTTTATCATGAGTCATAATGATTTGTGTCTATTTGCTCTCGGCATGGATATTACCTTTGGCCAAAAAGTGAGTGAGAGGTTAGGTGTGGCCTTGTCCAGACGCGAAGAAAAGGATTTTGAGGACGGTGAGCACAAAATCCGTCCTTTAGTTAATGTGAGGGAAAAAGATGTATTTGTTATTCAATCCCTTTACAGTGACTCGTGGCAGAGTGCCAATGATAAATTATGCCGTTTGCTGTTTTTTATCGGTGCCTTGAAAGATGCCTCTGCCAAACGGGTGACAGCGGTGCTTCCTTATCTTTGTTATACCCGGAAGGATCGAAAAACTCAATCCCGTGACCCGGTTACTACCCGTTATGTGGCCAAACTATTAGAGGCGGTTCAGGTCGATCGGGTGTTGGCTATGGATGTTCATAATCTGGCTGCTTTTCAGAATGCTTTTAATTGCCGGACCGATCATTTAGAAGCAAAAAAACTGTTCATTGATTATTTTTTAACTTCTTCGAACCTCTCAGAGAGTGATAAAGTGGTAGTTGTTTCGCCGGATGTAGGTGGAACGAAGCGAGCGGAGCAGTTCCGGGAAGCATTGAGCAAGGCTCTGGGAAAAGAAGTCACTGTTGCTTTTATGGAAAAGCAACGTAGTGGCGATATGGTAAGGAGGGGTGGGGCCATGGCGGGTGAAGTTAAAAATCGAACCGCCATTATTATCGATGATTTAGTGAGCACCGGCACAACTTTGGTTCGGGCCGCTGAAGTTTGCCAGGAGCGGGGAGCAAACAAAATCTATGCTGCGGTGACTCATGGTCTTTTTGTGGGGCAGGCTAATGAAATTCTCGCGGCCTCTGCTTTGGAAAAGATAATTATTGCAGATACTATCCCTCCCTTCAGATTGAATGAGAAAATAATTAAGGAGAAATTGCGGATAGTGGATTCGGCCAGCTTATTCGCGGATGCTATTCAATGCGTTCATTCAGGTAATTCAATCGTTGAATTATTAGAAGCTTAGTTGAATACTGGATGGGATTTGAAACCTTCTGCCGGATATTTTTTCCATCTATTAAATATTGCTTTATTGTCCTTTTTTTTATGAGTTTGTTAAGTGGCTGTGCAAATGCTCCGCCCGTTAGTACGGCAAATCTCTGTATTATCTTTGAAAAGCAGCCGGAATGGTATGATTATGCTAAGGAGTCCGAAGAAAAGTGGGGTACGCCGATACCCGTTTTTATGGCTTTTATCCGCCAAGAGTCCAATTTTCGGGGGGATGTCCGGCCACCTCGGCGCTGGTTTTTGGGCTTTATTCCCCTACCCCGTTCTTCTTCAGCCTATGGTTATGGTCAGATTCAGGATCCTGCCTGGGAAGATTATTTAAGTGCTAATGGCGGCTGGTTTAAAAGCCGCGCCGATATGGAAGACGTTCTCGATTTTATCGGTTGGTATAATCATATTAGCGCCCGGCGATTAGGAATCTCCGAGCGGAATCCTGAGCATCTCTATCTGGCTTACCACGAAGGCCACCGAGGTTACCAGCGGGGAGCCTGGCGGCGGAAACCCCGCCTGCGGCGGGTAGCTAAACGGGTAGCCCAGCAGGCCCGGAAGTATGGGAGTCAGCTGGGACACTGCGAGGATCGCTTCAAATGCCGGAAATTCTATCAGTTTTGGCCGTTTTGCCGGTAAGTCTACAGTGGATGGAAAGGCCATAAACTGCTTCATTTACTTAGGATTTGATCCTGAACTGCTCTTTACTCTAGAACCTTTCTGATAAGAAACCTTCTACCAGAGGGGAAAGAGTATATCGCCAGTTTGTCTGTTTGACGGTTTCTCTCATACCCCCTGGGCAAGCACGGTTTTTCTATATTCATTTAACGCCCTCTTTATCGAAGAGGGTTAAATACTTTTTATACCCTTCTTCCCGCATTTTTTCTATAGGAATAAACCGCAGCGCCGCGGAATTGATACAGTAGCGCAGCCCCGTCGGGGGAGGACCATCATTAAAAATATGACCGAGATGGGAATCCGCGTATTTTGATCTCACTTCGGTCCTTTTCATAAAGAAGGACCAGTCATCCTTGGTAACAATGTATTTTTTGTTGATCGGATTAGTAAAACTTGGCCATCCCGTTCCCGAGGCATATTTATCCGTTGAGCTAAAAAGTGGTTCGCCCGAAATGACATCCACGTAAATTCCAGCCTTTTTGTTATTCCAGTAAGCATTATTAAAAGACGACTCTGTTTCCTCTTCTTGGGTGACCTGGTATTGCTGAGGAGTTAGTATAGCTTTGATCTCTTCCAGACTGGGCTTGTTAAAAGCGTTTTCATTAAATCCTTCCTTTTCACTATTTCCAGCAAATATTGTATTAGAGATCAACAAGGCTAGCATAAGGGGGAGAATGGGTATCCTTTTCATGGCAATTATCCTCGTAGTAGTTATTAAGCAATTATATCTATTTTAATTTTAAAAAATCGGTTTTGAACCGATACGATGTTAAGGCATTAAGGGGGGCCTATCTAATGGTAGGCTCTAAAGGTCAGATAACATTTTTTGCTAATAATTTCATTTTTTCGACTAAATCGTCATAATAGGATTTAATTATTAGCCTATTGCCGTTAAAATTAATCATTGGAATTTAAAACTGGAATGGACTGAAAGGAGTTTATATGGCCAGAGTGAAAAAATCCCCTGAAATGGAAAATACCCAGGCAGAAAATCCTGTAACAATGCTAGAGGTTAAATTTGCCACCGTGCGGCAAAAATTACCTGCTGAGTATGAAAAAGCCATCACAGGAGCGGGGCGAGTATTGGCTTCCCGGATTAAAAAGCTGGATACTTTGAACGGCCGCCTTGCAAAGGCTAGGGAGCGGCTAACGAAAGCACGGGAGCAGCAAAAAATTAAGGCCACTGCCGCAGTGCAAACCCGGTTCGAAAAAGCACGGTTAGCAGTCGCGGAGTTGAAGGTGGAGAGCGCCGATCTGCGTGCTGAGATCGCTGTATTAAGAAAGGAAATTTCGGATCTTAAGAAACGTTCCCGGCAGTTTCAAACTATCGAGAAAGCGATTCAAAAGCTTGAAAAAAAAGCGGCTACGCCCCATAAGCCTCGGCGCAGAAAAAAAACAAAGGCCACGGCTCGGAAAAAAGACCTTGAGTCTCAATGGGAACAGTTTACTGGCGGCTCATCTTCCAATAAAGAGTCTGCTTTTGCAGGTCGCGAGGTAGAAGCTGAAGTTGAGTAAATCCGAATTTAGACATAAGCATATATAGTTGCCAAGGAGAGCCTCTTGGCGCAGCAGTGCCGAAATTACCCATTCCATTGATTTGTGAAGATGATGTTTTTGCAGCACTAGAAGCAGGGACGCTCCTGCTAACGATTAATAATCGTTTGGCGCGGGAATTTCAACACCGTTATGATCGAGTCCAGCAAGTAAAAGGATTGACCGTCTGGGAAACGCCGCGAATTCTTCCTTGGTCGGTGTGGCTGCAGCGCTGTTACGATCATCAAACGGTGACTTTCACTGAGGCGGATAGTCCTAGCCCTACCCTGCTTAGCCCCTTACAGGAACAAAGTTTATGGGAGCGGGTGATCTATGATTCGCCCCATAGCGGGGCGCTATTACAAGTTCCTGCCATGGTTCGTACAGCCCAGGAAGCGTGGCGGCTGTGGCACGCCTGGCGCCTACCCCTGGCGGGCCAAACCCTCTTTCTGACGGAAGATACCCAAGCTTTCCTGGAATGGGCTCAGATTTTTGAGGACCATTGCCGAGCGGATCATTGGTTGGATAATGCCCGTCTACCTGATGCCGTAGCGCGGATGCTGGAAGAAGGGCGGACCCCTTTGCCGGAAACGGTCATCTTAGCGGGATTTGATGAATACACCCCCCAGCAACAGGAGTTTCTGACCGTTCTTGAACAGCGGGGAGTTTTGCTTCAAGTTTTTGCCAACCAGGGTGAAGCGCAACAAACCAGGCGGGTAGCCCTAGCTGATACGATAGAAGAAATCACTGCAGCGGCCCGTTGGGCCCGGCGCAGGTTAGAATACTCTTCCCGAGAAAGGATTGGAATCATTGTCCCTGAGCTGGAATTTTTACGGGCTCAGGTGGCGCGCATTTTCGATGATGTCTTTCATCCTGAAGCTGTACTGCCAGGCCGGGGGAGGATGGAACGGGCTTACAATCTTTCCTTGGCGCAGCCATTAGCGGATAGTCCTTTGGTGCATACGGCGTTGCTTATTTTGGAGCTTAGCAAAGGGGAACTCTCCATGGCGGAGGTGGGGGCGCTTTTGCGCTCGCCTTTTGTGGGTGCGGCAGAGCAGGAATTTTCTCACCGCGCCCTTTTAGATGCTTATCTCCGTAAGACTCGAGAGGAAACGGTGTCGTTAGAACGCTTATGGAAGGCTGCTATTACAGCACGGGAGGAAGACGCTGCCCACCACGGGTATCCTGTCCTGGGAGAAGGGCTCCAGCAGTTTAAAGCTGAAGTTGACTCGTTGCCGGCAAGACAGCCTCCGAGTGGCTGGGTCCAAAGTTTTACACGCTGGCTTCAAATGTTGGGTTGGCCTGGAGAACGTCCCCTTGACAGTGAAGAATACCAAGCGGTTTCGGCTTGGCATAAAAGCACACAGTCTTTTTCCAGCTTAGATCGGGTCGTGCCTTCCCTCAAAAAAAATGCGGCCATTGGAAAATTCCGGCGACTTCTAATGGAAACTTTGTTTCAACCCGAAAACCCCATTGTGCCGGTTCAGGTGATGGGCGTTTTGGAAGCAGCTGGCGAGCAGTTCGACGCCGCCTGGCTATTGGGACTACATGATGGTATTTGGCCGATGGCGCCTCGCCCTAATCCCCTGTTACCTATCGATTTACAGCGCCGCCATCGTTTGCCCCATGCTTCCGCCGAGCGGGAGCTGGCATATACCCGCGTTGTAACGGAGCGTTTGCTTGCTAGCGCGCCCATGGTCATTGTCAGCCATCCCTGCCGGGAGGGGGACAAGGATCTACGGCCTAGCCCCCTTATTGCCGAGCTAGCGCCTGTCCCTCCAGAAAGATTGCAATTAGCTTCGGTTGATGCCTATGTCAATGAAATCCAGCGAACGGGGAGAATGGAAACCTTGGTCGATGCGCAGGGACCTCCCCTGGAAGCAGGCACCCAGGTAGCAGGCGGCACTGGACTGCTTAAGGCTCAGGCTGCCTGCCCTTTCCGCGCTTTTGCCGAATATCGCCTTGGCGCTAAAAGACTTGAAGAACCCAGCGTGGGTTTAGAAGCTTTGGACCAGGGAATTTTAATTCATGTCGCTTTGCAATATTTGTGGGAAAAATTGCAAAATCAACATACCCTTTTATCCTGTAACGCCGAAGAATTACAGGCGCTGGTAGCGAAGGCGGCAAAACAAGCGATTGCTACGCAAACGGCAGTACGCCCCCAGACTTTTACCGAGCGATTTACCGCTATAGAGCAGGAGCGGTTGGAACAATTGTTGTTGGAGTGGTTGGAGCGGGACAAGCAGCGGCCCCCTTTTGCCGTGCTGCATCAAGAGAAGTCTCAGCCTCTAAACCTGGGTGGTCTCAGTTTGGACACCAGGGCGGATCGGATTGATCAGCTGGAAAGCGGTGAGCGGGTTATTGTGGATTATAAGACTGGCCGCTCCAATCCCCGGCACTGGTTTGGCGAGCGGCCTGAGGAGCCCCAGCTTCCTTTATATTGTATCACTCATAAGGTACCCCTGGCGGCCGTCCTGTTTGCGCAAGTCCGCCGGGGAGAGACGAAATATCTGGGGGTTACTAAAGAAGAGGGCAGTATTCCCGAAGTTGCTATTTTTACTCGTGTTGCTGACGGTCTAGACAGTTGGGAAGAGCTATTAGCGCGATGGTCGCAAGTTCTCCACGCTTTGGCGGCAGAGGTGATGGCTGGGTATGCGGCCGTAGCGCCACGGGACGCTAACAGTTGTGATTATTGTGCTTTGCCTGGATTATGCCGGATTAACGAGCTGCGCAGTGGCGCTGCTAAAAATAAAAAAGAAGGGGACAGGGATGGTTGATTCGTCCATTCCGGATGCCGATGCCCGGCGGCAGGCTCTCAATCCCCATGGCTCCTTCATTGTGCAAGCGCCTGCCGGCTCGGGTAAAACGGAACTCCTAACCCAGCGTTACTTGATGTTGCTGGCGCGGGTGGAAGCGCCGGAGGAAATTGTCGCCATTACCTTTACCCGCAAAGCGGCTGCGGAGATGCGCTACCGAATCATAGAGGCCCTTGCTAGTGTCAAGGAGAGCCAACCGCCAAAAGCTGAACCAGCCAAAACCACTTGGGAGCTAGCTTGCGCAGTGCGGCGCCGCGATGAAGGGATGGGGTGGTCACTTGAGGACCATCCTGCCCGTTTGCGCATTCAGACCATTGATTCCCTCTGTGCCAGTTTAACCCGGCAGATGCCCCTTTTATCCCGCTTTGGCGCCCAGCCCGGAATTACCGAAGATGCGGAAAGTCTCTATCGCCAAGCTGCGCGTAGAACTTTGGCGGAGGTGGAAAGTGGCGCGGAATGGTCCGCTAGCGTGGAAACCTTGTTGCGTCATTTAAATAATAATTGGGGCAAAATCGAACGGTTGCTTTCGGCAATGCTTGCCCGGCGAGATCAATGGTTGCGTCATCTCGCTAGCAATGAACAATTGCAGCGAGAGCTCCTGGAAGAAGCGCTTCAGGGGGTTATCCAGGATGGATTGCAGCAGGTTAGCCGTTGCTGTCCCGAGCCGGTGCTGGCAGAAATATTAGAGTTTGCCCGTTTCGCTGCTGGTAAGGTTGCCACCACTGCTCCAGCTTCTCCTATTCAGGCTTGCCGCGATCTTTGGAAGCGGCCTGGAACCCAGGCCGAGGCATTACCCCATTGGCTAGGACTGTCCCAGCTTTTGTTGACGAATGGAGGCGAATGGCGCCGACAAGCGAATAAAAACATTGGCTTTCCCGCCCCTAGCGCTGCTCGCGGCCAGGAGGAGAAGCAATTTCTGAAGGAGCAAAAACGCGCCTTTTTAGATTTTCTGGCGCGCCTGGAAGGAGAAGAGGCGTTGCGTTGTGCACTGCATGATCTGCGTTTCCTGCCTTCGGCTTCTTACACGGCAACTCAATGGCAGTTGATGGAGGCTCTATTTCAACTCTTACCCTTAGCGGTAGCTCAATTGCAATTGGCATTCCAAGAGCGAGGTGAAGTGGATTTTACCGAGGTAGCCCAGCGGGCAGTGGCCGCTCTGGGGGAGGCTGAGGCGCCCACGGATTTGGCTTTGGCTTTGGATTACCAGATTCGGCACTTGCTGATGGATGAATTTCAGGATACCAGTCTCAGCCAGTACATCTTATTGGAAAGATTAACTATTGGCTGGGAAGCGGGTGAGGGGCGAACTTTATTGGTGGTTGGCGATCCCATGCAGTCTATTTATCGCTTTCGCGAGGCTGAAGTGGGACTTTATTTGCAGGCTTGGCGGCAAGGAATAGGGCAGTTACCCCTAACGCCCTTAACATTATCGGTCAATTTTCGTTCCCAGCAAGGCATTGTAAATTGGGTTAATCAGTCTTTTCGCCAGATTTTGCCGGCGGCCCAGGAAATAGCCACTGGCGCCGTCCCTTATAGCCAGTCCCATGCCTTTCATCCTCTTCTGGCGGCACCGGCGGTCCAGGTTCATCCCTTTTTTGAAAAAGACTCGCTAACAGAAGCAGAAAGGGTGGTTCACCTGATTCAGCAAACCAGGCAGGCAACACCAAATTCCACCATTGCCATTCTGGTACGCAGCCGGGGTCATTTAGCCGGGATTGTACCTCTGCTGAGAGAGGCGGGTTTGGGTTTTCGGGCCTTGGAGATTGAGCCCTTGGGCAGTCGTCCGGTCGTGCAAGATTTACTGGCTTTGACCAAGGCCCTGTTTCATCTGGGGGATCGTCTCAGTTGGCTGACGGTGTTGCGTGCCCCTTGGTGCGGTTTAACCTTGGCGGATCTCTATGTCCTGGCGGGCGAGGATAAGCAGGCGGCTATTTGGGACCGTATTCAGGAGGATGCTTGTATTCAGCGGCTGAGCGAAGAAGGCCGGGAGCGGCTTGGCAGGCTCCGTCAGGTATTCGCCAAAGCACTGGAAGAACGCCGGCGAACCTCGCCTCGCCGGCAGGTGGAAGGAGTATGGCTAGCCCTTGGTGGACCTGCTTGTGTGGCTGACTCCATAGCATTGGAGGAGGCTTCCGTTTACCTGGATTTGCTGGAGGGGGAGGCCGTGGCGGATGAGATTCTTGATTTCAGAGCCCTGGAGGAGTCGGTAGCGCGGCTCTTTGCCCCACCCGATAGGGAGGCGGATGAGACTTTGCAGATTATGACTATCCATCGAGCTAAGGGGCTGGAATTCGATACGGTGATTGTGCCTGGTCTAGGATGTCCCCCCCGTCATGAAAGTCACCAATTGCTGCTTTGGGCGGAGCGCCCGACCGCCCATTATTCGGCAGGAAATAAGGGTGCTCTCTTATTAGCGCCTATTACCGGAGTAGGTGGATCGCAGGATTCTATCTATCAGCATATTAAAAGGCTCCATGAAGAAAAGGGAGAGTTCGAAAATGGCCGCCTGCTCTATGTGGCGGTAACGCGGGCAAAACACCGGCTGCATCTGCTTGGGCAGGTGGAGCTGGATGACACGGGTAAAAAAACCAAAATGCCCTCAAAGCGATCTCTGTTGGCTTCTTTGTGGCCCGCGGTAAAAGAAAAATTTGAAGCGGCAGCCCTTCTCCAAAGAGAAACCGAGATCAGAGAAGAAGGGACGGATCTCGCGGATTCTCCAATCTCGGGCTTTATTTCCCGGCTAAGCACCCAGTGGCAATGTCCCGCGCCTATGGCGGGAGTTAGAGTGGATATCGGAGATTTACCGGAGGTGGCTCCTGCCTTGGATTCCATTGAATTTGATTGGGCGGGAGAGACCGCTCGCCATATAGGGACGGTGGTTCACCGCTATCTTCAAATCATTGCCGAGGAAGGTCCTGAGCACTGGGGCTTGACCCGGATCATGGCGCTTGCGCCTGCCTTGCGCCAGGCGTTGAGGCAACAGGGGGTGGTGGCTGATGAGATGGAAAATGCCATGGAGCGCGCCCGGGAAGTACTCGGGCAGACTCTTGAAAATCCGCGAGGGCGTTGGATTCTTGCTTCAAACCATCGGCAGGCGCGGAATGAATATGCTTTGAGCGGTGTTTTAAACGGTCGAATTATTCGGGCGGTTATTGATCGCACCTTTATTGATGAGGCAGGGGTTCGATGGATTGTGGATTATAAAACCGGTACTCATGAAGGTGGCGATAGGGAGGAATTTCTCAATAGAGAACAGGAGCGCTATCACGCCCAACTGGAGCGCTATGCCGCCCTGATGGCACTTAAAGCACCTGAAACGGAGAAAATAAGATTGGGGCTTTATTATCCTCAGCTAAGTGGCTGGCGAGAGTGGGGGTGGTCTAAAAAAATCTTTTAGACATGCCCGGTTGGGAAGTTGCTAAGGCACGTTTTGCGATGTTCAGGTATGATGGTATGACCGTGTAATTATAGTGATAATTCGCCTGTTATTAGACACATTGACCCTTTAAATTAGAATAGTTTCTAAGCGAGCAGGAAAGAATGAAACCATTTGGCATACGTATTACCTTACATTCTAGCGATACCATGCGGGCATCCCATTTGCTCGGCGAAGAGTGGGAATCTTACCGTTGGTACCGGACCATGGAAGAACGGGATAAAGCGTTTGAAGAATTACACCAGCCACTCCCCTATTATCAACGGGCGGATAATTCGAATCTTGTTTTGACGAAAGTTGAAAACAGCCGCTCAGTTGAATAAGGGTTTAATTGATTTTGTTCCACCAAGGAGGAAATAATGGCTAGAACTGAGTCTATAATGTTGGATTTGGGTACCCAGGCGCCGGATTTTCAATTACTGGAACCGGCGACAGGGCGTACCGTGTCACTGGCGGATTTTAAGGGAGCTAGTGGTTTGTTGATCATTTTTATGTGTAACCACTGTCCTTATGTGAAACACATTAGCACTGCGCTCTCCCAGTTTGCCCGCGAATACCAGCCTAAAGGTTTGGCGATTGCGGGCATTAGCGTCAATGATGTGGAAAACTATCCCGACGATAGCCCAGAAAAAATGGCGGAGGAAGTAGAAGCGCAGGGATATATTTTCCCTTATCTATATGATGAAACACAGGAAATTGCAAAGGCCTATAAGGCAGCCTGCACGCCTGATTTCTTTCTCTTTGATAAAAATCATAAGTTGGTTTATCGGGGTCAGTTTGATGCTAGCCGGCCCGGTAATGATGCACCGATAGCAGGTGAAGATCTCCGGGCAGCGGCTGACGCAGTGCTTGCTGGCCAGCCTATTTCTGGTGAACAGCGGCCTAGCATGGGTTGCAATATTAAATGGAAGCCAGGGAACGAACCGGATTATTTCGGGTAGTGGCTTTTAAATAGCGGCGAGAAAAAGCCCTTTTTATAGGGTCATGGCGCGAAGGGGAATTACTAAATTATTTGAATTCTATTCTAAAAGGTAGAGCTTAAAAAGATAGGTTTCCTTCGCGCCAGCTTCTGCTTGGCTAGCCATGACTACGATTCGATCATTAGAGTGGATGATGTTTTCTTCCTGAAGCTGTATAAGGGCAGGGCGGATCAGATTTTCTAGTGTTTCTTCATGGGGCATGGTAATCAAGGAATGCCCCCAATGCAGGAGTAATTGCCGCAGTAGCCGCTCTTCAACCACTACGCCATAGACGGGAACGCTGCTGCGGGCTGAAGAAAGCGCCCGCAGGGTAGCACCGGAAAGAGAGAAGGCCAGGATACAGCGAGCCTTTGCATTGTGGGCTAGATTAACGGCTGAAGCGGCCATTTTATCGTGCATATCTTGTTTACCCCGTACCGGGATTTCACTCTTAACATTTCGAAGTTCTTTCTCCGCTTCCCGGCAAATACGATTCATTTCCTGAACCGCCTGAATGGGGTAGTGACCTGAAGCCGTTTCTCCAGATAGCATGACCGCATCCGAACCGCCAATGACAGCATGGTACACGTCGTTAACTTCGGCCCGGGTAGGTTTATCATGATGAGTCATACTTTCCAACATTTGGGTGGCAGTAATGACTGGAACGCCAAAGGCATTGGCTGTCTGGATGATGGCCTTTTGGATGCTTGGGACCTTCTCCCGTGGCAGAGTCACCCCTAAATCACCTCGGGCAACGAGCACGCCATCGGCGACTTGCAGGATTTCGTCGAGATTGTCAATGCCTTTATGATCTTCGATCTTAGCAATAATAAATGAATTTTTTTGGCCCCATTCGGCAAGGCGTAAGCGCATTTCAATAATCTCTGTCGCCGAGCGAACAAAAGACATGGCGACCATGTCCACATCAAGGGAGATGCCAAAGCGGGCATCGCTTGCATCTTTCTCGTTAAGAAGAGGAAAGCTAAGCTGAGAATCGGGAAAGATCACCCCTTTTCGACTCCTGAGCTGGCCACCAAGTTTGACTTGGCAGCGAAGGTCATTCCCTTCTGCTGAGAGCACTGCTAATTCAATGGAACCATCATCAAGAAACACTTTTTGGCCTGGCGTGACATATTGGATGATATCTTGATAATCAATACCAATCCGCTTGCTGGAGACCATTTCGCCATGGCCTAAAAGGATTTCCTGCCCCTCCTTAAGGGAGAGGGATGGTGGGTGCTGAACATTGCCTACCCGTACTTTGTGTCCTTGAAGGTCTTGGAGGATAGCGACGGGTTTCATAAGACGCCGCGCGGCTTCTCGGATTGCGCGAGCGATTCTCCCATGACTTTCATGGTTGCCATGGGAAAAATTTAAACGAGCGACGTTCATTCCCGATAGCAGCATTTTTTCTAGGGTAGCTGGCGAATGGCTGGCAGGTCCGATTGTACAGACGATACGGCAGGCCCGTGGATCTTTTTCAAACTTGAAGGGAGTATCCCATTCATGGCCTGCTTTTTTTTGCTTTTTTGAAATCACGAAATGTCCCTTGCAAACAGGTTCAACGGGTCTTTTTTAACGCTGCGCAACAGGGTGAGCAGGTTTTAATTTCTTTCTTGCAAGCCATTCAATAATAATACTGTTAACTTGCTCCGGCGCCTCCTGCTGTACCCAGTGGGAGATGCCGGGAAGATAGTGCAGAGTAAGATCGCTCACATAGCGTTCGGTTCCGTAGGTAGTTTCTTTTCCTAAGGCTAAATCCTCTTCACCCCAGATCATTAAAGTGGGGATTTCAATCAACGGTAAATAGCCATGATATTTGCGCCATGGTAATTCTCGGAACAGCGCTCGGTAATAGTTTATCATGGCTCGGAGTGCGCCGGGCTGGGCGGCATTACGGCGATAGATATGAATGACCTCAGGGGGGAAACGATCTTTATTGACTGCCAGATAGCGTATGGTTTTACCTAGGAGCCAGGCGTTGTGCCTGCTCAGCAGCCATTCTGGAAACCAGGGAATTTGGAAAAAGAGTATATACCAGGATTTCCTTAACTGCCGCCATGTTGTCAGGGATGTAAGGAAGGGGGCGGGGTGGGGCACATTCATAATGATAAGGCCCTCTAAAGAATGGATTTTGTTAATGGCGAATAACCAGGCGAGAGCAGCTCCCCAGTCATGGCCGATAAGCAAAACGGAGCGGCAACGGGAAGCTTTAATAAGCGCGACC
This sequence comes from Nitrosococcus watsonii C-113, assembly GCF_000143085.1. Classification (NCBI taxonomy): domain Bacteria; kingdom Pseudomonadati; phylum Pseudomonadota; class Gammaproteobacteria; order Chromatiales; family Chromatiaceae; genus Nitrosococcus; species Nitrosococcus watsonii. The sequence continues at coordinate 2,233,063 of NC_014315.1, read as the reverse complement.
ATATCCGCAAGGAGATGATTGGTACGGTAGGCGGCTACTTTTGAAGGGCGTGAGCTACGCCCGTAACCGCGCAGATTGGGCGCCCAAACGCGATAACCTTGGTCTGCGAGCAGTGGCATTTGATGATGCCATGAATAGCTGCATTCAGGAAAACCATGGAGGCAAAGGGCAAGCCGATCCCCCTGGCCGCATTGTTCAACCTCAAAGTAAAGCCCATTCGCTGGAATGAATCGGGTCTCTATGGGCGCCATGAATTATTTACTGATCGGTTTGTGCCCGTTTTCCGAGCAGGGCGTAGATGACCCGGTACATTCGCCATAGATCCGGTAGTTCCTCAGTCCAGAAAGCACGAGTAAAGAGGCTTTGAAATTTAAAGTCTACATGGGTGAGTACCTGTTCTATTAAGTACACTTTCGTTTGCTTGGGAGGCAAAGCACCGGCTAAGGCGAGGCTTTCAGTATAAGGGATGAGTGGATCGCTTTTACCATGGATGAGGAAGAGCTGGGCTTGAAGTTGGGTTAAATCTTTATTGCTTAAACTTAGGTTTTTGATGAGCTGCCTCATTCCTGAAGGCAGCGCCTGAATGAGGGCGGCAACTTTTTTGGGATCGGTATTATGTAAGAGCATATACACTGCCTTTCCCTCCGCCCCTAGCCTCGATGCTAGAGAGACGATTTCTGCCTCTGGATTGTGGATTTTAATTTGTATCATTTTCTCTAGTACCGTTTGATCTGTTGAATCGGCAAGGTAGTTGAGACTGGTTGCCGCAAAGACGAGCTTGCCATATTCACTGGGATTTGGGTAATGAGTGCTCTCTGAAAGATAACCCGTGGTAAAAAAGCGGATAGCCGTTTCCAAATCATAATAGCCGCCTACTCCAAGGATGAATTGCACCTTGGTACGGGCATCTTCTTCGAGGGCGGCAATGATTGCTAGACCCACAGAGAAACTGAAGGCCCCGAGTCCCAGATGACCTGGAGGAACTAGGTTAGGACGGTTCGCCAGATAGAGCAGGGCATCGGCAATTATCCGCGGATGTTCCGGCCTTACTTGGAGGTGTCGAAATTCTTTTAACTCCGGGGTAAGCACGGCAAAGCGAGCTCGTGCTAACGTTTTGGCAAAGGCGATTAGGCGCGGGTCATCTTTGGCCAGGGGAAAGATACCAGGGACTAATATGATGCCCGCTTGAGGAGGTGCGGAGGCGGGTAGGTAAATTGTTCCACGATGGGTACGATTCCTGATCCTATAGGTGATTTCTTTTTGGTTAGGGGTAGAGGTAGTGGATTTCCACTGTGAAGGCGTTTCCTGGGCTGCAATGTCAGCCAGGATTAGGGCTGCCTCGTAGCTGCGCTGGGGAGCGCAGCCGCTGAATAAAAGTATTAAGGTAGAAGTAATCCATAAATAGCTAATGAGTCGTTTTTTTGAAGTGGAGGCTGGGTAATAAGAACGAATATTCACCCCACTGCCTGCTACTAGGGCCGTATCTTGCTTAAGGTAAAAGCGTTATAAAAATCATAAGCCATCTTTAGGCTTTGAATAAGCGACGCACCGTAATAGAAGACTTAATCGGCATGAGTGGTATTGAGTAGTATGGAAAGGATAGACTTAATCCGCCCGTCTACGGGAGTAGTTCTATTTCTCTTGCCGCCCATGCCGGATCAAGATCTTATCTAAAATTAGGAAATTATCTTATAGCGCGGTTGCTTTTTTCTCTTTGCTTGGAGAATTTACCTTACGTTTAGCGGTTTTTCTAGCACGTTGCTTACGTTCCCATTGCCGCTCCCATTTCTTCTCAAAAACGGCGATAGCATGGGTTTTAGCGATTGCCTTTTTTTCGGCCAGACGCTTTGCTTGTTCTTCAGATTTAATGCGATCACGTTCCGCTTTGTCCTCAGCTTTGAGATTCGCCTTTGCCTGGCGTAATTCTCCTGTCGCTTCACGCTTGGCTTCTTTTGTTTTAGCTAGGGCTTTGCGCGCTCGATCAGCCGCAGCTAGTGTGGTAGCACGCTTGGTTTCTTTAGCTTTAGTGACGGCTTGTGCCGCTCGCTCTTTTGCCTTATCGGCCTGTTCTGTAGCCTTGTCCAGTTTCTTCTGAGCTAGCGTAATTGCCTTTTCAGCCCGGGATATTGCTTCGCTCACCTGTGGTGCTTGTTGGTGTGCGCTTTTAGCTGTTTTCTTTTTCGTCGTCCGTTTTGCCATAATATTGATTTTAGAATTTGGATAAAACACACCTGTAAGGATAGCGCAGAGAGCAGGTAGCTGCCAAATAAAATAAACGTTAAATTGAAAAACACTTAAATTGTCCTAGTATATAAATTTGTTCTTGACATTAGCGCGCTATTTTACAGAATGACTTTCTTCAGACATATATAAAAAATTAATGGGAATAACAGATGACATTCGAGGATATTCATCTCCCTTATTTTGATTTGCTGCTGGCGCAACTAGAACAAGAAAACACAAAATTAGAGCTTGCTTTTGGGCGCCATGTCCACTGGGGCTATTGGAGCGAACCGCCACAAGGGGTAGTTTCACCGGAAGATTTTGCCCAGGCGGCAGAGAATCTCACTAAAAAGATTTACTTTGCGGCCAACACGAAAAATAATCAGCGAATTTTGGATGTGGGCTGTGGGTTTGGAGGCACCATTGCGAGCTTAAATGAAAATTTCTCTGGCATGGAGTTAATCGGACTGAATATTGATATTCGGCAATTACTTCGAGCACAAGAAAAGGTAAAGGCCCACTCAGGTAATACCATTTACTTTGAAGCAGGCGATGCCTGCGCGTTGCCTTTTCCTGATCAATCCTTTGATGTGGTTTTAGCCGTGGAGTGTATTTTCCATTTCCCCGAGAGGAGTAAATTCTTTGCGGAGGCTTGGCGAGTGCTTAAACCAGGAGGGTATTTTGCACTTTCTGATTTTATTCCCCAAAATTTTTTTTCACCGCTGACGGCATTCAGTTCAGGATGGCCCTTTGCACGGGGATTTTTTGGCCGCTGTAATTTGCAGTATACTTTGGCGCAATATCGTTCCTTGGCCCAGGCCATGGGCTTTAAAGGGCGAATAGAGAAGGATATTACGGAGAATACACTTCCCACCTATTCTTTTCTTCGCGCACTTGGGGGAGAGTTGGGAATTAAAGATCTTTCCGCTAAGGTTGAAACCGGGATAGCGGAATGGACAAGTCGCCTTGGCTTATTGCGCTATAGGATACTTTCTTTCGAAAAATTAAAATCGAAATAAGCATTTTGCGGGAAGGAGTTTTAATTTTCTACTTTCCTGATGGACGGTGATGGGTGTTTCATTTCAACTGTTCGCTAACCGTGCTGAAAGATGGGTCAGGCGAGAGGTTGCATGGGACTTTTTAACGGCTATGGCAAGCGCTTTAGGCTGCCCCACAATAACGACCAGCTTTTTGCCGCGGGTAACACCCGTGTAGAGGAGATTCTTCTGTAGCATGGTATAGTGCTGGGTAGCTAGGGGAATGACAACCGCTGGGTATTCTGAACCTTGGCTTTTATGCACCGAGATAGCGTAGGCTAAAGCAATTTCGTCAAGTTCACCTAGTTCGTATTCTACCTCGCGGTCATCGATGCTGATATACACGAGGCTCTTCTCAGGATCTATCCGGGTTATTCTGCCAATATCTCCATTGAAGACTTCTTTGTCATAATTATTGACAGTCTGAACAATCTTGTCGCCTGGGGCAAAGGTCCAGCCGAACCGGTTGATTTTGGGGCCGGCTTGGGGATTGAATTGCTGTTGCAGAAGTGCATTAAGCGCTTGTGTTCCAAGACTGCCCCGATTCATGGGGGTCAGGACTTGAATATCACAAATGGGGTCAAAGCCGAAGCGTTTGGGTATCCGCGTGGTGACTAATTCTAGGAGCCTATCCTGGATGGCTTCAGGTGACTCAGTGGGAATAAAATAGAAGTCACTGAGCGGGGCCGCTTCATGGGTTCTCTCAGGCATCTTTCCTTGATTGATTCGGTGGGCATTGACAACGATTTTAGAGTTGGCCGCCTGGCGAAAAACTTCGGTGAGATGGGCGGTCGTAATTTTTTTGGAAGCGATGATATCCGCTAATACCTGCCCTGGCCCTACCGAAGGCAACTGGTCTCTATCGCCTATTAGCAGGCATGCCGCATGCGTGGGGATGGCTTGAAGTAGTTGATTCATCAATTTCACATCGACCATGGAAACTTCATCAATAACGATAAAATCAGTGTGGAGGGGGTTGCCTCCATGATGCTTGAAACCCATGGCATGGGGATCGAATTCAAGCAGACGGTGAATCGTTTTGGCTTCAAGTCCAGTGGACTCAGCAAGCCGTTTTGCCGCTCGCCCGGTAGGCGCTCCAAGGTGGACCTGGATTTGCTTGGCTCGAATAATGCGGAGAATGCTATTAACGACAGTGGTTTTTCCAACCCCCGGACCCCCGCTAATAACAGTGATTTTGCCCCTGACCGCTTGTATAACCGCCGCACGTTGCGAGGGGGAGAAGCGCAATCCTGTTTTCTCTTCCACCCAGGGAATAGCCTTATCCGTATTGATCTCTCCCCAAGGGGGGAGACTCTGAAGGAGGCGCTGTAAATGTTTGGCGATGCCTGTTTCCGCACGATAAAGAGAGGCAAGAAATAGGCAGGGTTTGTCATGAATAATCTCGTCGATGAATTGTCCTTCAGTAACTTCTTGGGCAATGGCATGTTCGATAATAGGGACGGAAATTTCCAGCAATTGACTAGCTGTGTCCGCTAATTTTTCCCGCTCCATCGCGCAATGTCCTTCGGTTGCGAATTCCTGGAGTACATGGCGGACTCCCGCTTGGGCGCGGATAAGGGAATCAGCGGGAATTCCTAGCCGTTGGGCAATCCTGTCGGCGGTTTTAAAACCAATACCATGAATGTCTAACGCCAGCCGGTAAGGATTCTCGCGAACCTGTTCGATGGCGTGATCGCCGTAGGTCTTATAAATGCGAACCGCCCTGGCGCTACCCACGCCCTGGGATTGTAAAAATACCATAATGGCGCGAACAGCTTTTTGTTCCGCCCAGGATTGAATGACTCGCGCTTTGCGCTTGGGGCCGATGCCGTCTAATTCGGTGAGGCGCTCGGCTTTGTGTTCAATAATCTCGAACACTTGTTCGCCGAAGGTTTGTACCAATTTCTTGGCAAAGTGGGGACCGATCCCTTTGACCATGCCCGAGCCGAGATACTTTTCAATTCCTTCGAGAGTGCTGGGGGGGATGACTTTCAGATGTTTTGCTTTGAACTGAAGTCCATGGGTGCGGTCATTGAGCCATTCGCCGCGACATTCCACATATTCCCCCGGTATGGCTGTCGCGGTATTACCAACCACGGTGATGAGATCGCGCTCGCCACGCACCTTGACTCGCAGGACGCAAAATCCACTTTCCTCGCTATGAAAAGTAACCCGTTCTATGGTGCCAGTGAGATATTCAGGCAGAGATTCTGGGTGGAAAGTGTTCATATTGGCCCGCTGGGGTGGCCAGAGTCCAGTCTATAAGAATTTGAAAATAATGATATTATAAATTTTACTTTAAGCCCCGTACCCCATTAAAATAGGCTGTGGTAATTGAGTTTTGAAGTGAATTAAAAATTCTTCATCCCCGTCTTTTTCGAGTAATCGGACTGTACCTTTCTGCACCCAGAACACGGTTACATTATCAGCGATACGGTGAGCTTGGGCAAGGTTGTGGATGACAATCAGGATAATGTTTCTTGGCTTGATAAGTAGTTAGCCCTGGGTATTGGATAGGCGGATCTCTACGTAATATAGTCATTTAAGAATCCACGGGCGTTAGGACTAAGTTAGCGGTTGGTACTTGAATAAGTGACCGCAGAAAGGTTTGATGAATGAGTCATGTACCGCCATCTAAAGCAGGCGGCTTGCCCGCTGACTCCTCAAGGCTTTAGCCTGGATCAACGTTCTGTGCTTCGGGGCCGCATGACCACGGACCGTGCAAATATACAGAGGCATTTTAATTTTAGGATGCTTGCATATCCATACACTCTTGAAGACATTTTTCAATGCTCAGGTTTTACCCGGCAACGCTTTTTACCGAAACCCCAGCCTTTGGTTGTCAAAGAGCAAGCGCTCCTTCAACGGTTATCTCCAAGGGGTGTCTTCTTCCGGGAACTGAAGGAAAGTTTACCTCCAATCAGTGGCATGTACTCGATGGCGTACCGATTTCCTGCGGCCGCCATTACCTTAATGGCTTGCTCGTTATTATGATATGACATTAGTGACGATACTTCAGTCTTTTCAAGAAAAAATATCTGACATATAAGTTATATTTTATTTGAAAATTAATTCATACATATTCAAAGAGACGTAGATTGATGCTCAATTTAGTTGTGGTTATCCGCACCCTTGGCGTTCTTCTACTTATCTACAGCGTAGCGATTGTCCCACCTCTTCTTATTTCCGTGGGCTATCAGGATGGGGAATGGGTTCATTTATCAATAGAGTCGCTTATTTCCTTGCTGTTGGGACTGGCTATGTGGTGGCCACTGCGCCATAAAGAACTTAACCTTCGCCGAAGGGATGGCTTTGTCATTGTTACGCTGTTTTGGTTTGTGCTCGGTCTCATCAGTGCGATTCCTTTTCTTTTTATGCCTCACCTTGATCTTTCAGATGCCGTATTTGAAGCCATTTCCGCTTTCACGACGACGGGCGCGACAGTAATCGTTGGTTTGGATCAGTTTCCTCCTTCGATTCTATTCTGGCGCCAGGAACTGCAATGGCTAGGCGGTATCGGCATGGTTGTCACCGCCGTAGCCATCTTGCCCATGCTCGGTATTGGGGGAATGCAATTATATCGGGCAGAAACGCCGGGCCCTATCAAAGGAGAAAAACTTACCCCTCGCATTGCTCAAACAGCCCGCGCCTTGTGGTTCGTTTATGGGGGGCTAACGCTTGCTTGCGCGACAGCTTACTGGCTTGCGGGCATGTCCTGGTTTGATGCCATAGCCCATAGCCTGACTACCGTCTCTACCGGTGGGTTTTCCACCCATGATGCCAGTTTAGCGCATTTTAACAGTCCCTTGATTGAAGCCATTGCCTGCGTTTTCATGTTGCTTGGCGCTATTAATTTCGGGATTCACTATTTGGCTTTGCACAAGGGTCGGGTTGATCTCTATTGGCGCCAGAGTGAAATTCGGATGTTTCTGGCGGTGGTGGTGGCATTGATTATTCTCATTGCTGCTACCTTGTTCCTCTCTGAAACTTATGCAGATCCTGCCACGGCGCTTCGTTATGCCACTTTTCAAACCATTTCCGTGATTACCAGTACGGGCTATGGGATCGATGATTTTTCACTTTGGCCTTTGTTTTTGCCTGTGTTGCTTATTTTCTCCAGTTTCATGGGGGGGTGCGCGGGCTCCACTGCAGGGGGGATGAAGGTTATCCGTTTCTTATTGTTAATCAAGCAGGGCCGGCGGGAAATGTACCGGCTAGTTCATCCTCAGATTGTGCGGGTACTCAAGGTTGATGGCCGGCCTGTTCCCGAGGAAGTCACCAGTGCCGTATGGGGGTTTTTCTCCCTTTATCTATTGTTATTTACTATTCTCATGATGTTGCTTATGGCGGGGGAGATGGATCCGATCACTGCTTTTGGCGCTGTGGCTACTTGCTTGAATAATGTGGGTCCGGGTTTAGGAGAGGTGGCTACTAATTTTACTAGCGTGAGTGACGGGGACAAATGGTTGTTCTGTTTCGCCATGTTAGCTGGCCGGTTGGAGTTGTTTACGGTTTTGGTGCTATTTTCCCGAATATTCTGGCGTAGCTAACGGGGCCTCTAAGCCGCTATTGGGCGTTTATGCCCATCGATAAGTAGCAAGCAGCGGTTTATGATCGGAGGGGGCAACATCTCCCACAAAAAAATCCACCACATCGCTGGTCATGGGTTGTAGGGGTCCCCAGTGGAGTACCCAGTCAACGACCTGGGGCGTGTGAACATAGGTGGGATAAGCGGGACGAGTGATTTGGGGGATGCGGCCTAAAGCAGTAAAACAATCAGTAAGGCCGCCTTCTTGGAGCACTTTTAGGGGTAAGTAATGATCGTTAAGATCCCCCATGAATAGCAATGGTGAGGACTGCGTCGCTAGTCGGCGCAGCATTTTGACAGTGTTAAGAGCTTGGGCAACGCGTACATTGACTCTATCGTTGCGTTCTTGGTGGTTGCCGGGCCAAGTGTAGTGGGCGGTGGCCACCAAGAGGGGCGGTCCGCCAGTAATTTGAGGTTGTAACCGGACCCAAAAGAGGCGGCGCCACTGCTCTAGAATTCCAATATTCTCCGCGCCATATTCGAGCAGATAGAAAAGCGACTCATTCCAATAAATATTGCTTTCTCTCTTCCAACCTTCAAAGGGGTCATCCACCCGTTGATGGGTCGGGAGCGTTTGATCCAGTAAGGATTGGCTTTGGGGGCAAAGTTCTTGCACGCATAGAATGTCCGGTCGATGAAGCGTGATGAATTGCCGCAAGGGTTCTTGCCGCTCTGGCCAGCGCTCATCCTGCCATAAATTATAGGTGCAGACGACAAAGCGCGAAGAATTGGACATAGTAAGTAATCCCCGCTAGCGGAAGCAGAGGAGGAATCTCTTTAGCCTAGTCTACAGGTAGTTATTGGCCTGAAACCAGCTAATTGCATCATGAATTGCTTCTTGAGCGGGGCGAGACTGATAGCCTAGCAGTTGCTCCGCTTTAGTGCTAGAAAAAAACATATATTTCTTTGCCATCCGCACGCCGTCAACCGTGGTCATGGGTTCTTTGCCGTTGGTCAGACGAGCCCAGCCTTGAGCAAGGTAAGCGATTGGCAAGACCATGTGAGGTAAAAGTCGGAATCTAGGAGGACGGCGGTGGGTAAGCTGGGCGATCGTTGCCAGAATATCATGCAGGGTAAGGTTCTCGCCTCCAAGAATATAACGCTCACCCATGCCGCCTTTTTCAAAGGCCAGGAGGTGGCCAGCGGCGACATCATCCACATGGACCACGTTGAGACCGGTGTTCATGTAGGCAGGCATGTTTCCTGAGGCGGCCATGACAATGACTCTGCCAGTAGGCGTGGGTTTGATATCCCGTGGTCCAATAGGGGTGGAGGGGTTAACAATCACGATATTTAGCCCCAGTCTGCGCCTCAGATCCTTAACTGATTCCTCAGCCAAAAATTTAGATCGTTTATAGTGGCCGATCATGGTGTCGAGGCTGGAGGGGGTTTCCTCATCAGTTGGCGTACCATCAGGGCTTAATCCCAGCGTGGCGACGCTACTGGTGTAAACAATACGGTTAACGCCGGCTTCCGCCGCAGCGTGGATGATATTCTCGGAGCCCCGGACGTTAGTATCATAAAAGTCTTGCGAACGGGGAGCCCATAAGCGGTAATCAGCCGCCACATGAAAAAGAGCTTGGCAACCATGGAGCGCTTTTTCTAGGCGCCGTTGATCTTTAAGATCACCTTCAAAGATTTCTATGGGTAACCCTTCCAAATTACGCCGATCACTGTTGGAGCGGGCTAATACCCGGACAGTTTCTCCCGCATCGAGCAGTTGCTTGACTACCGCCGAACCTACAAAGCCGGTTGCGCCGGTAACAAAGCTGGTCATGCTCCTTGTTTTCCTGCAGGTACCTGGAGCGAGGCTTGCCGAAGCATGGCTAAAAGGCTAAGGGTAGGGAATAGGTCAAAAGCAGTTCATTCTCGCCAGGATTATTATCATGGATACTGGCGTTGGAGATGTGGGCGAAGCGTACTCCAAGGCGAGAGCCCTTATCAAATTGATAAGCAAAAGTTATGCCGCTGCGAAATTGAAAGGTGCCCCCGAGATCCTTGCTCCCGCCTTGGTGGTATCCTCCTACCGTAAAAAACGGCGTGGCAACTAACCTCCGGTATTTAATATTAGTGTAGATGCCGCCGTAGCCAAACACTCCCCCGTCCGTATTCGCCATTATTCCCATAACAGGGCCAATGAAGGATAGTTTTTTTCCATAGCGGTATTCAATATAACCAGCGGCGGAAATTTCTGAATGAACAATATCAAAGGCCCCAGCCCCAAAGTCCAGGTAGCTTGGCTCATCGGCAAGGAATTCAACGTTACCGATTTTGAATGCGGCGGGCTGAGAGTCTTCCGCCAATACAGGGTAGTCCCAGGTCAGGAAAACTAGAACGGCCCCCATCATCGCTTTTGAAAACATCTTCATCGTTTTTATATCTCTATATACAGTAGCTAAAGAGAAAGAGCGTTAGTGATTGGTGTATAAACAAGACAATCCCTTATCTTGAACTATTCCGCAATCACAGTGATAATTTTATTAAACTTTTCTTCTTAAGATTTTTCATATAAATTCCTGATTTCTATAGTAGTGATATGCTACTTGCATGAATTAGGATAACTATTTACCGTCAGCAGGGAAGGCTTGCTTTTTGAAACAGCATAGATATGCTAATTTAGCATTGCTGAATATCCACCTATCTGTTAGGTGCCCTAACGTCGTCTAAACAGAATAATATTAGGCCCGGGAACAATGAAGAATATTTAACTTCTTAAGTCTGGCATTCAGGATTTTTTATGTCAACCGTCCTCGGGGCACAACTGTAACGAGAAAGAGGTTCACAATAATGGCTTTGAGTTGGTTAAAAGGTAAATTTAACGAAGTCTCTACCAATTTGAAAAATGAGACCACTAAAATCAGGAATAAAGACTTCCTTGAAGGCGTAATTGCGGGCTGCACCCTGGTCGCTTATGCTGATGGGGTTGTCAAACCTGAAGAGAAGCAAAAAATGATGGGTTTTTTGCAAACATCGGAGGTATTGTCGGTTTTTGACACGGAGAATGTTATCAAGCTGTTTGAAAAATTCTCTGCTCAATTCGAGTTTGATCCAGCCATTGGCGAAGCCAATGCGCTTCAGGCGGTCAGTAAAGTTAAAAAGAAAGAGGGGGAAGCCCGGCTTTTGGTACGGGTTTGCTGCGCAATTGGAGCATCGGACGGTGATTTTGACAATGCTGAAAGAAAAACGGTGAGCAAAATCTGCTCAGAGCTGGGATTGAATCCGGCTGATTTTGATCTTTAAAAAAGACTGATATAAGGAGTAAGTAATGGCGGTAACCTTACAGAAAGGACAGAATGTATCCCTGAGCAAAGAAGCCCCCGGTCTAAAAGAGGTTGCGTTTGGGTTAGGATGGGATGCTCGCTCTACCGATGGCACTGATTTCGATTTGGATGCCAGTGCGCTTATTTTAGGCGAAAGCGACAAGGTGTTAAGCGATAATCATTTCGTTTTCTATAACAATACGACCGATCCTAGTGGCGCTGTAACCCATACGGGGGACAATCGTACCGGCGAGGGAGAAGGGGATGATGAAAGAATCATTGTCGATGTCTCTAAAATGCCGCCAGAGGCGAAAAAAGTTGTTTTTGTGGTCACTATTCATGAGGCGGAGTCCCGCAATCAAAATTTTGGCCAGGTAAGTAACGCATTTATTCGCGCGGTTAATAATGCTGACAATGCAGAGATTGCCCGTTATGATTTATCGGAGGATGCCAGCATTGAAACGGCCATGATTTTCGGGGAATTTTACCGCCATGGCGAAGAATGGAAATTTAAGGCGGTAGGCCAGGGCTATGCGGGTGGATTAGCCGGCGTAGCCAGGGATTTTGGCGTCAATATTGGCTAAGGATATCTATTGTTGAGCGCGCGTCGGCGGATGGCTGCGCGCTCAACAATAGATGGGTTACTGAATGGGCCATACTATTCGTCTTGCTGCGGGGACTTTGACCATTGAAGTCCGCAAGACCCTTTTCCCATTGAACGATTTATTGGATTTTGCTAGCCGAATCAATCCCAAGCGCGGATACTTGTTTGTTTCCAAAGTGCTTGGCAAGCATATCCCTTGCCAGCCTTCGAGAATGCGGGATATTTACAATCGCTTGGCTCTGCCTCTCTTAGAGATACCTGGCCCCGCTATTTTTATCGGTATGGCTGAAACGGCTACGGGTTTGGGCGCGGGGGTTGCAGATAGTTTGGTCCGAAAAACACAGCGCTGTGATATTGTTTTTCAACACACCACCCGCCATAGCCTGCCGATCACCGAATGGGTGTGTTTTGATGAATCCCACAGCCATGCGCCTGAGCATATCCTCTATCCACCTTTGCCGGTTTTTCGTGAACGATTTTCTCAAGCACAAACCTTGGTTCTTGTGGATGATGAAATCAGCACAGGGCGGACGCTGAGAGAGCTGAGCTACAGAATGATACAAGTGCTACCCCATATTCGGCAAATTGTGGTGGTATCCATTGTTAACTGGCTTTCGCCCGCTCAAAAGCAGGTATTTCAAACCAATGTTAACAAGCCGGTATCTTTTGTTAGTTTGTTAGAAGGCGTATTTTCGTTTATTCCTAATGTAAAATATAAACCTCCTCCTTTACCTGAAAAAACCAAAGCATTTCAGTCAACGGCGCAAGCTTGCCAGCAGACTGGCCGGCGGGGGATAGCGATAGGAGATAAGAAGTTCCGTATGCCAGATGGTCCTTATCCAAAGGAACGTAAGGTGTCTGTTGTAGGGACCGGCGAGTTTCAATTTCAACCTTTTCTATGGGCGGAGCAGTTGGAAAGAGAAGGCTTTGATGTCCTGTTTCAGAGCACTACCCGTTCCCCTATTCGCTTGGGCGGACCCATTGGCGAAAGTCTTAGTTTTAAAGATGAATATGGGGGAAGTATCCCTACCTATCTTCATAATCCTCCTCGTGGCAGAGAGGTTATTATTGCCTATGAGTTTGCCGAATTAGCACGTCATCACAATCTTCCGGAGCAGCTGGGTGGAAGTATTTGGGGGGTGGCTACCAAAACGGGATCGGATTGTTGAATGAAGCGTTCCGTCTTTGTCTTTTCTGATCTGGATGATACTTTGTTGCAGACTCAACGTAAATGCCGGGCACCGGGTCCGTTGACGGAAGCGGCGGTCGATAGGGAAGGCCGTCCCTTGTCTTTCCACTCCCAGGAGCAGCTATTATTGTTGCGGCTCTTTGAAGCTTGCACTTTGATTCCTGTGACTGGGCGCAATTTAGAAGCGCTGGGCAGAATTCGTTCCCCTTTCTTTTCCAACTATCGAATCACCAGCCATGGTGCATTGGTGTGGGATACCAATAGTGCTTTACTCCCGGAATGGGAGAGCACCATTAGGGGAGAGGCCTTAATTTGGGAACCGCGGATGCAGCATCTTCTTGTAGTGATTGAAGGCTATCAGCGGGCGGAGCAGGTAGAAGATTTGCGGTTTCGTATTATTTACGATGCAGGGATACCCGTCTATCTTTCTATCAAAGGCGGCCCTAAGCAACTTTCAGCGGTCGAGGGGGTGGTGGTGCCTCTTTGGGTCCAGGAAATGGGCGGAAGGTTTCACCGCAATGATCATAATATGGCGCTTCTTCCTCCTTATGCGGATAAGGCCAGGGCCGTGAAATACATCATGACGCTGATTCGCGAACATTGTGAGGAGCCACCGCTATTTATTGGCATGGGTGACAGCTTGACCGATATTCCTTTCCTCCGTGCTTGTCATTACGCGCTTACACCGCAAAATAGCCAAATTCAACAGGAAGCCTGGGTGTGAGCCAGGCGGCAGATGGCCCCGTTGTTGGGATTGAAACTGGGCTTTGTCCTATCACGGGAAGTTACCGTCAGGTTGATTGCCAATTCTTATTGACGCCACTCCAAGCTGAATTCTTCTCTATCCAAGAGAAGGAGCGCCTGATTCAATCGGGTGAGAAGCATTATTCGGAGATGATCAGCTTTGAATCGCCGCCTAGCGAATCTTATTTGACTTTATTCCGAAGCTTGACTCAGCGTCATAAAGGCCGTTTGGCTGCCGAAGTGATGAGGCTGGCGCAAGGGATCGCTAATACTCGATCGGCGCCTATTACCCTGGTATCATTGGTTCGAGCGGGTACACCCATCGGGGCTTTATTGCAGCGGGCTTTGAGCCGCCACCTCCAAGTAGATTCCCGGCATTACTCCATTTCTATTATCCGAGATCGGGGCATTGATGAACAAGCTTTAAAATTTTTGTTAAGAGAGCACCAGCGCCCGGCGGCTGGGGTTGTATTTGTAGATGCTTGGACAGCCAAAGGCGTTATCACAAAAGAGCTAAAACGGGCCGTTGCCCATTGGAACGCCCGCCATCAGGAGCAGCTCAAAGACACGCTTTATGTGATTTCTGACATTGGCGGAGTGGCGGATATTGCCGCGACCTACGAAGATTATGTGATCCCTTCCGGTATTCTCAATGCACCGGTTTCAGGACTCATTTCTCGTTCCATATTAAATTACCAGATTCAGCCAGGGCAGTTTCACGGCTGTACTTTTTATGAGCACTTACAGCAGCATGATGTTAGTCATTGGTTCCTGGATGAAATAGAAGCGGAAATGGATGTTAACATTGTGGCGCCCTTTCCTTCTATTTCTCGCAGGGAGCGTTATGCTCAAACCCAGATTTATCTTAACCGTTGGATCGATAGTTATGGTGTTGGGGATATCAATCATATTAAACCGGGGATTGCGGAAGCAACCCGGGTGATGTTGCGTCGTGTTCCGGAAAGACTTTTGCTGCGGGACCCAGGGGCGGAGGAAACCGCTCATTTATTAATATTGGCGGAAGAGAAGGGGGTAGTGGTCGAGCATCAGCCGGATATGCCTTTTAATGCGGTGGCTTTTATCAAAACCATAAAAACAACGTAGTATTCTATAAACTCTAGAAAAAAGCCATGTACCCGTCACAATTCCAGAGCACTCAACTGACGGCGAATGCCTACCCGATGCAGGCCCAAATACCCCATTATATGGAGCTTGGCGCTACCCTTTATATGCCTGCTACGCGGAAGGATATCGCGAGAATTCTCAATCAACAAAAACTTACCGGTCTACGTTCGGCTGTGGTATGTACTGAAGATTCCATTTTGGAACAAGAGCTACCTCCCGCGCTCGCTAATTTGCGGCGAGTATTGGAACAGCTTCGCCCTTCCTCCATGCTGCGTTTTATTCGTCCTCGCAACCCCGAGATACTGTCTCAATTGATGCGCTATCCTGAAATTAGAAGGATAGATGGATTTGTATTGCCCAAGGTGGATGAGAAGAATCTACCGGTTTACGCGGAATTGGCTGCCCAGATTCCCGATCTGCTTTTAATGCCTACGCTTGAGACGGAGGTGGCCTTTAGCCGAGAGCGACTGGAGGCGTTTCGCAAGGTACTTGCTAATGTGGGCAATCCCATTTTATGCCTTCGGATTGGTGGTAATGATCTCCTGCGTTTGTTGGGATTAAGGCGACCTAAACATTTAACAATATACGATACGCCGCTACGGAATATAATCAATGATGTTATTTTGACTTTTCGTCCTGCAGGCTATGGGCTTTCTTCTCCGGTTTTTGAGTATCTTAATGATTATGCCACCTTGCGGCGTGAAATAATGCTAGATATCGCTCATGGCCTACTTACTAAGGCGGCTATTCATCCTAGTCAAGTACCCGTGGTGGAGAGAGCCTATCGGGTCTGTGAAAAAGATATGGATTTGGCGCAGCACGCCCTTAAGAAAGGAGCACCAGCCGTGTTTAAACTCAATAGCCAAATGGTTGAACCGGCTACCCATTGCGCGTGGGCGGAACGATTGCTGTTACAAGCCGAGCTTTATGGTGTCTGTTGCGAACGGCTGAATAGTTGTGATTGTACTCGCAATTTCTCTTGAAAATTACTCTTTATAGAACCGTAAAAAATTTTAATTATCAATAATTTATGAGACATTTCAGGTATTCTTTTTTAGTAACTGTGGTAGGCTTAATAGCAGCTTTCCTATGGGGGGGGCCTGCCGGTTTATTTATTGCTGCTATCCTAGGCGTTCTTGAAATTAGCTTGTCCTTCGATAATGCGGTCGTCAATGCATCTGTGCTTAAGGATATGGACCCCAAGTGGCAAGCTCGTTTTCTGACGTGGGGTATTCTGATTGCTGTATTTGGAATGCGCTTGGTTTTTCCCGTTGCCATTGTTGCCATTGTTGCTGATATTGGGATGCTAGAAGTGACGCAGATGGCGCTTAATGATCCGGATACTTACTCCGCCCATTTGCACGCCTCCCACGTAGATATTTCCGCTTTTGGCGGCATGTTTTTATTAATGGTATTTTTGTCCTTTTTGCTTGATGAGACAAAAGAACTGCATTGGTTGGGGCGGGCCGAAGAGAAATTATCTAGGATTGGCAAGCTGGAATCCATCGAGATAGTTATTGCCCTGGGGGTTTTATGGGCCCTCCAAAGTTTTTTGCCACCCGAGGAGAAACTAGGCGCCATGCTAGCTGGAATTAGCGGGGTCATGCTCTTCGTCATTGTAGGCAGTGCCTCTGGATTATTTGAGGTAGAGGAAACGGGAGAAGCGGTTGCCCATGCGGCGAAGCGTAGTGGCGTGATGGGTTTTCTCTATCTTGAGGTGCTGGATGCTTCTTTCTCTTTTGATGGGGTTATCGGCGCTTTTGCCATTAGCAAGGATGTCATTATTATTATGCTAGGATTAGCGATTGGCGCCATGTTTGTGCGTTCTATTACGGTATACTTAGTCCGCAAAGGCACGCTAAGCGAGTATGTTTTCCTTGAACATGGCGCCCACTATGCCATTGGTGCCTTGGCGCTCATCATGCTCGCAAGCACTAAAGTCCACATACCCGAAGTGATTACCGGGATGATTGGCGCGGCCTTCATCGGTTTGTCCTTGCTTTCTTCTATTCGGTATCGGAATAAGCATCCATTTCAAGATGAAAGGGGTTGATGTAGAATTTAGAAAAAATTACTTGTTTGAATAATGGTGATTTTCTTTATAAGGAGAGGAAGATATGCCCGTTAAGCTAGTAAAAGGCCAAAAAATTTCTCTTGAAAAAGAGAGTGGCGGGACCTTAAGTAAGATTATCATGGGGGTGGGTTGGGATGCTGCGGACACGATGAAAAGGGGGCTCTTCGGTTTTGGCGGCGATGGTCGGCGAATCGATTTAGATGCTTCTTGCGTGCTATTTGACGAGTCAGGCAATGTCCTGGATGCAGTCTGGTTTCGTCAGCTGCAAAGTAAGGATGGAAGTATTACCCATACCGGGGATAACCTTACGGGCGAAGGAGAAGGGGATGATGAGCAAATCATCGTGGATTTAACCCGGGTTCCGGTGAGTGTTAAAAGTTTAGTGTTTGTAGTCAACAATTTTACCGGGCAAAATTTCAGCCGGGTCAAAAACGCTTTCTGTCGTCTGGTTAATCATAGCAATAACGCGGAAATTGCCCGCTATGACCTAAGCTGCCAAGGAGAGCACAACGCTCAGATAATGGCGAAGGTTTATCGCCATAATGAGGAGTGGAAAATGCATGCCATTGGTGAGAATGCGAACGGTAGAACTTTTAATGATCTGCTCCCTGCTATTCGTCCTCATTTATAATTTCTTCTGATAGATAGTCGTATTCTTAGTGCGGCTAGAGACAGAAATTATGCGTTCAACAGAGAGCTTTCTCCGGCCTATTATCGTAAACTTTAGCCGGAGGAAGCTACTCGTTACCTCCTACTTTTTTTACCGGTAATAAGGGCACGACCTTCTAGCGCTCAAAATTATTCTCTGGCAATAAACTCCTTATTTCTAAAGAGATCAACAGGCTCGTTTGCGCTGTTATGGTCGCTGATGGACGCCCCATTCGCTGCTTTGCACAGTGCAGCTAATCTTGTGCTATTACTATACCGATAATAGCTAGCGCAACTTTACAGGCATTACCTGATCTCTAGTCGCGCTTATCTGCGAGGCGATTGTCTCCATAATATAAATGCCGAAATAAAAGCGACAATAAAAATGAGAACAAAAAACTCTGTGAATTTGGCTCCTGCAATGCCTAAGAATGCTAGTAATATAGCTACAAGGGCAATAATAAGAGAAAGTATTGCAAGTGAGAGCATGACCATTTCCTCTATCTGTCTGGGTTTAGGATCTCCATATCTTCATCGTAATAGTTATAATTGTTAGTGTAGGCTAAAAAAAATAGTTTAAAAGGAGGGCAGGTAGCGTTGATAGTTGAGCAGCAGGATAATATCCCCCAGCAAAGTGCATTATTTACGGATCTTTACCAGTTGAGGATGATGCAGTCTTATTATGCGGAAGAGATGAATGCCATCGCCGTGTTCGAATTATTTTTCCGTACACTTCCCTCAAACCGCAATTTTGTAATGGCGGCGGGCCTCGACAATATTCTAAGTTATCTTGAGCAGCTTCATGTTACGGATGGGGAGCGCGATTGGCTCAAGGAAGCAGGAGGGTTTAGTCCACGGTTTTGCCAGCAACTGGGGGATTTTCATTTTACCGGGGATGTGTTTGCTGTGCCGGAAGGTACGGTGGTGTTTGAAAATGAACCGGTTGTGCAAGTGATTGCACCGCTTCCAGAGGCCCAGTTAGTGGAAACCTATCTTCTCAATCAAATTCATTTACAAAGCGTTCTGGCCACCAAGGCGGCGAGGGTAGTGAGTGCGGCTCGCGGCCATAAGGTGGTGGATTTTGGTTCACGGCGCGCCCATGGGACTGATGCGGCGCTAAAGATAGCACGCACTAGTTACCTGGCTGGCGTGAATGCTACCTCCAATGTTTTTGCGGGCCGTGCTTATGGTATTCCAGTGGTGGGCACGATGGCACATAGCTTCATCCAAGCCCATCCGAGTGAATATGCGGCCCTCCGGGCTTTTATTCAGGAATTTCCAGACACTACTTTGTTAGTGGATACCTATGATACTTTGGCGGGAGTTCGTAAAGTCATTGCGCTGGCAGAGGCGCTAGGCCAGGATTTCAAGGTGAAAGCTATTCGACTTGATTCAGGAGATCTGGGCAAGCTAGCCAAGGAATCCCGCCGGCTGCTTGATGAAGGGGGACTCAGTCAGGTACGAATTGTGGCTTCCAGTGGGTTGGATGAGTATAAAATTCAAGCCCTGCTGGCAGAGCAAACGCCTATCGACGGGTTTGGCGTGGGAACCCAACTAGCTGTTTCGGGAGATGCGCCAGAGATTGATTTTTCTTATAAATTGGTTGAGTATGCGGGCAAGCCCCGGATGAAGCTATCTTCTAGCAAGGAACTCTTGCCAGGCCGTAAACAAGTCTTCAGATTTTTTGAAGCCGACAGGATGAAGCGGGATGTTATCGCCCGCTTTGAGGAAAATTTAGCCGGCAAGCCGCTGCTTGAGCAGGTCATGAGCCAAGGTAAACGGCTTGGGCGAGGACGAACTTCCCTGGCGGACGCACGGGAGCACGCTCGCCAGCAAATGGCGGCGTTGCCCCTCGAACTTCACGCGTTGCAACGCGTGAAGTTCGGATATCCCGTGACAGTCAGCGACTCATTGCGCCAAGCGAATGAACAGCTTCAGCGTGAATTAGCCGTGGAGCTTGACCCTCACTTTGGCGCTTCCTAGCCGACCTTGTCATCTTAAACTCAGTGAATTTCCTGCAAACCGATGTTTCCCTCCTTGAGCTGCCTTTCTATTCTTCTGTTTGTTTAGCGGCTGGGACGGTTAGCATCAGCACAAAACCAATGAGAAAAAGAATAACGATTATACTCATGCCAATCCGCTGACTGCCCGCCAGGTAAGTGATCCAGCCCACCAGCAGGGGGCCTAGGAAAGCGGTCGCTTTGCCGGAAAGGGCAAACAAACCGAACATTTCATTGCGCAAGGACTCCGGCGCCACTCGTGCTAAAAAAGATCGGCTTGCGGCTTGGGCCGGCCCCACAAATATTCCAAGCAGGAGTCCAAAGGTCCAAAAGAGGGCTGAAGTTTCCACGATCAAGACTAGGGTAGCCAGCAAAATTAAGGCAATTAGGGATAGCAAGATGGTCTGCTTGCTGCCTATCCAATCGTCTATCCAGGCAAAAGCCGCGGCTCCTAGGCCAGCAGTAACGTTAAGGGCGATTCCAAACAAGAGTATTTGTTGTTCGTTCATATGGAAGGTTCCAGCCGCATAAACACCGCCGAAAGCGAAGAGGGTTGCCAGACCATCAATATAAAACATGCGTGCAATAAGAAAGCGAACGATAGCGCTATATTGGCGTACATGGCGAATGGAGTTATAAAGCTGCCTCATTCCATCCTTGGTTGCACGCCAGAGGGGCTTGCCGGTGCCTTGGGTGTCGGGAGTAATGAAAAACAAGGGGAGGGCAAATAGTAAGTACCATCCTGCGACCAAGGGGAAGGTGGCGCGGATAGGTTCAGCGGAAGCGGGGTCCAGGCCGAACCATTGCTTCCCCCCTTGGATGAAGGCAAGGAGGGCGACGATTAGACAGGCCACGCCGCCCGCATAGCCGATACTCCAGCCCCAGCCGGACCACCGCCCTACATACTCCGGTCCTGCTAATCCGGGCAGCATGGCATTGTAAAAGATGAAAGCAAACTCAGCGCCGAGGGTGCCTAGCCCCACTAATAGCAGCGCCAACCACACATAGTCAGGTGCGGGTTTGATAAACCATAGAAGCGCCGTGGCTATGACGCACAATAAGGTGAAGACGATGATCCAGGGCTTGCGGCGGCCCCCTTGGTCGGCAATGGCTCCCAGGAGCGGTCCCGTAATGGCGATAACAAGCCCGGAGATACCTACTATGTTCCCCCATTGGGCGCTGCCAAGAGTCTCGTTTTCCGCCACTTGCCGGGTAAAATAGGCAGCGAACACAAAGGTGGTGATGACGGCGGCAAAGGCGCTATTAGCCCAATCATAGAAAGCCCAGGAGATAAGGCTTGCTTTAGAAGCGGGCGCTGAATGATGGCCAAATTGTGTCATGGTTTTTTATTAATTTGAAAGACGTTTCCGGACCCTATTCGGGGAGAGTATGTTTATCTTGTAAACCTTTAAGAGCGTGTTTCCCATGGAGGGAGAGCCACTTAAGTAGATCTTCCCGGCGAATAAGCCCGCGTATTTGGCCATTTTCAACCACGGGCAGTTGATTGACATTACGCTGGGCCAGGGTAAACAGAGCCTGTGCCGCGCCTTCGTTTGGCGAAGTCAGGGCGATTTTGCTTGCTGGCGTCATGATTTTGCCGATAGTGGTCTGAGACCAGCTCTCCCGGCTAATTTTGCGAACGTCTGGAATAGAGATGATTCCCGCCAGACGGTTATTTTCCTCCACGGGAAAAGCCCGCTGATCGCTACGCATTAAATGTTCTTCCACCAGGGTGCGGACTCGCATGTCGGGGGTTACCTTAATAAAATCGGTCTGCATGAGGCGAGAGACAGGGATATCCTCCAGTGCTTCCCGTACGAGCAGTTGCTGGTAGCTGGCCACGGCAGCGTTATTGAGGAACCAGCCAATAAAAGCCAGCCACAGCCCTCCTACCAAACCCGTTCCAAAGAAAGGTACCTGAAAGCCCAATATCATGGCAAACCCTGTGATAATAAGCATCCAGGCAAAGAACTGCCCAGCCCGGGATGCCCACTGGGTTGCCTGACGGAAATTACCGCTAATGCCCCACAGGAGCGCCCGTAGTACTCGACCCCCATCTAAAGGAAACCCTGGAACCAAATTAAAGAGGCCTAGAATGATATTGACCGGCCCTAACCAGAATAGCAAGGTGGCGAGGGGGCTTAACGCGGTAAAAAGCTGTTCAGCATTGGCTGTATCTACTTCCAGCGGACCGGTGATGAGACTGCCTAGAAAGAGAAATATTGCCCCTAGTACTAAACTGGTAATAGGGCCAACAATGGCCATCCAGAGTTCGGCGCGCCAGGCGTGAGGTTCCTGCTCTAAGTGAGCCATGCCCCCGAAAATAAACAGGGTGATACGCTTAATCTCGATACCATGGGCGCGGCCCATCAGGGCATGGGAAAGCTCGTGGATAAAAACTGAAACAAGGAAAAGGGTAGCTGCCGCGATAGCGGTTCCCCAGGTCACGCCTGGCCCCCAATCTGGATGCCAGCGGGGAAAGACGCCCACGGCAAGGCTAAAAGTAAGCAAAAAGAAAATGATAGATAGGCTCCAATCGAGATAAACGCCAATTCCAGCAATGCGGCCAATACGGATTCCAGTGGGCATTTTGAACTTCCTCGCTAAAATAATCTGGATAAGGTAAGGGAAACTTCTTTACAAGGGCTTCCCCATATATAGATTAAGATACTCTACCTGGTTTTTTTGTGTACCTGCAGTTAATGACCTAGCCTATTAAGAGGGAGAGATATTTTTTTGTTAACCGAAGATATTTCTTGGCCCGGCGAGTCCATTTGAAGCGCCGTCGAAAAAAAGATTTTAGCAAATACCAGAGGGCTAATTTAGCCTGGGGAGAGACATGGTAGTTCTTATGAGAATGAATGCCGTGGGAAAATCATTTTGGATGGTTTGCCGGCAGGTACCAAAAACAAAAGCATTGGCAATGGCGATTCTCGCCTGTTCACATTCGATAGCCAAGAAATAAGCCCATCCATCAAGTGAAGAGATGGCGCTTAAATCCGTTTGGAAGGCAAGCAAAATATTGGTTGCGGGGCCGGCGGACATAGAGAGTTCCCTCCGCCGGCACTCTTTTTATTTTAATATTAAAAAAAAACGATGGAGATATTCCTTTACAGGGTAGCCAAAAACTCTTGGCATACCTTTTCGCAGGAGCGGCAGGATTTAGCGCATAGCTCACAATGCTCATGATGTCCAGCATGGCTCTCGCATTCCATTGCACAGATATTGCAGGCGGTGACACATGCTTCTAATTGCGCGCGCACCAATTTTGGGTTTACCTCAGCTTGCCGAGCTACCACCTGTCCAGTGACCTCGCAAATGGCGGCGCAATCAAGGCATGTCCGAATACAGCGCCTGAGATGAGCGACCTCTTCTTCAGCTAGGCAGGCATCAGCACAGAGAGTACAGGCCTCCGAGCAAGCATAGCAGGATTTAATACAAGCAGTCAGTCCTTCTATATTAGCGAGTTTCTGAGGATGGGTTTGCAAGAAATGATTGATATTCATGGTTTGTCTCCTATCTATAGCGGTGCGTAATGGCGCGCGTTTTCGGCAAACCCACGTTTTATCAGGCGCCGGTAAGCCGATCCGTGCATTGCTAGAAAGTGTAGTTAGCCTCTTATGCTAAAACAATGTTTCATTTGCAAGATGCGCAAAAAGCAGGCTTGGTTTAAGATGAGGGCTCTTTAAAGGATTTCTTTGCTATGGAACCGTTGACGGTAGTAGAAGGTTTAGTGGTCCCCCTCAACCGGGCTAATGTAGATACCGACGCTATTATTCCCAAGCAGTTTCTAAAGTCGATTAAGCGTACCGGCTTTGGTCCCAACTTATTCGATGAATGGCGTTACTTAGATCATGGGGAGCCTGGGAAGGATTGCCGTCATCGGCCTCTCAATCCAGAATTTGTCCTTAATCAGCCTCGTTACCAGGGCGCGAGCATTTTGCTTGCGCGAGATAATTTTGGTTGTGGCTCAAGCCGGGAGCACGCAGTCTGGGCATTGGTGGATGATGGCTTTCGAGTGGTGATTGCTCCCAGTTTCGCGGATATCTTTCATAGCAATGCGTTTAAAAATGGTCTTTTACCCATTATTTTGGACGAAGCTAGGGTAGCTACGCTGTTTAAGGAGACCGAAGCGACCCCTGGCTATCACCTGCGGATCGATTTACCCGCTCAGGAAGTGACGACCCCTGAAGGGAAGGTGATGCCTTTTACCATTGATGAGTTCCGTAAGCACTGCCTTATGGAGGGGTTGGATGAGATTGGGCTAACCTTGCAGTATAGGGATGAGATTCGTGCCTACGAAGAGCGGTGGCGGGTTAAAGCTCCGTGGTTATTTGAGAAGGGATAAGCTTGGAATGAGTAAAAAAATCACCCTCTTGGCGGGCGATGGAATTGGTCCCGAGATTATTGCCGAGGCGGTTAAGGTACTGGCGGCATTGCGGGAGCATGGGGGGCTGGATTGGGTACTGGAGTCAGGGCTGATTGGGGGTGCCGCCTATGAGGCCACAGGCACTCCGTTGCCTGCTGAAACCCTTGCCCTGGCCCAGGATGCGGATGCGATCCTGTTAGGCGCTGTTGGGGGCCCCCAGTGGGAAACCCTGGATATCAAAGTCCGCCCTGAAAAAGGATTGCTGGGTATTCGTTCCGAGCTTGGGCTGTTTGCTAATCTGCGCCCTGCCATTCTTTATCCCCAATTGGTGGGGGCCTCCACCCTCAAGCCGGAGGTGGTATCGGGACTTGACCTCATGATAGTGCGGGAGTTAACCGGCGGCATTTACTTTGGCCAGCCCCGGGGGGTACGCCGCCTTGAGCATGGCGAGCGGCAAGGGTTTAATACCCTGGTTTACAAGGAATCGGAAATCCGACGCATTGCCCGGGTGGCCTTTACCATCGCCATGAAGCGGGATCGCCGGGTGTGTTCTGTGGACAAGGCCAATGTGCTGGAGGCGACTGAACTATGGCGCGAGGTGGTGACTGAGGTAGCCGCAGAGTTTCCCGACGTGGAGCTTAGTCATATGTATGTGGACAATGCCGCCATGCAGCTTGTTCGAGCCCCCAAGCAATTTGATGTGGTGGTGACCACGAATATGTTTGGGGATATTTTATCGGATTGCGCCGCAATGCTGACCGGCTCCATTGGAATGCTACCTTCCGCCTCCCTGGATCAAAGCGGGAAGGGAATGTACGAGCCCATCCACGGTTCGGCACCGGATATTGCCGGCCAGGGGATCGCCAATCCCCTGGCGACCATCCTCTCCGTAGCGATGATGTTGCGTTATTCTCTCGAGGCGCCCATTCAGGCTACCCGCCTTGAAAAGGCTGTAGGTACCGTACTTGACCAAGGATTGCGGACTTCCGATATTTATTCCTCCGGCACGACCCAGGTCAGCACCGGCGCTATGGGGGATGCGGTCGTGGAGGCCCTAATTCACACCGTCGATTGATGTTGGGTGATGATTGGATTATAGGATATGGGTGAACTCAACCTTCCGCGCTCCTGCGCCAATCCGCTGGATATTAATCTGCTCAATAAGCGCCTTCCCATGAGGAAGGGTGCCTCGAAGTATACGGGTTTTATCCCCCTCAAGCTGGATTTGGGCGTGTTGGTCGCCGCAATAGGCATCCACAATATCCCGTTGATTGCCTTGGGGACGGAGGATGCAGCGCGGGGACTGGGGTGGTTGGGTAAAGAGATTGCCTCGTCTTTCCTCTTGGCAAGCGCCATCAGTCAATAAATAATCTAAAGACGCTGGCATATCCGCCATTTGCGCGGCGGTGGTGACTTGTTTTCCGCTGTCGAAAGAACCTCCTAACACCACCAAAGGCAGTAGCGCGGGTGCGGCCGGTCCGAAGGCTTTTGTCTCCGCCGTTCGCAAGGGACTTAGCGCCCGTTGATCGCTGGTCAAAATCACCAGACCCTCCTCAAAAAAACCCCGCTTATCCAGGTGATCGATAAAACGAGCCACCTGCGCGTCGGCAAAACGGAAGGCCGTCAGCTCATCTTGGCGGCCCGTGGCGGGATCGACAAAGGGGGGATGGGTGGTGACGGTTTCCAGCACTGCCAGATAAGGACGTTTGGGGGGGGCTTCCTGTACTAGCCACTGTAAAAAACGGTTATACAACCACCCATCATGGGCCCCATTAAAGCTAAATCGCTGGGCCTCCTGGTAAAATGGGTGGTTATCTCCTTCCACCTTATGGAATCCCAAGCGCTTTAGCCATTTCCCCTTGGCCATAAACCCCAGGTCGCCGGTGGTGAAAAAATAGCTCTCATAGCCATCCGCGGCGAGCCGTCGGGGCAGGCTGTCCGGCAGTTCTTCGAAGCCGGTATAGCCCTCAAGGCTGTGGTAACGGTTAACGGGGGGTAGGGGAGCCACGCCGCCCAGCAAGGCAATCAAGCCATGATCGGTGGTAAAGCCATTGGAGAAAAACCGCGTCCACAGGGTTCCCCGCCGGGCAAAGCGATCAAGCTGGGGGGTGGCGTTCATAACTCCCAGTCGGTCCTGGCTATGATACCAGGACCAGGATTCAATGATCACTATTACCACATTGCGCCTCAAGGCGCGGCCCTGGATGCAGTGCAAGGGCGGTGGGGAATGGGCAGCCAGCACCTGTGATCGGTACGCCTCGCTATAAGCTCGATCAACGCCGCTTGGCAGATTGATTTCCACCACATTGCGATAAAGCCAGGGCAGAGGATGGTGAATTGTGGTGGGTAAAGCATAGAGGGAGAAACAGATGGCGGCGGCTATGATGATTCCCCGCAGGCCACTCTGGCCGAGGCGTTGTGCCGCCATCAGATGAGCGGCCCAGCTACTCAGTAAAATGCCGACTCCAATAAGCCATAGGAGGCCGGTGATGGCGGTTGCTTTTGTTCCTAAATACCCCTGTACCGCCTCCCATTCTCCACCGAATTTTAACACGTCGCGCCAACTCAGGCGCATGTTGAACGCCGCCAGGGTGACCAGATCGGCAACGATAATGAGCAGTAACCCGCCTTGTATTAACCAGGCAAGCCATCGGATATAGCGGGGTAACCCTAACCACAAGGCCGTTGCCAGCAGGAATACGCCGAGCAAGGCCAGATCGTGCTGTATCGTTGGAACCACAAGACATCCAGCGCATCCCGCAGCGGCTAGGCTGCCCTGCTCGCTGAGCCAGGCCCTGCCGAGGGAAAATAAAACCAATAGCAATGGCATAGCGAGCGGGGCGATGATTCGTTTTGTCATAACTTTAGGGTAATTTAAAATCTGCCCTTGGCGGGTTATGATAATAACTATTATAAGGAGGGAAGATCATGGATATTAACCTAAAACGGAGTTTCTATGAGTAGAACATTTGATGTTGCTGTCGTTGGAGCCACCGGCGCGGTGGGGCAGGCTATGATGGAAATCCTGGCCCAGCGGGGCTTCCCTGTCAGCCGGGTGTACCCCTTGGCGAGCGAGCGCTCCGCTGGGGAAAAACTTTCATTTGGGCGAGATGAGATCATCGTGGAAAACCTGGCTGACTTTGATTTTTCCAAGGTGCAGCTTGGCTTGTTTTCCGCCGGTGCTAAAATCTCGGCCGAGTATGCGCCGAAAGCAGCGACAGCGGGCTGTGTAGTGGTGGATAATACTTCCCAGTTTCGCTATGACAATCGAATTCCTTTAGTGGTGCCCGAGGTCAATCCCCAGGCAATTGAGGGTTATAAGGACCATGGGATTATTGCCAATCCGAATTGTTCGACTATTCAGATGCTAGTGGCTCTCAAGCCTATCTATGATGCAGTGGGTATCGAGCGAATTAATGTGGCTACTTACCAGGCTGTCTCAGGCACGGGTAAAGAGGCTATCGAGGAGTTGGCGCAGCAAACTTCCACCCTGCTGAATGGGCGGCCTATTTCGCCCCAAGCTTACCCCAAGCAAATTGCCTTTAATGTATTGCCCCATATCGATGATTTTCTGGAGAATGGTTACACCCGCGAAGAGATGAAAATGGTATGGGAGACACGAAAAATTTTTGATGATGAGTCTATCCTGGTGAATCCAACCGCGGTGCGGGTGCCGGTTTTTTATGGGCATTCGGAAGCCGTGCATCTGGAAACCCGCGATAAGATCACCGCGGACGAGGTTAAGGCATTGCTGCAACAGGCGCCTGGGGTTACGGTTTTGGATGAGCACACCAATGGAGGATATCCCACGGCGGTTACCGAAGCTTCGGGCAGGGACCCGGTATTCGTGGGGCGTATCCGGGAAGATATTTCCCATCCCAGGGGTATAGACCTCTGGATTGTAGCCGATAACGTCCGCAAGGGCGCGGCGTTAAATAGCATCCAAATTGCGGAATTGCTCATCAAGGATTACCTATAACGAAGCCTGCCAGGAATGTCTAGTCTAACTCATTAGGCCCTCAAGGGATCGCCGCGCTGATTCTTAGATCGAAGCTCTGGACTTTTATAAACTAGGGAGCAAATGAATGGTGCGGAAGACGATCGTCAGCGTATCGGTAGCCGGTTTGTTAGCAGCCTCTTCATCCTGGGAGGCGCATTCTTTAGGGGTAGGGGGTATCACTCTGAAATCGGGGTTAAATCAACCGTTTAGAGCAGAGATTCCCCTACATGCGGTGCGCGAGACCGCGCTAGAAGATATTAATGTGAAATTAGCGCCCAGCGAAGATTTTTTTCGGGCGGGGCTAGATCGAGCGTTGGTGTTGGGTAATCTCCGCTTTCGTCCGCTGCGTAAAGGGACCGGTGAAACGGTTATCGAAGTGACTTCGAAGGGTCCTATTCGCGAACCCTTTCTCGGTTTTCTGGTTGCGGTAACTTGGCCTCAGGGGCGCTTGCTGCGGGAGTATACCGTATTGCTGGATCCTCCTTTCCTGATGGAGCCGGGTCCTGCCATTGTGAGTTCTGTTGCAAGCGTGCGAGACCCCGTGGTGCCGGTTACACCGCCAAAGGCAGAAACCTGGAGTGTGCGGATTCCAGAGCCTATCGCTGAAAGTGCCATGGTTTCTTCAACGGCTAAAGCGGACTCCTCTGTCTATGGGCCGATCCGGCCGGCCGAAACGTTGTGGCCTATCGCGCAACGGGTGCGGCCTAGTTCCTCGATTGCTCCCCAACAGATGATGCTCGCTCTGCTATGGGCTAAT
Source organism: Nitrosococcus watsonii C-113 (assembly GCF_000143085.1). NCBI lineage: Bacteria > Pseudomonadati > Pseudomonadota > Gammaproteobacteria > Chromatiales > Chromatiaceae > Nitrosococcus > Nitrosococcus watsonii. The sequence goes on along the minus strand of NC_014315.1, from coordinate 2,204,445 downwards.
CCGGATGTATTTTTGCACGGTAATATTAATGGGCTGAAGGTTGGACGGATGCTCAACATACCAGCCGAAGAGGAAGCGTTAAAGCTGACCTTTGCCGAGGCGGTGGAGCAAGTACAACAGCACAATAAAGCCTGGGCGGCATTAGGAAGCAAAAGGCAAGCTTTCGAGGCGGAGGGTTCGCAGGAAGAGAAGGCCCCAACAAATGAATCTGAAGGTAAAGCCAAACCCTTGGCTGTTAGGGAGGATGTCCTGCCCTTATTGTCTGAGGAGAAAGGGCCTGGAGTCCAGGAGAGCAATAGTGAGGATATCCATCTACAGGCGTTGTTGTCTTTAACCCAGGAAGCCCTGGCAACTCGGACTCAGGAGAATGAAGCGCTGCAAGCTCGCCTCCAAGCAATGGAATCACAAGTCAACACCCTCCAGCAACAGCTATCGACGAAAGATGCTCGGCCCGCAGGGTTGGAAATTCCAGCAGAAACCAAGGAAAAGGAAACCTTAGTGGGAGCGCAAGATAAAAAATTTGAAAAGCTGGAATTTTTAGCGCCTTCGATGGAAGAAATTGCTGCTTTAACCTTATCCTCTTCGGGGGAGGAGGCGTTTTCTTCCTCAGGAGAAAAGGCTGCGGAGGCTACGCCTCCCGTGCTTGCTGCTTCTCCACCGATGGCGGGGGAAGAAGGGGTGCTTAAGCAGGAAAAAACTGCCGAGGAGTTTGTTTCAGTGGCAGAGGTAAGCGAGCCTGAGGGAGTGCTTAGTGCCTTGGGTTTGAGGAATTTTCTCCTGCTTGGCGGGGGTAGCGTACTGCTTTTAGTTTTGGCGGCTTTACGTTTACGCAAGCGTGATGAAAGCACCGAGGAATCGGCGCCAAGGATGTTTGAAAAGGAAGTGGACGGAGATGAGCCTGCCAGAATTTTCGCCCAGGAAACAGTCCAAGCTTCTGAACTGTTTCAGGAAAACGCCGATAGAATGGACCTATCAGATTCCCCGGTTGTATTTCCGGCGGAGGACCATGAGCGTACGATGGAGGCTGATGAGCGCGCTGTCTCTGGGGATTATCACGAGACTTCAGCGATGCCCGAGGAGACCTTGAGTCAAAAGGATGATGAAATAATCCAGGAGGATTCAGATTCTTCTGCGGATTTAAACCCCTGGTCTTCCTTCTCTGATGAAACTTTAGCGGCGCCATTTTCTCCTGCCGAGGAGGAGGCAGCGCCGAGAGAAGATGCTTCCGTGGAGGAGAATACACAGGTAGAAGGGGCGGGCCTGGAATTTGATTTAGGTGGGATGGTGTTGGCTAAGCCCAATATTCAGGATGATGGGATAACGGATCAGTCGGTAGAGGCTGAGAGAGAAGAGAGGGTTATAGAGTTTGAGTCTTTTTCTTCTCCGCTAGAGACGGAAGAGAATATAAAGGAAGTAGAAAATTCGGAAGAATCCCTAGCATTCTTTTCCCCAGAGTTTGAAGTACAGGAAGGTAACCACGGGCTGTTAGTATTAGAAACCCCTGCTGACGGTCCAGAGTCAACCCCGTTGGAACCTGCCGACCCTGCCGCTTCAGTAGATACCCTGGGAGAGGACGGGGGTGAAGCTTCCCTCCCTGGGAAGGCGCTCATGGAAGATCTGGACGAGATGGAAGTTAAGTTGGATTTGGCGCGGGCCTATATGGATATGGGTGATGCCGATGGTGCCCGCGGTCTGCTAGAAGAAGTCATTGCTGAGGGCACTGAGCAGCAGCGAGGTACAGGAAAGGGGCTGCTTGCCGAGCTAGCAAAGGCTTCTTGATGATCATCTGAACTGTCCGAGTAGTGCAGCAAAATTTAAGCGTCCAGGCTATTAGCCTGGGCGCTTTTTTATTTTATTATCCAAGGCCCACGAGGTAACCGGCCCGGATGTGCTTGAGGTACCCCTGCCGATCCTGCTCGGGATCGGAGGTTTTAAGAGACAAGTTCATATCGATGAGATACTCGGGATTCATCCAGACCACTTCGGGACGTTGTAACATCTGATGCATGGTTCTGAGCAGCGCTTCCAAGGAAGCGGGCGCCGGCGCCAGACGGACCTGAATTCTTTTGTCGTCCGGGTTCGCGCCAATGATGATGCCGCCGTGGGCGGCCACAATCTCCCGGATTCGTGATTCGAGAACATTAGGCTTGAATTCAACGGTAAAGGCATCCTTAGCGACCTCGGTGCCATCGGGGGCGGTGAATCCCGCCTTGATTTCCTCGCGCGTAATGTTCGTCATTGTCAGGGGCAGTCCAGTGACACAGACCTTTTGCTCTTCGGAGACCACCTCCCCCTTGGTGGTATGCACGATGGAGCGGAAGGTGAAACACTCATCGGGGGCCATGCCGCGGGTATCCAGGGAAATATCCACAGTATAGATTTGCGATGAAGAGCCTTCCTGCATCGTCCATTGCTGACCCGTTCTGTTTTCTTTGACCGTCACCCCCTCAACCTTATCAGCATCTTTGCCGAAGATCTCGGCTCCCAGTGTGAATGGCGTGATGGTGTCCGGTTTCAGTGCGCCTCTTCCCACGGGGCCTGTTACCATGATGCTCGGCGAGCCGGGGGCGATGACGCGTACTTCATTGCGGGCGGACACCTTCTCCCCGGTTTCCACCACGGTTGCGGTGGTGACAATCTCATAGTTCCCTTCTGCGGTGGTCACGATCCATTGGGTTAAGTCATCCGTTTTCCCCCCTGTGATATCCATCACGGTCCCGTCCAGGGACGGGCTCAGTTCCAGGCCCGTATCGGGGGTGATGGTCTGCGTAAAACGCACCGAGTAGGCTTGACTCTTGTCCTTGGGGGAAAAACTAAAAAACGCTGTCTGGTGAGCCCTCTCCCCCTGGGGCAAGGGATAACCACTACGATTATGGCGCCCGCTGTATCTTGAGTCCCATGGACACCGCTTCGGGCTGGCTTACGGGGTTGACCGTCACGGTGGTCACCGCGGTTTTACTTTCGCCGGCACCGGCGACCGTCGCCGTGGTGGTGACCTGATAATTGCCCGGCGCCGGCACGGGTGCGAGCGCGGTAAAGTTTGTCGGGGCCGCGCTGGCGAACGTAATCGCCTGGCCCATCGAATTTAATCCCCCGGTGCCCAAGGGGGCGTTCAGGTTGAGAAAGTTCAGGGCGCTGCCGCCGGCCGCAAGCATCTTCCAGGTTAAGGTGGCCAGAATTCCGCCGCCCGCAACGCCAGGAACCGGGTCTAGCAGGCTGTCGCGGATGTTGCTTACCTGCCCCGTTGAGGGAATGTCAAAGCTAAACAGGCCCAGCGCGCCGAGGGTTAACCCGCTGCTGGCGAGAAATCCCCCGGGTGCGACCGAGGTCAATCCAAGCATTGAGGCATCGAAGCCAACACCGAGGTGATAGCTATACAAATCCGCCATACCAGCAGCGCGAATGTTGACGCTCAGGCTATCGCCCACCTGGGGCGCGGCGTTGGATAATTCAAAACTGAGGATTGGCACCGCGTTGACCGGGGCGCTGAAGGCCAGCAGGCATACCGCGCCTATCAAAGGCTTTCGTAAAATGGTAAGAATTTTTGGCACGCATGACTCCAATAGATGACTGATTGTCAAAATAAAATTCAAGGAGCGGGCGCCAGAGACCGATGGGCAGAATCTTTGTGCCGGCACCGGTGGCGCAGGCGGGAATAGGAACTTGGCCATCTAGGAATCCGGGGCGCTCTACCCTGTTGACCTCATCCCGTTAATTAAGGGGGGATAAGAGCTTGTCTATATTCGGCCTATACGCGGCAGAACGGTATGAAATGAGTCTCAGAATGACAAAGTAGGCAGCGTGCATGGGTACAGGGCTTGGCTGCGGGCGCGCCACCCTAGGCTTAGGGGCAGCAGTGTTATAGTAAAGAGGAAATGATTATAAATTTTCTCCGGGGTGCTTAAATCCCCCCCTAACTAACCTGATGAGAATCGCGCTTGGTCTTGAGTATGATGGCTCCAATTTTTCCGGGTGGCAGTCCCAAAAGGGCGTGCGTACAGTCCAGGCTACTTTGGAGCGGGCTCTTTCCACGGTAGCTAATGAGCCGGTTACTGTCATCACTGCGGGGCGTACCGATGCGGGGGTGCATGCCGCGGCCCAGGTGGTTCATTTTGACACTACCACTTTCCGTTTAGAGCACCATTGGGTTTTTGGCGGCAATGCTAATCTGCCGCCGGAGGTGGCCATTTTATGGGCGCAACCGGTGAACGAGGCTTTTCATGCCCGCTTTTCGGCGATAGCGCGGCACTATCGATATATCGTCCTTAACCGCAGGACGCGCCCAGCTATCGCGAATCGCCGCGTGACGTGGTATTGTCAGCCTTTATCCGTTACTAAGATGAAGGAAGCGGGTGCTTTTCTGGTGGGCGAACATGATTTTTCTTCCTTTCGAGCTAAGGCTTGCCAGGCCAAGAGCCCTGTCAGAAACGTCCATCATTTAGAGGTGACACGGCAAGGGGATTGGATCATCATGGATATCTCGGCCAATGCTTTTTTGCACCATATGGTGCGTAATATTGCCGGGGTACTCATGGCGATAGGAAAGGGAGAACAACCGCCGCGCTGGGCGGAGGAGGTATTACAGGCGCGATGCCGTGCTGTGGGAGGTGTGACTGCTCGTCCCGATGGTTTGTACTTGGTGAGCGTGGATTACCCCGATCACTTTGGTTTACCCAAACTTTCCTGTCCCGTCACGGTTTGGTAACCTGTTATCTTTGTGGAGATGCGTACCCGGGTAAAATTTTGTGGCATTACGCGCCGAGAGGATGCCCTCCAGGCCGTTCGTTTAGGGGCGGATGCCATCGGTCTAGTCTTTTATTCCGAGAGTCCACGGGCGGTGAGTCCGCAGCAGGCTTATCAAATCGTGCGGGAGTTACCCCCTTTCGTAACGGTGGTGGGATTGTTTGTAAATGCTGCCCCTGGTTACCTTCAGCAAATACTGGAGAGGGTGCCTATTGATATCCTCCAGTTTCACGGCGAGGAGCCGCCTGAAGATTGCAGCCATTATGGCAGGGCCTATATTAAGGCGATCCGGATGGCGGAGGGCGTGGATCTCCCAGGCTTGGCGCAGTCTTATGGAAGTGCTTCGGCCTTGCTGCTGGATACTTATCAGGCTGGAGTGCCGGGCGGAACGGGACGGGCCTTCGATTGGGGACGCGTTCCCAAGAGTCTTTCAAAGGCGGTTATTTTAGCTGGAGGTTTGACTCCCGAAAACATTGCCCAGGCGGTGAAGCAGGTGCGGCCCTACGCGGTGGATGTCAGCGGCGGAGTCGAACGAGTTAAAGGTGTGAAAGATGCCGCCAAAATGGCGGCTTTTATGCGAGGTGTAGACAGTGTCAACTGAAGCCCAGGCTTTAGCAGCCGGCAGGAACGACGATCAGATGCCTGACGAAAAGGGTCATTTTGGTCCTTATGGTGGCCGTTTTATAGCGGAAACCCTGATGGAGCCTATCGAGGAACTCCGCCAGGCCTATGAACGCTATCGTGATGATCCGGATTTCCAGGCTGAGCTAGAATCCGATCTTGCCCATTATGTGGGGCGGCCGACGCCCCTGTATTTTGCCCAACGCTGGAGCGAGCAGTTAGGGGGCGCCCGGATCTTTTTGAAGCGGGAAGATCTTAGCCATACCGGCGCCCATAAAATCAACAATACCGTGGGGCAGGCCCTGCTGGCAAAACGGATGGGGAAGACCCGTTTGATCGCCGAAACGGGCGCGGGTCAGCATGGCGTTGCTACGGCTACGGTAGCCGCCCGCTTAGGCCTGGAGTGCGTGGTCTACATGGGGTCCGAGGACATAGAGCGGCAAGCCCCTAATGTTTACCGGATGCGCCTGTTAGGGGCAGAAGTAGTGCCTGTGACTTCCGGGTCGAGAACCTTGAAGGATGCCTTGAATGAAGCCATGCGAGATTGGGTGGCTCATGTGGATAATACCTTTTATGTGATTGGCACCGTGGCGGGGCCTCATCCCTATCCGGTGATGGTGCGGGATTTCCAGGCGGTGATTGGGCGGGAGGCCCGGACCCAGATTCTGGCGCAGCTAGGCGCGCTTCCCCATGCTTTGGTGGCTTGCGTGGGGGGCGGTTCCAATGCCATTGGCTTGTTCCATCCTTTTTGCAAGGATGAGCAAGTCGCGCTCTATGGTGTGGAAGCGGCGGGGTTAGGACTGGAAACCGGGCAGCATGCTGCTTCCCTCTGCGCGGGCAAGCCGGGCGTTCTTCATGGCAACCGGACCTACCTGGTGGAAAATAGCCATGGCCAGATTATGGATACCCATTCCATTTCGGCGGGTCTTGATTATCCTGGGGTAGGTCCTGAGCACGCTTGGTTGAAGGATACTGGGCGGGCGACCTATGTGGCCATTAGCGATGAGGAGGCCCTGGCGGCCTTTCATGCCCTGACCCGCATTGAAGGTATTATTCCCGCTTTGGAAAGCAGTCATGCCTTGGCCTACGCTATGCACTTGGCGCCCACTTTGGCGCCGGAGCAAGGGATTATCGTCAATCTCTCGGGGCGTGGGGATAAAGACATCAACACAGTAGCCAAAATTGAGGGGATTTCCCTGTGAGCCGGATTACCGAGCGTTTTGCCCTCCTTCGGGAGCAAGGACGAAAAGCCCTGATCCCGTATATTACGGCGGGTGATCCCAAGCCCCAGGTGACGGTTCCTTTAATGCATGCCCTGGTGGCGGCAGGCGCTGATATCCTGGAACTGGGAGTTCCTTTTTCCGACCCGATGGCCGATGGTCCCGTTATTCAGAAGGCTTGCGAGCGGGCACTGGCTGAAGGTACTTCCTTATTGGATGTTTTGGCGATGGTGGCTGAGTTTCGCCGCGATGATCAGGAAACCCCGGTAATTTTGATGGGTTACCTTAATCCCATTGAAATACTAGGCTATCAAAATTTTGCCCAGCAAGCAGCTGTTCATGGAGTCGATGGCCTTCTGACAGTGGATATGCCACCCGAGGAAGCAGCGCCATTAGTGGTGGCTTGCGAGGAACAAGGGCTTGATCGGATTTTTTTGCTGGCACCCACGAGCTCCCCGAAGCGTATAGAGCAAATTTGCGCCTTGGGCAGTGGATTTATTTACTATGTTTCTTTAAAAGGCGTGACTGGCGCCTCTACCCTGGATGTGGATGACGTAAGCCTGCATGTAGCTAATATCCGGCGTCATACCTCCATGCCGGTGGGGGTGGGATTCGGCATTCGAGACGCGCCCTCGGCCGCTCAGATTGCGTCCATTGCCGATGCGGTGGTCGTGGGGAGCGCTTTAGTCAAACGCATTGAGCAATACCAGGATAGCCCGGAGGCGATACCGGAGGAAGTCAGTGCTTTACTGCGAACAATGCGCGAAGCTATTGATGCCGCTAAAAATATTTAACCAGAAATAATCGATAGTTATGAGTTGGCTCGGCAAACTACTTCCCTCTAAAATCCGTACCGAAGGACCTAAGCGTAAATCGGTACCGGAAGGCTTGTGGACTAAGTGCAACGCTTGCGATGCGATCCTGTACCGGGTGGAATTGGAGCGTAACATGGATGTTTGTCCCAAGTGTGGCGGTCACAAGCGAATTAGCGCTCGCCGGCGTCTGGATGTTTTCCTCGACGAGGGGCAGCGAGAAGAGATCGGCGCTAATCTACAGCCGGTGGATACCCTTAAATTCAAGGATAGCAAGAAGTACAAGGACCGCTTGTCTCAAACCCAAAAGATAGTTCAGGAGAATGATTCGCTGGTGGTCATGGCGGGGCAAGTCAGGGGGTTGCCGCTGGTGGTGGCCGCCTTTGAATTTAGTTTCATGGGCGGCTCCCTGGGATCGGTAGCGGGCGAGCGCTTTGTGCGAGGAGTGGAAGCCGCTATCGAGCAAAGGATACCACTGGTGTGCTTTTCCGCCAGTGGGGGAGCGCGGATGCAAGAGGGACTGTTTTCCCTCCTGCAAATGAGTAAAACCAGCGCCGCGCTGGCCCGCTTGAGCAAGCAAGGGCTCCCTTTTATTTCGGTGCTTACTGATCCCACCATGGGCGGGGTGAGCGCCAGTCTGGCCATGCTGGGGGATATCAATATTGCTGAGCCTGGTGCTTTGATTGGGTTTGCTGGTCCCCGAGTGATTGAACAAACCGTGCGGGAGAAATTGCCTAAGGGCTTCCAGCGGAGCGAGTTTTTGCTGGCCCATGGTGTTATCGACATGATTGTGGACCGCCGTGAACTGCCAGATCGCATTGCCGGGCTGCTGGCAATTTTGACCCACAAGCCTTCTATTTGACCCTCCACTGGGTGGCGCGTTTTTCCCGGCTCTCGGACTGGCTGCGGTGGCAGGAAACCGCCCATTGGCCTCGGGTTGATCCCAGTTTAATCAGGGCCAGCGCCGTACTTCAGCGCATGGTGCTCTCCACGCCTCCTTTTCCTATAGTGACCATTGCCGGTACTAATGGAAAAGGTTCTACGGTGGCCCTATTGGAAGCCATCCTGCTGGCTGCTGGTTACCGGGTGGGCAGCTATACCTCTCCCCATCTATTGCGCTATAACGAGCGGATTAAGATACAAGGGGAAGCCGTCTCGGATGATCTCATTTGCCAATCCTTTGCCCGTATTGATTCCGCCCGTCGCGAGATTTCCCTGACCTATTTCGAGTTTGGCACCTTGGCCGCCATTGATATTTTCCACCAATCGGGATTGGATATTGCGCTGCTAGAAGTAGGGCTAGGTGGACGCTTGGATGCGGTCAATGCGCTGGATGCGGATGTGGCTGTGATTACTACGGTGGATATTGATCATGTTAATTTTTTAGGACCTGATCGGGAGTCCATCGGCTTTGAAAAAGCAGGTATTTTCCGCTCCCATCGTCCCGCCATCTGCGGCGATCCGAAACCTCCAAAGAGTGTACCTGCCCGGGCCCAGGAATTGGCGGCCCCCCTTTATCGAATAGGCCGCGACTTTCATTATCGAATAACCGGCGAAGGATGGTCCTGGTGGAGTGATGGGAGCCATTACGCGGATTTACCCCATCCGGCCCTTACGGGGGCCTGTCAGCATCAGAATGGGGCGACCGCGCTGATGGCATTAAAACTTATGTCAGAACGGCTGCCTGTTTCGGAGACGGCCATCCGGGGTGGCCTCAGCGCAGTGCGCTTGCCGGGCCGTTTCCAGTGCTTTTCTGGTAAGGTTGAGCGAATCTTCGATGTAGCTCATAATCCTCATGGTGCCCGCTGGCTGGCCCGCTCGCTTACGGATAGGCCCTGCGAGGGGCAGACCTACGCAGTTCTCGGGATGTTGGCGGATAAGGATGTGACTGGGGTAGTGGGTGCCCTGGAGCGTATTATCCAGGGCTGGTTTGTGGGTGGATTAGCGATGGATAGAGGACTGTCGGGCAAGGCGTTGGCCGGGAAGATGGGCTATCATCTCAACCCCGCCATTTATCCAAGCGTGGTAGAGGCTTACCAGGCTGCTCTGGAAACCGCTCAAACGGGAGATCGGGTACTGGTTTTTGGGTCCTTTCATACGGTGGAAGCGGTGATGCGGCTAGAGGGATTGGCTTCCTCAATTTGATTCGGCGTCATGGTTTAGTTGGTATTGCGGGTAATTCCAACCGAACCCCCAGCGCCAAGGAGTCGGCAGGTAGGGGGTGCCGCCAATTCTAACTCCATAGTAGTACAGTACCGCTAGCATTTCATGATTCGCTTCGGCCAAGCACTGCCGTAAGGCCAGATCGGCTTGTTTACGTTCCTGCGTGGTACCCCCTGACCAATAGCGGGCGTCATGTTGATTGCAGCAGTAGCCGAAATCAAAGTCCGGCGCGAGAGAGCAGCCGTCTACCCGGCATTCATTGGGGGGTGAAGGAGAAGTGGCAGGGAGGAAATCCGGATCGCAAGGAGAATGAGAGGAACAGGCGCTTATGGGTATAAGGGTGAATGCCATAAGTGAGAGAAGGAGTTTTGATAGTTGAGCGGGCACGCCATTAAATATTTGCAGTTTCATTCCCCGCTCCAGAATCGTATAACCTGCAAGAGAACCTCATCACAACTCATTGTCCTCTGAGCAAACTTCAGATGAGATTATTGGCCGTGCTTCATAATGGCAGAAGGGATCAAGATCATGTGTCTTCCCTTTTAATAAGCTTTTAATCGCCAGCAGGCATCTGTTCGCTGGAGTCAATAGCTGATCTGCGGCTTCGTCGATGTAGCCCGCATCTTCCTCGCTGATTTTAAAATTGGTTCTAATCCTGCTCAGATTTTGCCGCAATCGGTTATCGTTCACATCTTCAAACTGGATAGGATAGAAAATGAAGTGGTTTTTTCCGAGGACCTTGAGGGGGTGATTTCTTAAAAAACCGCAGAAACTATCCAGGGTCTGTGCCCGGTTTCCCGTCAGCAGGCTGTCAGTTGCATCGATGAAATTCCTATCAACGATAAAGTCAAAAAACTTACGGGTATCGGCGCTGTCCTTGCTGACCCCTCCGCTCCTGGCGTAGGCATCGACCAAGATGACGATGAGTTTGTCGTATTGAGTACCTTTTTTCTCCAGCGTGGACAGAATCTTTTTGACGCTTCTCAGTCCTAGATTATCGGCGTTGCCACCGTCAAAAACGTGCTTGAACTGATCCTTGTCATTTTCGCTGCTCTTTTTATAGTCTTTGAGAGTCATGTAGTTGAAAACAGCGGGGAAGGTGGCGCTCCCCATGACCGCTCGGGCCAGAGTGTAGTCATTGATATCGGATTGAATCCGTTCAAAATCCTCGGCGGTGAAGGTAAAGGGGGAGCCAAATTCTTCCTGGGTGCCGTCGGTCGCGTTGAGGATCAGATAGGGTCGGGCTGGATTTAGATCCCGGATTTTGAGATCGCGCCCAACCGGCAGCGTATCGTAGAGGTTATCGGCGAATATTTGCGCCATGATGTCGGTGCGATCGTAGGCGGTGAACCAAAATTTTCCAATATTTACCGGCCAGAACCAATTGCCAACCCAACGGCTAATATAGTTCCTGGTCATTAAATCCTTAACGGTTTTCTCCTCCCATAGCCGGCCATGCAATGGTGGCCCGTCGTCGTTAGGGTCGGTGGAGATGGCGTAATAAGCAGCGGGCAGGGAACCGCCCGAGACAGAGGAAATTGCATCGACTTCGGCAAGCATATCAATGCCTTCGGAGGCAAATACTTGTTGCAGCTTAAACATCACGCTAGCGGCCCAATAAGCGGCCCGGCTGCCGCCTCCGGAAAAGGCCAATATCATGAGGGTGTCATTCCGGCCGCGGCTGGGATTCACATTAAAGGTCGCTTTAGTGATAACGGGCGTGGCCGCGGGCTCGGCTTGTTTAATGTTGGTGTGAGAAAACGAGGTACAAGCCGGCAGCGTGGCGAGCATGGGCAAGATCAGGCATAAGATTCGAGAATTCATCGGGGAATTCCTCGCTGGCAACTTTATTTATTAAATATAGTAGGTTTCTAGGCAGCGAGGCGAGAAGGTTCTTTCAATTAATATCAATTAGGAATCTACGGAACGCTTAAATCTTAAATCCCATACCCCATGCCCTTGTTGCTGGCCTCGGGCTTCAAACTTGGTACAGGGCCTTTGGGTAGACTGGCCTTCGTTTGCAAGTGGATTAAAACCGGCGTGCTGGTTTAGCACTGCTTTTATCTGTTCGGCATAGTCTTGCCAATCGGTGGCGAGATGGAGCCAGCCGCCAGGCTTAATTTTACATTCCAGTAGATCCACAAAAGAGGGTTGAATCAACCTTCGCTTGTGATGACGCTTCTTGGGCCAGGGGTCGGGAAAGAAGATTTGAACGCCGTCCAATGATGGGTTGGGAAGAGCGCGTTGGAGTACCTCCCAGGCATCACCGTGGATAACCCGGATATTTTCCAGCCCTTCGGCTTTAAGGCGCAGCAGCAGATGACCTATTCCAGGACGATAAACCTCAATCCCTAGAAAATCACGCTCGGGCGCGGCACGGGCCTGCTGGAGTAAAGATTCTCCATTGCCAAACCCGATTTCCAGGATTCGCTCCGCCTGTCGGTTGAAGATGGCTGCTAAATTCAGGGGACCGGTCCCCAAATCTATGCTGTAACGGGGCCATAAGTGTTCCAAGGCTTTTTTCTGGGCTGGGGTCATACGGCCTTCACGGCGCGCAAAGCTTGTGATTGGGCGGGGTTGAAAAGATTCCCCCCGTTCTTCCAGTGTTATTGAATTTGCCATGGGAGAGTAAAATAAAGTCGGGATTATTAACCTTATCAGCGGATAGTCTGCTGCTTGGTGGGGAGCCGAGGCGTCTCCAGAAGCGGAAGATCACCTAATTCGTCCACTTCCAGATAAGAGGAAGCCGCTATATCGGTAGCGTTCATCATCTCGGCGACCCGCTGCAAGGCCGAAATGATGAGATTTTGTTCCCAATCCTGCAAGCCTTCGAATTGCCTGATAAAACTGGTTTGTAACAGCGCAGGTGAATTCTGAATGAGTTTCTCACCGCTTGCTGTCAGTTGGACGTAGACTTTACGCTTATCAGTCTCGCCCCGCTGACGGTGGATCAAGCCCCGCTTTTCCAAACGATCCAAAATGGTGGTGACCGTGGCTTGGCTGAGACTGACTTCCCTGGCGAGGACACCAATCGTCATTTCTCCCACCCGGCGGATGGTTTGCATAATCAAGAGTTGGGGCGCCGTCAGGCCCGAAACCTTGTTGAGTTGTTTGGAGTGAAGAGCAGTAGCCCGGATGATCCGCCGCAGCGCCACCAGGACTTCGTTAGTATCTTTCATCGTTTATAATACGAAGCTATTTATTACCGTTAAATAGGGTAATTAACCCAAATTAGTCCATTTTACAAAGAAAAATATATTTAGTACACTAAATAATTTTCTATGAATCAGGGGCAGGCTGGATACCCGCCATAATTTGCGAGGTGCAATGAATGATCGTCAGAGACTATAACAAAGCCAAGGAAACAGACCGGCGGGTAGTAGCAAGCCAGTGGGAGAGTGTGCGACTGTTGCTCAAGAGCGATAACATGGGTTTCTCCTTTCATATCACTACCATTTACAAAGGCGCCGAACTCCCCATGGAGTATAAGCATCATTTGGAGTCGGTCTACTGTCTTTCCGGCGAGGGGGAAGTGGAAACCTTGGCCGATGGCAAAATCTACCCTATCCGGCCAGGCGTCATTTACATTCTCGACCAAAATGATCAGCATATTCTGCGGGCTAAAACCGAAATGCAGATGGCCTGCGTATTTAATCCGCCGCTGACCGGCAAAGAAGTCCACGATTCTTCCGGCGCTTATCCTCTTGAAGCCGAGGCCGTAACTGCCGACTAAGGGGCAACTCCGTACTGTTTTGGCGCTATTTCCTTCCGCAACCGACACAATGATTGATATATGAATGGACATACAGTAGAAAAAATTGGCGGCACTTCCATGTCCCGCGCTCAAGAAGTACTGGATAATATCCTGATGGGTAAACGCAAGGAGCAGGAACTCTATAATCGAATCTTTGTGGTATCCGCTTACGGTGGCATCACTGATATGTTGCTCGAACATAAAAAATCCGGCGCTTCGGGTGTATATGCGCTTTATGCTGGCGCCGAGTCGGATTGGGCCTGGGGCGACTTGCTGAATAAGGTAGGTGAGCGGATGTGTGAGATCAACATGGAAATCTTCGAAGATGATCTCAGTTGCCAAAAAGCCGATCAGTTTGTAAGGGAGCGCATTGAGGGCGTCCGCTCTTGCCTGATTGACTTGCACCGACTGTGCTCCTACGGTCATTTCCAGCTAGATGAACACCTCATCACCGTCCGGGAAATGCTGGCTGCTATCGGGGAAGCCCATAGTGCCTTCAATACCGCGCTATTATTGCAACAGCACGGGGTCAATGCCCATTTTATCGATCTGACCGGCTGGCGGGAGTTAGATAATTTAACCCTTGAGGAGCGCATCCAGCAAGCTTTCAGCTCCCTCGACCTGGCGCGGGAACTGCCCATCGTCACCGGCTACCCGCGCTGCAAGGAAGGCACCATGATGATCTATGATCGGGGCTATTCAGAGATTACCTTTTCCAAAATCGCGGTACTGACCGAGGCCCGGGAAGCCATCATCCATAAGGAATACCATCTCTCCAGCGCCGATCCGAAGGTGGTGGACAAGGACAGAGTGGAGCCCATCGGTCGTACCAATTATGATGTTGCCGATCAGCTTTCCAATCTGGGTATGGAAGCGATTCACCCAAAAGCGGCCAAGGGTCTGCGGCAGTGCCATATTCCCCTCCGAGTTAAAAATGCCTTCGATCCAGATCATGCTGGCACCCTCATTGATGGTGACTATAAGAGTGATGCGCCCTGCGTGGAAATCATTGCTGGTCGTAAGGGAGTGTTCGCCATTGAGTTCTTTGAGCAGGATATGGTGGGAAGCTCAGGCTATGACGCGCAATTGCTGGCCCTGCTGGAGCGGTTCAAGCTCAAAATCGTAGCCAAGGACACTAACGCCAATACCATTACCCATTTCGTGGCTAGCTCCTTAAAAGCCATCAAACGGGTGACCCGCGCCATGGAAGAAACTTTCCCTTCGGCCACGGTGGTGGTGCGTAAGGTGGCTCTGGTTTCCGCTATCGGCTCTAATATGCAGGTACCGGGGCTCTTGTCCAATGCCGTCAGCGCTTTGGCCAAGGCAGACATCAATATTCTGGCGCTGCATCAATCCATGCGGCAGGTGGATATGCAGTTTGTGGTGGATGAAAAGGATTATGAACAAGCCATCATCCATCTCCATGAACACCTTATCGAAAGCTACTCCCCGTCCGCTTCCCTTTCGGTGGGGGCTGCTTAGGGAAGGTGTGGGGGGACAGCCACTAGCTGACATTTTTTCTAACAAGGCGTCCTTTTTTTATAATGCTTTCCTGGCATTCTTAAATGGCTAGCTAGTAAGCACCGGCGCTTAAAGCGCACTTGTTTTATAGCAGCGAGTTGCTAGTCTTAAGCAAGGTGAAACATAAGGAATAAGCTGTGCCTTCCCGCCTGAGAAAGAGGCTAGTCAAGTCAATTAGAAACCGGGCTCGAGTGAGGTCGTCGGCGTCGCGAAAAGGGGCGCATCTGCCGCGCCGAGAGGCGGGTGTCCGCGCCTATGAGCGCGGTGCGCGATCCAGGCTGCAAAAATTTCGGCAAGGAACGGCTTTAGCTGTGGCATTGACCGCGGCGCTGCTACTGTTGTTTGGCGGTATAGATGAAACGGCGGGCCAAGAGCCGAATAATACCACGGTGATTTCCGCGCTTGATGGCCCTGCGGTTAAACAGCCCATCAAGGCCGATCCCGAGGCATCGTTGGAGGAAGCGACCACAACTATCCGCGATCTGCTAAGCGGTTTTTATGGGTTGCTGCCAAAAATTCTAATTGCCCTGCTCTTTCTGGTGGCAGCCTGGTTGTTAGGAAAAGCCTTGCGAGCGCTTACTCACAGGTTGTTGCGGGGATGGGAAAGAAGTGAGGCAATTGCCGCATTGGCGCGCATCACGCTCTTTTTAGTGGCCATTGGGGCGGGTCTCAGTGTTATTGCGGGTGATGCGCGGGCGCTGGTGGGATCGGTGGGCTTGGCTGGGCTGGCGCTCTCATGGGCGCTGCAAACGCCCATCGAAAGCTTTACTGGCTGGGTGCTTAATGCCTTGCGAGACTATTATCGGCCTGGGGACCGTATCGCAGTGGGCGAGGTTTTTGGCGATGTATACCGCATTGACATTTTGACAACGACGGTTTGGGAAGCAGGCGGCTCTGGCAAGCACGTGGCGGGCGCGCAACCCACGGGAGCTTTTATTACCTTTCCGAATTGGGAAATTCTCCGCTCCAATATTATCAATTACAGCCGGGACTTTCCCTATGTGTGGGATGAAGTAGTATACGGGCTTGCTAATGAAAGCGATCTCGCCTACACCGTCGAGATCTTTCGGCGCGTTGCCGGAGAAGTGGTTGGACCGATGATGCGTCAACCTATCGCCGAGTATCGGCGCTTGTTAGAGCGCGAGCGGCTAGCGTTCGATGTGGAAGCCGAGCCGCAGGTGTATCTCTCCTTGGCAGAGGCATGGACCAATTGCACCATCCGTTATCTGGTGCCGGTTCGGCAGCGGCGGCGATGGGCGAGCGAGCTCATTCTCGCTCTCTCCATTGAACTGCTACGCCCCGAACACAAGGATCGCATCATAGGGGGTTATCCCCGTAGGGAAATCGATTTACTCGACGATTAGACTTGAGCATCAGCAAGTTTTTCGTGGTGAGTTGGAGCGCCACAATGCTGCCCCATCACCTCGCCCGGCCCGGCGATCCTATGCCTGCTTTGTTTCCTTGATTGGCCCTAACAGTTCATGGAGGTGAGGGGAAATAGGCTCCCCCAGTGGCAGGAACCAGACCGGGGGTTTTCCCTGCTCGCGATATTGCCGGTCCAGGGCGTTGAGCACGTCCTGCGTTGACGGGGCCGGGCCGAGGAGTTTTTCCAGGTGGGAAGCCACCGGCTGATCCAGGGGTAGGCCGATTTGGGAGGGGCCAAGGAGCGCTTCCAGATGGGGCGCGATAGGCTCCGTGAGCGGCAAGAACCAAACGGCCGGCTTGTGTTCCCGCCGGTATGGTTCGTCCAGGGCCGCGAGCACCGCCGGCACCGGCTGGGTTGGTCCCAACAGCCGCTCGATTTCTGGCGTGATGGGTTCCAGCGGCCCTGGGGTCTGCATTGCCGTTTGCAGCCGCTGCTCGATGTCATCTGGCGGAACACCCGATGCGTGGAGTAAATGACGATAGTTTTCCAAACTCGGTTGCATGTGCGGATGGGCATGGCCCGTCGTTTGCTGGGAACGGTAATAAATTGCTGCCATGCGGCGGAAGAGGGGCTCGGCCTCGGTCAGGCGGTGAGTGACCCGAAGCAACTCGGCCAGGTTGTTGAGGCCGGTGGCAACGGTGGGATGGTCGGGGCCATAGGCGGCCTCCTCGATGGCCAGGGCGCGGCGGCAGAGGGGCTCGGCCTCGGTGAACAGAGCTTTGGCATGGAGCAATTGCGCGAGATTGTTCAGCAGCGTCGCCGTCGGCGCGGCAATGTCGCTCTGGCCGGCTGCCGTGGCGGCGAAGGCGATATGGGCGCGCAGCGGCTCCCAGCGCGGCCAGGTGCGCACATCCTGTGGATGTCCAGCCAATTGTTGGGCCTCACCGACTAACCTCAGAGCCAATGACAGCCAACAGGTTGGCTGCGGCTGGCGGCTGCGGAGGATTTCCTGGACAACCCGGTGGACCGTCACGGTGTCGGCGGCCACCTCCCAGCGAATCATGCAGTAGTCGGCTAACGTGGCCAGGGCCTCGCGGAGGGCGGCCTGGCCGGCCTGGGCCGGGGAGTCTGCGCGCTCGCCGTTGCCCGCGCTGCCGGCAGGTGGCTCGGCATTCCAGAGCCTGGCCGCCGCCTCGCGCCAGAGGGCCGCGATTTTCTCAGCAACTTTGGCGTCCTGCAAATTTTCTTCTGGATCGAAATGCACCGCCGTGCAGGGCAGGCCGAGGGCGAACAGAGGGATCGGCTCGGGGGCGAACCAGGCCAATATATTCAGCAGCGCCACCTCCCCTGGGCCGAGCTGCTCGAGGGTCGTTTGCCAGGTAACGGCGACGCTGCGGGGGTATTTCATCTCCCGCGCTCGATACCAGGTTTGCACCTGTTGGTCGTGGGCCTGCCAGCGCCGCAGATAGTCGGCCAGGGAAATGCGCTGGGCGGCGATGTAGGCCCCCGCCTGCTCCAGCGCCAGCGCCAAGCCATCCAGCTCCCGGGCCAGGGCGACCGCGTGTTGATCGTCGTCGGGCAGGGGTTTCCGGCCCCGGCCGCCGTTTTGGGGCGCGGTCCGCTCCAGCAGCAAAGCGGCGGCGGCGTCTTCTTCCAGCACGTCCAGTTCCAATGGCTCAACCTGATCGCCCCAGCGCGCCAGCCGCGAGGTGATCAGCACCTGCCCGCCCTGCAAGCGGGTGAGCAAGTCCTCGGCGTAACTGGCGGCTTCTTCTGTATCCACGTTATCCAGAATCAGCAACCAGCCCGGGTGGGTGTTGAGCCATCGCAGGGCCGCTGCCATCTGCACCGCTTCCTCGGGCGATTCCCGCTCCGGCAGATTGAGCACCAGCGGCCCGCTCAGCTCGGCCAGATTCCGTTGCAGATTGGTTGGAGAATCGGCCGTCACGAACAGCACCGCCGAATATTCGTCCCTGTGCTGCCAGGCATATTCGACCGCCAGCCGCGTCTTGCCCACGCCCCCCAAGCCATGCACCGTCTTGCCCACTACGGCGGTCGCCTTGCCGGTCGCTTTCGTCAGGCTGGTGTGCAACTGCTGGAGAAAGGCTTTCCGGCCCTTGAACAGGGTGCCTAGGGAAGCATAGGGGAGCGAGAGGGGACAGTGCTGGGGAATCTCGCCGGGCCAAAGATTGTGTAAATCCCGCAGCACCCGGCGGCATAGGTGCTGCCCATCATCGAACGTGCCCCGATGTTCGCCCAGCTTTTTAAGCCATTCCCAATGGCGCTGCTGCAGATGGCCAGCGGGCAGCGGGTTTTGATCCCAAGTGCTGGGTTGATAGAGATGGCAGCGTTTGCGGTGGTAGAGGGCTAGCCAGGCTTCCATTTGCGTGTAGGTTAGTGTCGGCGGGGAAGCGTGCAGTGCTGGCGCTAGCCATGGAAACCGCTCGGCGAAGTCGCCGTAGGTGTCAAGCAGCCAGCGAACTTCGTCCGGCTTGAGGGGTTGCCCCCCTTCGCGGCCCACCAAGTGGATCACGGCGTTGCAATGGTCGTGGATGTAGCTGTCGAGGGTTTGCAGCAGCTTGCCTCCGCCCTGGACCAGATCGGCCTGCTCCTGCACCTTGACCTGCGGCAGAGGGTGCCGAGTAACTGCGGCCATAACCCTATATCGCCGCCGCGGGCGGCGGCCAGGGTCACCAGAATCAGCTTGGCAAGGGTGGCCAGCAGCGCCAGCACGGTCGCCACCGTGAATAGGCCCTGGTAACGCTTCAGCCGGCGTTCGTCGTTTGCCCACGCTTTTTGGTAGAACCCGATTTGGTGGTTGATCCGCCGTTTCAGGTAATTATCCCGGTGGGACTCCCAGGAATTGCCGGGATTGTTCCGATGCTCAGAGGTCGAGCGGAGGTGCCAAACGTTGAGCGTTCGCAGCAGATGACGGAAGTGGTGGGGCAAGGACAATCGGAACAGATGCTCCAGATAGAGGTGCCGCGGTTGGAGCTCCCGACTGGACCGTGTCAGCTCCGCTACCACCCGGGCGGTGGCCCAGTTCCGTGGGGCCTTCCGATGGTACAAATAATGATGCATCGAGAAGCCGGCCAACAGCAGGATAAGCTCGATACCGAGCAGCCAGGGTATGGCCTGCTCGCCGAGCGGTTCGCCATGGGTGGGTGGCGGAACGTGGCTGGCACCATGTAACGCCAATGCTACCGTGGCGCAGAGGGTCGCCAGGATATGCAGGGTAATGATCAAAGCGGCCGCATAGCGGAATAATTGTTGGTGCTTCTTGGCCCAGCCGCTGGCAAACTCTTTCAATCGCTCGCTCCATTGGGTGTCGCTGGGAATTTTTTCCTCCCCTGCCAGGAGAGAAAATTGGTCCAAGGGTTCCGGGACGGCCGGCGGGCGAAAGGGGCGAGCCGGGTTGGAATGCCAGGTGTGATGGCAGACGGGGTGGCCGTTTTGGACAGCGATGCGAATTTCCAGCGCTGGGACGCCGATGGCTTTGGCCCGCTCGAGTAGCTCGTTGGTCCCGCCCGCTTTATTTGGGGAATCGTCGCGCAGCAGGCACACGATGGCGTCGCTGACGCGGAGGATTTCGGCGTTCGTTTCGCGGAATCGCTCGGTGCGGTCCGGTGACTGGCTGATGACCCGCTGCTGGATGGGGTACTCTCCTTCGACTCGCCTGCCCTGGGGCGGCTGGTTAGCATTCCAAGCTGACGATGTAGGTGAAAAAGGGGTTAGCCATGCGTGTTATACACACTTCCGATTGGCACCTGGGACCATATTTTATGGGAAAGAGCCGGCAGCGGGATCACCAGGGAGAAACGCCGCCTATTATCGCTACCGGGCATCTCGCCATAGTTGACGGGCGATCTCGGAATCGGCGTGGGAGATTTATATTGAAACCTGTTGATACTCTCAAGGAATGAATTTCTATCTAAATTAATGAAGAAAAAACAATAGTTTATTGTATAGTGCCTTGGCTGAATGTTTTAAAGGCTATGATGTTTTCGAAATACCGGCAGCTGTTAAGCAAGGGGTTACTGAATGGGCCGGCCAGTGTATCCTTGAGCTTTTAAGTGGGCAATAATGCCAGTCTAGCATTTGTTAGGTTTATTGATGTACTGTTATGAGAACCAAAGATGTAATGATGGTCCGTATTTACCTCACAGAGGCAGAGGGCCATCTGGATACACTTTTGAAGCGGCTCCATGATTGGGGCCAGGTGCAAGGGGTTACCGTGTTTCATGGAATAGCAGGATTTGGACCTTCGGGACCCATGCGCCCCATTTCTCCAGCCCGGATTTCAGAGGATTTACCGATAGTCGTTGAGTTTTTTGACGAGCCGCCTAAAGCTGAAGTGATATTGGAGACCCTTTCCCACATTATTAAACCGGGTCATGTGGTGTGTTGGCCTGCACGTACTATCGTGGAAGATAAATAGTAGTATGCTTGATCCAAAATTACTTAGAAATGCCCTTGCCGATACCTCTCGCCAATTGGCGCGGCGGGGATTTGCATGGGATGCGGCTGCTTTTGCCACGCTGGAGGCGGAGCGTAAGGAGATGCAGGTCCGCACCCAAGAACTTCAGGCTCAACGGAACGTCCGTTCCAAGGCCATTGGTAAAGCTAAGGCGCAAGGGGAAGATATTGCCCCTCTGCTGGCGGAGATGACGGAACTGGGGGATCATCTCAAAACTGCGGAAGCGCGGTTGGAAGTGGTTCAGGCCCAGATTGAGGAGATTCTGCTGGGAATCCCTAATCTACCCGACGCTAGTACGCCGCCAGGCAAGGATGAGCAAGACAATGTCGAGGTGCGACGTTGGGGTACGCCGCCTGCTTTAGCGTTCGTTCCTAAAGATCATGTGGATTTGGGGGCGTCTTTGGGGATGGATTTTGAAACTGCGGTAAAACTTAGCGGAACCCGTTTTGTTACCCTTATAGGGCCTTTAGCCCAATTACACCGGGCGCTTATCCAGTTTATGCTGGACGTACATACTCGCGAGCATGGCTATACTGAGGTTTATGTCCCCTATTTGGCAAACCGAGAATCTTTAGTGGGAACCGGGCAGTTACCTAAGTTTGAGGAAGATTTATTTGCTATCCAGGGCACGGGTTATTATCTTATTCCAACGGCTGAAGTGCCGGTAACCAATCTCGCGCGGGGGGAGATTTTGCCTGCTGAGCGCCTGCCTCTTAAGTATGTCGCCCATACGCCTTGCTTTCGGAGCGAAGCTGGCTCCTATGGTAAGGATACTCGGGGTATGATCCGCCAGCACCAGTTTGAGAAGGTAGAATTAGTACAGATTGTGCCGCCGGAAGTTTCCCGGCAGGCCCATGAGGATCTGACCGGTCATGCGGAGGTTATTTTGCAGCGGTTAGAGCTTCCTTATCGGGTGATGAATTTGTGTGCTGGCGATCTTGGTTTTGCCAGCAGCAAGACCTATGACTTGGAGGTATGGTTGCCAGGCCAGCAGGCCTACCGGGAGATCTCCTCTTGCAGCAATTTTCTGGATTTTCAAGCACGCCGGATTCAAGCCCGCTGGCGTGATCCGAAAACCCAGAGACCAGCCTGGGTCCATACGCTCAACGGTTCTGGACTGGCAGTGGGGCGGACTTTGTTAGCCGTAATGGAGAATTACCAACAGGCTGATGGTAGTATCCGTGTGCCAGAAGCCTTGCAGCCTTATATGGGGGGCGTTGCAGTGCTTCAGCCTTCCATGAAAGGGTAGTCTTGTGAGGCCCGATTTGGCATTTTGCTCTTAGGCAGCGCCTAATGTCGCCTCAATTGTAGGTATAATGAATTTATGGAAGAGTTGTCAATCGTACAGCGGATTGCTATTTGGGTGTTGCCCATATTATTCGCTATTACCGTCCATGAGGTAGCCCATGGTTGGATGGCGCTTCGGCTGGGCGATCACACCGCGCAAATGATGGGGCGGTTAACGCTCAATCCTATCAATCATGTCGATCCTATTGGTACTTTGGTCGTTCCGGGGATTTTATTATTACTCGGCGGCGTTATTTTTGGTTGGGCCAAGCCGGTACCGGTATCCTGGGATAAACTTCGCAATCCCCAGCGGGATATGGCTATGGTTGCTTTGGCGGGACCTATGGCTAACCTCATTATGGCTGTTTTCTGGGCGATAGTATGCCGCCTGGGAATTGCTTTGGCGCTGGAGTTTCCCATGATGGGTGTGCCGTTAGCTTATATGGGGATTGCCGGGATGCTCATTAATGCCATTTTGATGGTGCTAAATCTCATTCCCTTGCCCCCTCTCGATGGAGGGAGGGTATTGATTGGGGTGTTGCCTGGTCCGCTTGCCTATAAGGTGAGCCGTATTGAGCCTTATGGCCTTTTTATACTCCTCGGCCTGTTATTTACCGGCATTTTACAGGTTATCCTGGGGCCCTTGGTAGATTTGCTTTTGAATGGATTAATACAGCTAGTGGGTGTGCCAAAACGGGAATTTGTCGGAGGATTGCTCACTCTAATGGGAACCTCATAAGGTGAAAGGAAGATTAAGCGCATGGCCATGAGTTCCCTGCAATCCCAGCGCGTGCTTTCCGGAATGCGCCCAACTGGACAGTTGCATCTGGGCCATTATCGTGGCGTACTAAAAAATTGGGCTCAGTTGCAGCATGAATATAACTGTTTTTTCTTTGTGGCCGACTGGCATGCTTTGACGACGGAGTACGAAAATCCCCAGGTCATTACTGATAGCGTCTGGGATATGGTCATTGATTGGCTGGCTGTGGGAATTGAGCCTTCGGCGGCGACTTTGTTTATTCAGTCGAAGGTACCTGAGCATGCGGAGTTGCATCTTCTGCTCTCCATGATAACCCCCCTTGGTTGGCTGGAGCGGGTACCGACATACAAGGACCAGCAGGAAAAATTAAAAGAGAAGGATCTGGCGACTTATGGTTTTTTGGGCTACCCGCTACTGCAAAGCGCCGATATTCTCGTTTATAAAGCAACCCGGGTTCCGGTAGGAGAAGATCAGGTTCCCCATGTGGAGATGAGCCGGGAAATTACCCGGCGTTTTAATCATCTCTATGGCCGTGAACCAGGCTTTGAAGAGTTGGTGGAAGCGGCTATAAAAAAAATGGGTAAGAAAAACGCCCAGCTTTATCGGGAATTGCGCCGGCGCTTTCAGGAGCAGGGAGATGTGGAAGCTTTGGATAAAGCTCGTGCTTTTCTGGAAACGCAGCAAAATCTTACCCTCGGTGATCGGGAACGTCTATTCGGGCACCTGGAAGGGGAAGGGAAAGTCATTCTGCCGGAACCGCAAGCCTTGCTGACCCCCGCCGCCCGTATGCCGGGGCTCGATGGGCAAAAAATGTCTAAATCCTATGGCAATACGATTGCCTTGCGCGAGCCGCCTGAGCAAGTAGAACGGAAGCTCCGCACCATGCCTACGGATCCAGCCCGCGTGCGGCGTTCCGATCCCGGCGATCCCGAAAAATGCCCGGTCTGGCAATTCCATAAGGTTTACTCTGACGAGGAGGTGAAGGGCTGGGTTCAGAAAGGATGCCGAACAGCAGGTATTGGTTGTTTGGACTGCAAGCAGCCTATTATTGATGCTATTCAGTCTGAACTAAAGCCTATTCGGGAACGGGCACAAGAATATGCCCGCCATCCCGAGGAGGTCCAACGGATTATCAAAGAGGGTAACGAGGCGGCCCGCGAAGTGGCCCGCGAGACAATGGCGGAGGTGCGCCAAGCAATGGGATTGTCCTATCGCTAAATCGCCCAGAAGCGATATGGTTAACTAAAATGCCGCTGAAATCGTAGCTATGAGCGAATTATCCGGGCAAACCTCGTCTTCTTCAGAAGCATCGGCGCTAGCTGTCGTTCGTGGGCAGCCCATTACTGAATTACCTACCGATCTTTATATCCCTCCTGATGCCCTAGAGGTTTTTCTTGAGGCTTTTGAGGGGCCGTTAGATCTGTTACTTTATCTGATTCGGCGGCAGAATTTGGATATTTTGGATATTCCGATTGCCGCTATCACTCGTCAATATATGGAATACATAGAGATTTTGGGTGAGCTGCGTTTAGAATTAGCAGCGGAGTATCTGGTAATGGCAGCTTGGCTTGCAGAAATCAAATCTAGGATGCTTTTGCCCCCTCCCCCGGAGAGTGCTGAGGAAGAGGGAGATCCCCGAATGGAATTGGCGCGCCGTCTGCAAGAGTACGAGCGTTATAAAAAAGCGGCCGAGGATTTGGATTCATTGCCTCGCGTGGGCCGGGATATCTTCGAGACCGGAGTTTATGTTCCCCCTGGACAAGTGATCAAACCACAGCCCATACTTGAGTTAACTGATCTCTTGCTTGCGCTTAAAGGAGTGCTGGCTCGGGCAGATTTGTTCAGCCATCACCATGTGGCCCAAGCAACTCTATCGGTACGGGAACGTATGGGAGAGGTGCTAAGCCGGGTTGAGGCGGATAGCTTTTTTGAATTTACTGCTTTACTAAATCCAGAGGAGGGGCGCTTGGGGGTGGTGGTCACTTTCCTGGCAATCCTTGAGCTAATTAAAGAATCCCTGCTGGAAGTGGTTCAGGCTGAAGCCTATGGTCCCCTCCATGTGCGGGCGGTAGCCGCATGAGTGAAGTGTGTTCTCTGAAAAACATTATTGAAGCCGTTCTGCTGGCGGCGGATCGGCCCTTGACGATTGAACAACTGAGTAAACTGTTTGATGAGGGGATGCAACCTTCCCGCAGCCAGATAGGCAACATCCTCGAGGAACTGGCGGTAGACTGGAGAAACAGCGGGATTGAGCTGAAGGAGATCCATAGCGGCTATCGTTTTCAGGCCCGCCGGGAACTGTCGCCTTGGATATCCAGACTCTGGGAAGAGCGCCCATCCCGCTATTCGCGGGCATTTTTAGAGACCTTGGCCCTTATTGCTTATCGTCAGCCGATTACCCGAGGGGAAATTGAAGAAATTCGCGGCGTTTCCGTCAGCAGTTCTATTATGAAGACCTTGCAAGAGCGGGAGTGGATTAAGGTACTTGGGCATCGAGAGGTCCCGGGGCGGCCTACCCTATATGGTACCACCCGCAAATTTTTGGACCAATTTAATCTTAGAAGCCTAGACGAATTACCCTCTCTGGCGGAGGTAAAGACTCTAGGTGAATCTCAAATAGTGCTTACTGTGGTAGAAGGCGGTTTAAGTAAAGAGGGCGTGGTCCTAGAAAAAGGTCCATCACCCTCTAAAAAGTTCCTTGCCGAATCTACCCTTGCTCCCAATGAAACGTCACAAAAACAGTAGCTAGCGGAAAGAAAGGTACTGATTCTGTGGCAGAACGCCTACAAAAAATATTGGCCCGGGGAGGGCTAGGGTCCCGCCGGGAAGTTGAAGCGTGGATTAAGGCGGGCCGAGTCCGAATCAACGGTATTCCCGCGCAGTTGGGCGACAAGGTATCGGATGAGGATCAGGTGACTATTAATGGGAGGCCCTTATCGCCTAGACGGTTGCAGGCTCCTTCTTCCCAGGTCATCCTTTATCATAAATCGGCAGGCGAGATCTGTAGCCGCAAAGATCCGGAAGGGCGCCCGACTGTGTTCCGGTCTTTGCCTCGCCCACGGCAGGGCCGCTGGGTAAGCGTTGGGCGTTTGGATATCAGTACCTCTGGTCTCTTATTATTCACGACCGACGGTGAGCTGGCTAACCGTTTGATGCATCCTTCCACTCAAGTGGAGCGGGAATATGCTGTGCGGGTTTTGGGTGCTGTCACGGAAGCTACCCTTGAGCGCTTACAGAGGGGAGTGCAATTGGAGGATGGTCTAGCCAGTTTTAAGCGAATACTGGATGCTGGCGGTGAAGGCGCTAATCACTGGTATCATGTCATACTCCGGGAGGGACGGAAGCGGGAAGTTCGACGCCTCTGGGAATCCCAGGGGATTCAAGTGAGTCGGCTGATACGCATTCGTTTTGGTCCAGTCAGTTTGCCTCCTGGGTTGCGCATGGGCCGCTGGCGCTTCCTGGAACCCTCTGAGTTTAAGGCTTTGTTAGAGATAGGGGGAGTAGAGCGGCGCATTACTGGGCTTCAATCCCGCAGTAAAAATAATCGAAGGGGTAGGCAAGGTCGGAAGCAAGGTTGATTTTTATTAGCATTGAGGAATAAGACCCTGTTGGGCGCGGCGCGAAGTGCGCCAGGCGATCCAAAGCTTACGCAACGGAGTCAGTGAAACTCGCCGTTGCAGGACCGGGTAGCCATCTTCTTCCATGGCATCTAGGATATTTAGGCCGAGTGCCATTTGGATTAGGCCGGCACACTGGGTTTGGCGATCATGTTTCCCTAGGTTCGCCAAGGCGCTGTGAAAATAGTGGCGGGCTTGACCGGCTTGATGGGCGAGGAGGGCAGTCATACCTTGAGAGTTAGCATAGCTAGTGAAGATAGTTTCCGTCGAGACCTGAAAGCGAGCAAGCTCCTCCTGAGGTAGATAAATGCGGCCCCGATCGGCGTCTTGACGTACATTGCGCAGAATATGGGTCAGCTGTAGGGCAATTCCAAGCTTTTCAGCGTATGTTCGAGTCTCCGAGTCCTGATAACCATAGATTTTAGCTGCCATTAAGCTAATCACTCCAGCAATTTGGTAGCAATAGGTGGTCAGAGCTTGAAAAGAAGGATAGGTCGATTGTCCTAGATCGCTCGCGGCTCCTCCAATCACCTGCAGGAAAGAGCGTTGAGGGAGATCATAGGTTTTAACGGGAGTAGCCAGGGTTTGGGTTACTGGATGCCGGGGGCAACCCGCAAATAGACGGGTAATTTCCTCTTGCCACCACTGGAGCTTAGTTTGGGCAACACTGACATCCGAACATTCGGCCACAATGCCGACGATTTCCTTTTGGTAAGCATAAAGCGCGGTAACGGCGTGCCGCTGAGCCTCAGTTACAAAGAGGAGGCTATAATAAAGGCTGGTTCCCGGCGGAGTTGCCTTGTTGTGGCAGTATTCCCTCGAGTCCATTAATTCCCTGGGAAACGGCTCTGATGATGGCCATTCTTCATAGGGGGGTTCCCTATTAAATCCGCAGGCGCTCAACCGGCTGGCCGTTCATCAGGTGCTCGGTAATGATTTCATCGATATCCTTGCGGGTAGTGTAAGTGTACCAAGTCCCTTCAGGGTAAACTACCATAGCGGGTCCTTGGGCGCACCGATTAAGGCATCCTGCAGTGTTGATACGCACTTGGCGACGCCTCGCTAACCCCAGTGCCTTAACTTTTTCCTTAGCATAGTTTCGAATGGCTAAAGCATCATGATTCTGGCAGCAGGGGCGACCATCATCTCTTTGGTTAGTACAAAAAAATACGTGATAACGATAGTAAGACTTGCTCATAAACGCTGTATCACCTGGATGAAAGTATGAATGCGCCCCTATTGGTGGGGGGATATGCTGCTAAAATAAAGTGGCCCTTTAAGGCGAAAAGGAAGAGCCACAGCCGCAGGTGGTTTCGGCATTGGGATTGCGAATAACAAATTGAGCGCCTTCCAGCCCCTCGGTATAGTCGATCTCTGCGCCTACCAGGTACTGATAGCTTGTGGGATCGATGAGCAGGGTAACCCCACCATTTTTCACTTGGGTATCGCCTTCATGGGAAGCTTCGTCAAAGGTAAAGCCATATTGGAAGCCTGAACACCCGCCGCCGGTGATAAATACCCGCAGCATCAGCTTCTCATTGCCTTCCTCCTTAATCAGTTCTTTGACTTTACCAGCAGCAGTATCGGTAAATATTAATGAATTTAGCATGGCATTAGTTGCATTCATGATGGGATGCTCTCCAAAATTTTAAATTACTCTTTAATTATCTAAAACTTACTGGATCAGTCAAGGGCTACCTTCCTTAAGACCGGATATGGATAGTGGAGTTTCCTCCTCCGACTCGGCAGCGAGCTTGAGTCTAGGAATCTGGTTTTCCTCCAGGTGAATCAAATTGCCATTAATTTTGGCGCCTATTGCTATTTCGATAAGATAATAATACAAGTCTCCGTGGATTTGGGCCTGATAGGCGAGTTCAATATGTTCGCTGGCGTGGATATCTCCTGTGACTGAACCATTAAGAATGATATAAGGGGCTTTGACATTGCCCTCAATGCTTCCATCTTGGCTGATGATCAATAGAGAGTCTTCATCTTCGGCGATAATATCTCCTTTTACATGGCCCTCCACGCGTAGTCCGCCACTGAAGGTAATATCTCCTATCAGGCGGGTATGTTGTCCGATTAAGGTATCGAGCTGAGCGCGGCATTTGGATTTTTTTTTGCGATTGAACATTTGCGTTCTCCTAAGGAAAGGCGGTCAATTTGAGCTATTAGAAAATATCTCTTTTTGCTCTAGCCTTCTAATGATTTCCAGCTGAAGGTTTGTTTCACGACTTTAGAAGGATGCTCCTTGGGAAGTAGGGTAACTTTTACCCGGGTTGGTTTAAAATTTTTTGGCAGAAATACTTCTCCTTCTAGAATTTGAAAGTATTTAAATTTAAAACGAAGGGGATTGCCCTTGGAGAGGGCATCGAGTTCAAGCTGACCGGGTTTCCCGTTTAATGCGCCGTGAATGACAAAGTGTACTTGGCCCTGGGTCAGATGGTCTACTCTGCGGCCTTGGGTGAGCACCAAGCGGTAATGGAGTAACCGCTCCGTTGCCGTTTTGCTAAACTTAAGGTCGTGGATATGGATGCCTTGCTCCTCAAGGGACTCCGTCAGCCCTTTATAAACTGACAGTTGGCGTGTAAGTTCCTGCATCTCATCTTGTAAGCTGACTAGATTGGCGTTGAGATCGGCACGGGTATATTGTTCGACTTCTAATTCTTGCTGGAGCCGGGCTAGGCGTTCTTGCAGACGACTATTTTCCTGTTGTAGGTGAGAAAGTTGTTTTTGGGAGATGGATATCGGTAAGGGGGAATTGCTGCTATTGAGGATCTGTTTTGGCAGCGGAGGAAGCCAGTAGGAAAGCAACCAGCCAACCGTTCCGCTGAAGATAATTAAGACAAAACCCAAGAGCCATCCGCGCCAGGGGCGGTGTTCCTTGATGACGAGACGGGGGGCAGTATTTTTTGCCATTTATATTTAGGCGAATTTAGCGATCACGGTATGACAGCAATGTGAGTTAAGCCGCATGTTTCTTCTTGATCAAACATAATATTCATATTTTGTATTGCCTGGCCGGAGGCGCCTTTTATTAGGTTATCGGTTACTGAAAGCACAATTACGGTGTTGCCTGCCGATGGGCGATGGATAGCGAGGCGGCACATATTGTTTCCCCGAACGCTACGGGTTTCTGGGTGGCTTCCCGGCGGCAATACATCCACAAAGGGCTCCGCAGCATAACGTTGCTCATAAAGTTCTTGGAGATTAACCTCATCACGCTCAAGCTGGGCATAAAGAGTTGCATGAATTCCCCGAATCATGGGGATAAGGTGGGGAACAAAGGTTAAGTCCACGGAGGAGCGGCTGGCCCATTGAAGTCCTTGAATGATTTCAGGTAAGTGTCGGTGTCCGCTAACACTATAGGCCTTAAAGTTCTCACCTGTCTCGCAAAGAAGGGTTCCTAGGGCTGCTTTGCGGCCTGCTCCGCTGGCGCCTGATTTTGCATCGGCGATAAGCCGACTGGGGTCAATTAATTGATGTTCTAGCAAGGGAAGAAATCCAAGTTGGACCGCAGTGGGGTAACAACCCGGGCAGGCGATTAGGCGAGCCTGGCGAATGGCTTCCCGGTTAACTTCCGGGAGACCATAGACTGCTTCGGCCAATAAATCGGGAGCAGCGTGGGGGCGTCCATACCATTGTTCCCATATGGCAGGATTAGTAAGGCGAAAATCAGCGGATAAATCAATGACTCGAGTGTTTTGTGCGAGCAGGTCGGGTACCATATCCATGGCGACTCCATGGGGAGTTGCAAAGAAAACCACATCGCATTCGGCGGCTAGCTGGGTAGGCTCAGGTTCCGTGAAGCAAATATCCAAATGGCCCCGGAGGTTTGGAAATAATTTGCTCACCGGAATGCCTACTTCAGTGCGTGAGGTGATGGCTACGATTTCAACATTGGGATGGCTAATCAGTAGACGTAGTAGTTCAACGCCTGTGTATCCCGTTCCACCTACGATACCTGCTCTGATCATAATTTTTGGCTCTTAGTTTGAAGAACAATTAGAGACCATCATAAAAGCTGACTGGAAGGAGCGGAAGTCTTAACTGGAAGAAAATCATTTAGGCCATTGGTTTTTCTGCTTTTGATGGTACGCTTGTCGTCTGAATGGGCCAGCCGTTTAACTGGGCTAAGGTTAGTGGCGGAAATGGCGCATTCCAGTAAAGAGCATCGTCATGCCCCATTCATTGGCAGCGGCAATGACTTCTTCATCCCGCCTGGAACCCCCTGGCTGGATAACAGCACGGATTCCTGCTTTAGCAGCGGCTTCCAGACCATCCCGAAAGGGAAAAAAAGCATCTGAGGCCAGGACCGCATTTTGGGTTGAGAAACCTGCCTCTTTTGCTTTAAGTCCTGCAATTTGGCTACTCATTACCCGGCTTGTTTGCCCGGCGCCAATGCCTATGGTCTGCCCATTCTTGGCATAGACAATAGCATTAGATTTGACAAACTTCACCACGTGCCAGGCAAAGAGGAGATCCTTTAATTCCTGGGGAGTAGGGGAGCGTTCCGTAACGGTTCGAAGTGCTTCTAAAGGTACTGTACCG
The DNA here is from genome assembly GCF_000143085.1 of Nitrosococcus watsonii C-113. NCBI lineage: Bacteria > Pseudomonadati > Pseudomonadota > Gammaproteobacteria > Chromatiales > Chromatiaceae > Nitrosococcus > Nitrosococcus watsonii. The sequence continues at coordinate 2,173,553 of NC_014315.1, read as the reverse complement.
ATATCCTGGTCCTGGAGCAATAAGCCACCAACAATTCGCTTATAGTCCCAACTAGCGGCAGCTTGAGATGGCCATTCACCACAGGCCAAGACCCGGATATTAGGTTTGGACGTGAGTACCTCTTGGGCCGTTATTGTGACTGCAGGGGCAATAATCACTTCGGCGAATTGGCGCTCGATGATGGCTTTTGCAGTAGCTGGATCTAATGGCTGGTTGAAAGCAATAATGCCACCAAAAGCGGAAATTGGATCAGCAGCATAGGCTCTTTCATAGGCATCTTGCAGATCTGTTCCCATAGCCACTCCACAAGGATTGGCATGTTTTACAATGACGCAGGCAGGACCCTCGTGAAAAGCTTTAACACACGCTAAAGCGGCATCCGTATCCGCAATGTTGTTGAAAGAGAGTGTCTTGCCTTGTAATTGTTGGGCGGTGGCAATGGTTCCTGCTGGCGGGGCTTGTTCTACATAGAAGGCCGCCCGTTGATGTGGATTCTCCCCGTAACGCATTGCTTGCTTTTTGGTAAATTGAACGTTGTAGCTGTGGGGAAATATGCTCTTTTCGTCATTCGGAGTGAGTGCTCCTAGGTAATTGGCAATGGCGGCATCGTAACGTGCGGTGTGCTCAAAGCTTTTCACTGCCAGTTCAAAGCGGGTAGCGGAGGAGAGCGCTCCATGGTTTACTTCCATTTCACCAAGAACTTTTTCGTAGTCCTCTGGATTGACAATGACGGTCACCGCCGCATGGTTTTTAGCCGCGGCTCGAAGCAGGGTGGGTCCGCCAATGTCGATATTCTCGATGGCGGCGGCCAAGTCGCAATCTGGTTTTGCCACCGTTTGTTGGAAGGGATAAAGGTTGACGGCTACCAGATCGATGGGGGCAATATTATGTTTCGCCATAATGTTGGCATCGATTTCCCTTCGCCCCAGGATGCCTCCATGGATTTTGGGATGAAGCGTTTTGATACGCCCCCCCATCATTTCTGGGAAACCGGTATAGGTGGAGACCTCCATTGTCCTGATATTGTGCTTGTGGAGCAATTGGGCAGTGCCACCGGTAGATAGAATCTCCACCCCCCACGCCTGGAGTTGGCGCGCAAAAGCGACGATTCCGATTTTATCGGAGACACTGATAAGGGCACGGGCTATGGATTTCATAGATTTTTTTGGTAAGGTTTTATCTTGAGGATTTTAAGCTGTGAAAAATAAAGTCTGCAATAACGCTGCCTGCTGTGCAGGGGGCGATATTAGCCAGCAGCGTTGATACCGTATTGTCTTAGCTTTTTGCGAAGGGTGCTGCGATTTATACCAAGAAATTTAGCGGCTTTGGTTTGATTACCTCCGGTACGCTTCAAGGTGATTTTCAGGAGTGGGGGTTCAATTTCTTTCATTACGATCCCATAGAGATCGGTGGGATCATAGCCATTAAGACGATCGAAATACTCATCAAGTGCCTGTCGGAGGCACTCGCTAATGGATGAGTCACGGTGTTCTTCGCTAATGGTTAGTTTGTGTTTGGTTTGCGCGGGCTTGTCGCTCATGTGGCCACCACTCTTGGCTCGTCGATCATTTGCCAAAATTTCCTATATCCCGGCGAGCGGTTGCTCGCGAGTCTAGTTCGAAATACTAAAAGGAATTACCTGAGGGACGATTATCATACCCTCGGCAGAGAGCTGGATAAAGGCTTAATCTTGTTTCAAATTGATTTCCGCCTTGTTAATTATAATATAAAGAGGCCTCTAGCGGATCTTTCGGATTCAATGCTAGCCATATGGAATTCTGTGAAAGGTAAATTTTGCTGTTTTTATGAGGGGAGAGTTTATAGAGTGGATCTTTATACAGCGTCAAAAGGGCTAGCTAGCCCTTTTGTATTTACCCAAGCGGAAGAAAAATTGCCTATTGGTGCCCATGGCCTTATAGGCGACGGTTTTACCTGCGCGTTAGTGCGGGCTGATGGAGCAATTGATTGGTTATGTTTGCCCCGTTTTGATAGTCCCAGTGTGTTTGCGGCGCTTCTCGATCCCAAACAGGGTGGGATCACTGCGCTTACCCCGGCGCATCGGCCGTTTAAGAGTCTGCAGGGATACGATTCCGGTACCAATGTCCTTAAAACGCTCTTCCTAGTTGAAGGGAAAGGGGTGGTACAACTTACTGATTTTATGCCTTGGACGAATGATCCACGATTGTCAACCCATGAGATACATCGGCGAATACAGTGCATCGAGGGCTCGGTCGAATTGATGGCGACATTTGACCCGCGTTTCGATTATGGCGAATACACTCCTTCTATGCAACGTGAAGCACATGGCATTATTGCGCGGGGTAAAGGGGGCCAAACGCTTGTGGCAGTGTTGGGAGGCAATTCCGTGCAGTGGGAGCCACGAGCCAGGAGGGGAGTGCAAGCCCCTATGAGGCTAAACCAAGGAGAACAGCGATGGATGATACTATCTTGGAATGCGCCACGGTCTGAGCCGATAATGGCTTACCGACCGGCTGAACTGTTGCGCGCGACCCGGCATCGGTGGCGCGAATGGTCACAAAGGCTGCAATATGATGGGCCATGGCGCTCTCACGTGCTGCGTTCAGCACTATTGCTCAAGCTGCTGATGTTCGCGCCTACGGGTGTAATGGTGGCTGCACCAACAACTTCCCTGCCGGAGTGGATTAGTGGCCGTCGCAATTGGGACTACCGTTATACTTGGACTCGGGATAGTGCTATGGCAATCCATGCGGCTAATCTCATCGGCTATAGGGCTGAAGCACGGGATTTTTTCCATTTTGTACGTGATATACTCGAACATACGGAAACCTTGGAGGTAATGTACCAAGTTGATGGACAGCCCGTGCCTGAGGAGCGGATTCTGTCTCACCTGTCAGGGTACCACGGATCAAAGCCTGTGCGGATTGGCAATGGAGCCCGTACTCAGATTCAGCTAGACACTGCTGGCGCATTGGTTAACGCGGCGTTTACCCATGAACAATGTAACGGTCTGATTACTCTGCGTGCCTGGCGCCGTATTGCCACTATTATTGAGCAGGTACGCTCGCGCTGGCAGCAGTCTGACCATGGAATCTGGGAGCGGCGGGACAGTAAGCACCATCATGTACATTCCAAGCTGATGAGCTGGTTGGCTCTTGAGCGTGGGTCTCGACTCGCCTATTTATTCGGAGCAACCGAAAAGCAGGTATGTTGGGCGGCCGCTGCCCGCCAGGTTCGCAGGGATTTGTGGGCGCGTGGGCTAGACGCCCGCCAGAAACATTTCGTGATGGCTTATGGGTTAGAGGAACCTGACGCGGCGCTGTTGCTGTTGCCTCTGCATGGATTTGTAAAACCACAGGATCCGCATATGCTCGCAACGATCGACTGGCTCCGCAGCGAATTGGGGTATGGGCCATTTCTCTATCGCTACCAAAACTTCGATGGCGTTGGAGGGAAGGAGGGTGCCTTTATACTATGCGGCTTCTGGCTTGCCGAGTTGCTTGCAATGGCGGGGCGGATTGAGGAAGCGCAGCGGGTATTCATGGCCCATATTGAGGCCTCTAATCACCTTGGACTGCTCGCTGAGGAGATTGTACCAGAGACCGGAGAGTTGCTCGGTAATTTCCCGCAGGCATTTAGCTACTTGGGGCTCATCAATGCTGCGGTGCGTATCGATCTGGCATTACGGTTGCGTGATGAGGGCTCGCGTAAAATTCCCCGCTTTTTGCTCGAAACCCTACAGCATGAAGAGGAAGAAGAGGTCTATAAAAATATTTGATTTGCAATAAGGCAATATGTCTTCTTATCTAACGACGATGTCCAGCCAGCAGCACCCAATTCTCTTTGATTATGGGAGTACCAAAGGTAAACCAATCATGGTAGGTTTGAAGGATTTGTTGAATTTGATCGGAGGTGATGCCTGATAAAACGAGGTAAGCATTAGGGTAAGTCAATCTAGCAAAGAGAGGAGCCAATTTTAGTAAAGGTTCCGCCAAGATGTTAGCGACCAAGAAACCTGCCTTTATTTCAGTAAGCTCAGACGGTGACGAGACTTGGAGCTGAGAGATAACTCCATTGCGGGCGGCATTTTCCCGGGTAGCCAATAGGGCCTGGGGATCGTGATCCACCGCAACAGCAGCAGTGGCGCCCAGTTTAAGGGCGGCAATAGCTAGGATGCCAGAACCACAGCCATAATCGATAATAAGAGCTTGGTTGAGATTGGCGTTGGCTAGCCATTCCAAGCATAATGCGGTGGTTGGGTGCGTGCCCGTGCCGAAGGCAAGGCCCGGATCAAGAAAGAGGTTAACTGCTTCCGGCTCGGGGGGAGGAAGCCAGCTTGGGCAAACCCAAAGCTGTGAGCCAAAGCGTAGGGGTTTAAAGCGGTCCATCCAGACCCGCTCCCAGTTTTGATCCGCTAAAATTTCCCAGTGGTGAGAAGGAAACGAGTCCGGAGTCCAGCTCTGTTTTAGCTCCTGTAGCAAAGCATCCGGATCAGCGGCCATCGGGAATAGGGCGCTCACCCGAGTCCGAGACCACAAAGGGGTCTCTCCCGGCGGCGGTTCGAAAAGCGGCTGATCAGTTGCATCTAGTAGCGTAACTGCTACTGCTCCTGCTTCGCTTAATTGGTTGGACAAGCGTTCAACGTGGTCGGCATTGACTTCAAGCTGAAGCTGAATCCAAGAAGGCATCAATAGCTAAAAGTAGAGATTATAGTCCCAACATTCGTTCTAAGTAATGGATATTAGTGCCGCCAGCCTGGAAATGGGTGTTGCTGAGGATTTTTTGATGAAGAGGCGCGTTACACTTAATGCCGTCGATGACCAGCTCAGTGAGCGCAATTTGCATGCGCGCAATAGCCGCTTCTCGGGTTTCTCCATGGGCAATAAGTTTGCCGATCAAAGAATCGTAGTAGGGAGGGACGGTATAGCCAGCGTATAGGTGGGAATCTACCCGGATGCCTGGACCACCAGGCGCATGATATCTTGTCACCGTTCCTGGGCTGGGCATGAAATTAGTGGGATCCTCGGCATTGATACGGCACTCAATAGCGTGCCCGTGGATCATGATATCTTCCTGGCGATAACTGAGTTTCTCCCCGGCAGCGATACGGAGTTGCTCCTTGACAATGTCTATCCCGGTGATCATTTCAGTTACGGGATGCTCCACCTGGACTCGGGTATTCATCTCAATGAAATAAAATTCGCCATCTTGATAGAGGAATTCAAACGTACCCGCTCCTCGGTAACTCATCTTGCGGCAGGCTTCGGTGCAAATTTCCCCTATGCGTTGCCGTTGCTCATCAGTAATGCCTGGGGCAGGCGCCTCTTCAACAACTTTCTGGTGGCGGCGCTGCATGGAGCAGTCCCGTTCGCCGAGATAGATGGCTTGGCCGTGGGTGTCAGCCAGAACTTGGAATTCCACATGGCGAGGATTTTCCAAATATTTTTCCATGTAAACCATGTCATTGCCAAAGGCGGCGCTGGCTTCACTCCGGGTAAGGGAAATAGCGGTGGGCAAATGCGCCTCGGAATGAACGACTCGCATTCCTCGGCCTCCTCCTCCCCCCGAAGCTTTAATCATGACCGGATAGCCGATTTCCTTGGCAATGGCTATATTTTCCTCGTCATCTTCTCCGAGGGGTCCCTCGGAGCCAGGTACGCATGGTACGCCAGAAGCCTTCATGGCCTTGATAGCGGAAACTTTATCACCTATCAGGCGAATGGTTTCAGGTCGCGGCCCGATAAAGACAAAGCCGCTTTGTTCGACTCGCTCGGCAAAATCGGCGTTCTCGGCTAGGAAACCGTAACCTGGATGAATGGCGACGGCATCAGTAATCTCGGCGGCGCTGATCACGGCGGGGATATTCAAGTAGCTTTGAGAAGATGCCGCGGGACCGATACAAACCGTCTCATCGGCTAGTAGAACATGCTTGAGCTCGCGATCCACCTCAGAGTGGATGGCTACGGTTTTGAGTCCTAATTCCCAGCAAGCCCGAAGGATGCGTAAGGCGATTTCGCCCCGATTGGCGATAACGATCTTATCCAGCATGGCATTATTTTATGACGAAGAGGGGTTGATCATATTCCACGGGTTGTCCATTCTCAGCGAGGATAGCGGCAATGACTCCCCCTTGATCGGCCTCGATTTGATTGAACATTTTCATAGCTTCAATGATGCATAATACATCACCCGTTGCTACCTGATGTCCAATTTCTACAAAGGGTTTTGTCCCTGGTGTTGCAGACTGGTAAAAAGTGCCCACCATGGGTGACTTCACAAGATGCCCGGGCGGAATTTCTTCTTCTTTCTGAGCCGTCTCTTTGGGGGGTGGGAGTTCAGGGGCGGTCGCGGTTGGTGCCGGCGTTGGCGCCACCGCGGAAATGGCCGTAGCTTGGCTATGACGGCAAATACGGACAGATTCTTCTCCTTCACGAATTTCTAGCTCGGCGATACCAGAAGATTCGAGCAACTCTATCAACTTCTTGATCTTTCGTATGTCCATAAAGGTCTCGTCTAAATCAGAAAAAACATCGTTAGTTGGAATGAGTTTTAGGGAGGCAATAGGCGGGCGAATACCGCTTGTAAAGCTAGCTCATAACCTGTAGGCCCTAAGCCGCTAATAACCCCCTCGGCAATATCGGAAAAATAGGAATGATGGCGAAAGGCTTCCCGCCCATGGATATTGGATAGATGCACTTCGATAAAGGGTATGGCCACCGCTGCTAAGGCATCCCGCAGAGCGATACTGGTATGGGTGAGAGCCGCCGGATTAATAATAATAAACGCTATATCTTGATGGCCAGCATTGTGAATATGTTCAATGAGAATATGTTCCGCATTGGCTTGGAAACAAGTTAAATGGTGGCCTGCTTGAGTCGCTTGACGCGTTAAATTGCTATTAATAGCTTCTAAAGTGATGGAGCCATAATATTTGGGTTCTCGGGTACCAAGCAGATTAAGATTAGGACCGTGAATGACCAATAGATTTGCCATGATTTTGGGTGTAAGTAACTCAACAAGACCGATGCAATGGTTTCCTATCACCTAGATAGCCTATTAAACTGCCGCGAATTGTGCACTTTTTGCTGGTAAATGTCTAGATGTTAGCGATCTGTGGTCGGTAATACTAAGATAAAATTGAGCTACTTCTTCTCTCATGTTTGGAAATATAGATAAGAATATAGCAGTTACTTTATTAAGTATGGCTTTCCCTGTATTTGTCTCAAGCTAGGATAAATATAGGGCATGCGACTATAGCAAGGGCAAAATATAGCTTTTTGTGGTTTCTTTGTCTAAGACCCCCGCGTGAGTATAGACGACCTGGCCAGCCCGGTTAATGAAGGCAGTATAAGGAACGACGTCCAGTTCGTTACCGTAATCCATAGCCACCCTAGGCGCTTTTTCCTCGCTTACAAGAATAGGATAGTTGATACCGTGCTCCTTGATAAAGGTCTTGACTTTATCCGGCCTGTCAATGGCTACGCCAATGAACTGGAGTCCCTGTTCTCCCAGGGAGTGTTGTAACTCAATAAATTCAGGGATCTCCTCTAGGCAAGGTGGGCACCAGGTTGCCCAAAAGTTAATAACCACGACCTTGCCATCCCACTCTCGGATATCATGCTCGGTTCCATTGACATCCGGAAGTTTAAACACTGGCCGAATGGGTCCCGTGGTAGGACGGGCATCTTGCTGCGCTTGATATAGAATATACCCCCCTATTCCGGCTAACAGAGCCGCGGTGAGGATTAAAGGCCAGCGGATAATTTTATTCAAGTCTATGCTCCTTTGGGTGTCTTCTGTGCCAGCAAAGCGTTTACCTGTTGTAAGTGCCGCAAAAACTCTTCCGGCGAAGCTTGACCAATAAGCCGAACTTGCCTAAGTTCCTTTCCATCCGGGCCAAAAAAGAGTATTGAGGGGGGGCCATAAAGAGAAAGTTGATTAAGCAATGCCTTATCTTGGTCATCGTAGGCGGTGACATCAGTTTGTAACAAGAGGGTATTGCGAAGCGCATTTTTCACTGTGGGATCGCTAAAGGTAGTAGCTTCCATTCGCTTACAATCCACGCACCAATCAGCGTAAAAGTCTAGCATAACCAAACGCTCTTCCGCTCCTTGGAGCGCAAGCTGGAGTCCTTGGATACCTTTTACAGGCTGGAAATTGAGACTTTCAGCGCTGCTGGTTGGTGTGTTGGCGGAACTTGCCACGGTTAATCCCCGCAGGGGTTGCCACTCTGTGCCTCCGCCGCTTGCAGCACCTATGATGAGCAAGGTGCCATAAATTAAAGAGATGAGTCCGGTTCCTTTCCACAGTCTGCTCCAGCCAGTAGTGTCCGGCCCTAGCGTTTCCAGCGCCCCGAGATAGACGGCGCCTATAATAAATAGCGCGCCCCAAAGAAGCATGATGATCGCCTGGGGTAGGATGCGCGAGAGGAGCCAGATAGCTACGGCAAGTAATAAAACTCCAAAGAGATACTTGATGGGTTGCATCCAACTACCGGCATGGGGCAGAAGCTTGCCTGCCGAAGCGCCGAGGAATAGCAAGGGCGTTCCCATTCCCATACTTAAGGCGAATAGAGCCGAGCCACCTAATAAGGCATCCCCGCTTTCGCCAATATAGATGAGGGCGCCCGCCAAGGGGGGAGCGACACAGGGGCCGACAATAAGAGCCGAAAATAAGCCCATTAGTCCCGCTCCTAGCAGGGTGCCCCCTTTTTGTTTCTGGCTGAGGTGAAGTAGCCGTGTCTGGAGTCGGGTAGGTAGCTGGATGTGGTACAAATCAAACATAGAAAGAGCCAGCAATACGAAGACCAAGCTAGCACCAATTAGAATACCGGGATGCTGGAAGGTAGCCTGGAGATTTTCTCCGAGTAAGCTGGCGACAATGCCCGCCACGGTATAAGTGAGCGCCATGGCAAGGACATAGGCAAGGGACAGCATAAAGCTACGCCAAGTCGTGATGTTCTTGCCTTGACCGACGATGATCCCTGACAAAATAGGGATCATAGGAAAGACGCAGGGCGTAAAAGATAATAATAATCCAAAGCCGAAGAAAGCAGCTAGGGTAAGCCAGATCTGATCATTAAATAGGGTTTGAACGATGCGGTCTTGGGTAGATAGGGCAGTAGTAGGGGTTTGCCCCGGCGTTAGGTCAGAATCTGCTGCTACGGAGCCTCTTTCGTCAATGGAAGGTGAGGGTAGTTCCAGGCTAATCTTCTGAGTAGCGGGGGGATAGCAGATTCCGTGAATCTCGGAGCACCCTTGCAGGGATGTCTCTAGGGTGACCGTCTCGGGCGTTGTGCCCTGTCGATTTAGGCTAATGGGGATTTGGAGTTCAGTTTTGCCTTCATAAACCTCCGTGGCGCCGAAAAATGGATCTTCTTTGATTTTGCCAGACGGTAGTTTCACTGTGGAGATCTTAACCCCCTGCGCATCCAATATCTGGAAGGCGAATTTATCCCGATATAAATAGTAGCCCTCGACGATATTCACCCGGGCCATAATGGTGTTGCCATCTTCCACCGCGGCATTGTAGATAAAAGCCTGATCAACTTTCAGCAGTGGAGGCTTCTCCGTTTCTCCGAACCCCAGCCGGTCTAGCAGACCCGCAGTAGCTGAAGTATTGCCAAGTAGTATTAAAGCCAAAGCAAGAAATATTCTCATAATCGCTGGCGTAACTCTTTGTCTATCCAATGCAAATAGCCATCCAGGCCCCTGCCGATAGGGACCGCAATAATTTCTGGAAGTTCATAGGGATGTTGTTCCTCTATGAGCCGTTCCAGTGCCGGGTAATGGGCAGCATGGGATTTTATTAATAGCAGACATTCACTATCCGTTTCGATTTTTCCCTGCCAACGGTACACTGATGTCAGTCCCGGGACAATATTTACGCAAGCGGCGTGTCGTTTCTCCACTAGCAGGGTCGCAAGTTTTTCTGCCGTCTGTTGGTCGGGGCAAGTGCACAAGATAAGCTGGTAAGTGCCATCATTGGAGCTAGACATAGCGCATATTTTTCCAAGCCTGTGTGAAGTAGGGAGGCAATTATTCCGTTGGGGAAGATTCGTCTTTTCTAAAAGTGGGATTCGGATTCGTCGCGGTTGTTTCTGATACCGATTGAGCCGCTCCAGTAGTTGGATTCGGCGGTTGAGGGGAGGGATTTCTTCCTGGGGTTGCTTCCCCTGGGTTTGGGGTAAGGGGGTATCCAAGCCCCGTGGGCATATTTTCTGGCCTGGGCCAATCGCTGAAAGGAAACGGTCGTTCCTCGGTATTGTAGGTTAAATAGAGCAATAAGTGATAGATATAGGCGGATGCTTGTCTGCCAAAGGTGACTGCCCGTTCATTGCTGCCGCCAGTAAGCAGATTATAGAAGATGAGGAATATAACTGCCGCCCAGACCGCAAACTCGGCAAAGGTATAAGCCACGGCGAATAGTATCATGAAGAGGAGGCGTTTCCAGAAGGCCGAATTTTTTAAGTTTTGGGTAAGATTGCTGTTTTCTTTATTTATCATCAGAAAGTCTCCAATTTATTCTATTTAAAGGTGTTTGATCTGCTTGTAGTAATATAATAACCTTAATGTCTAGCGAGTAAGGTAGACATCAAATCGGGTGATTTTGCTCTCAATTGAAAAATCTGGTTTTGGCCCCGCCAGAGGAGTTCCTGGCCGGGGGCGCTTGACGACTACCCGTCGCCGTGCGCACCTTAGAGCTGTTTCGAAGAGTAGGGAGGCATTCTCATCTTTGCCTGCCAGAATACGCAGTAGGCGCATTTCTCTTTTAACCAAGGCGCTTTTAGTCCGTTCAGGATACATGGGATCGAGGTAGATGACCTCTGGAAAATCTTGAGTGTTGAGGGTGCGCATCCAATCCACAGCGTTCCCTTGCATTAGTGTCATATGAGCGATAATGGAAGCCGTTTCAGGGGTTTTTCGGGCGCGCGCCAGGCCATCTTCTAGCAATGCTCCGATGATGGGTGATTGTTCTATTAAACGCACGGGGCAACCTAGCATAGCGAGGACAAAGGCGTCCCGCCCCAGGCCAGCGGTGGCATCTAGTACATGGGGACAGGTGTTCCCCTTGAGTCCGATAGCGCGCGCCAGCGGCTGTTTGCGTCCTTCGCCCTGGCGGCGGCGATAACCCATAGCTCCTCTGACGAAATCCACAAAGAGAGGGGCTCCTAACTCGGGGTGGTGGAGTTCCAGCCGCTGGGCACTCAGGACCAGGGTTATAGTGAGCCGATCCAGATTCACAGAAGGCGTTAGCAGAGGGAGGCCCAGTCGGCAGGCTAACTGACGGGCAGCGTTTAGCTGCCTTGGGCTGTCGCAAGTGATACCAACGTTTAATTGCAAGTCTAAGGGTGGGTGAGTTAGTGGGAGCCTTGAGGAAGAACCCCACCTCTAAGCGGGGTTTCTCCTGTATTTAGCGATTTTATCGCTTAATCGTCATCCTCATCCCCCTCATCATCTTCATGCTTCTTTTTCATGGAGATGAGTTTATTTTTCTGCTCTTCAGTCAATACGTTGTTAACCTCACTGCGCTCCTCCAAGGCATTGTCTACCAGCTTATTGAATATCTCATTGTGTTTTTTGGCCGCGGCACGTATGGCATCCTCTTCGGTAGCTGGATTCATCAATCCTTTATGGGCTTCAACCATGCTGTGGTGCATCTTTTTCATGAGGGCTTTTTGGGCTTTTTGATGCTCTAAGTGGCTCCGCATGATAGTGCCTAATTGCTCATCGGAGAGATTCAGTTCTTCGGCTTTAAAAAGCACCCCATGAGCATATCCCGAGTGGTGTTTACCATGGTGTCCACCATGCTTATGATCATCGCCTCCTCCAGCTGACGAGATAGCAGGGAGGGTAAAGGCGAATATGAGAACAGAAACGGCTAGTAGTGCTTTTTTCATCTACAACCTCCAATAACTAAGGGGAATAAAGGATTTTTTTATTGAATAGAGCGGCATTGCGTTTGCTTACCAACATGCTTTGCATGTCTAGCTAAGTGACTCGTCCATAAGACCTTTAGTTCCCTTAAGATTGGCATTGCTGAGTTTAGCGCCACGGAGATTGGTCTGATAAAGATTGGCATGGGACAGGTCGGTCCATTCCAGGTTGGCAGCGGAGAGATCGGCGCCCCGCAGGTCGGCTGCCTGTAATTTAGAGCTATCAAGATTAGCTCCCCGAAGCTTAGCGTTGATCAGATTGGCTCCCTTAAGGCTAGCGAGAATTAGGATACACTCTTGAAGATTTGCATTTTCCAGATTGACCTGCTCTAGGCAGGCCAAGGTCAGGTTGGCCCGTTGGAGATTTACGCCCTTCAGATCGGCCCCTCGGAGGATAATGCCATCCAGATTAGCCTGCTGGCCTTCTTCCCCCCCAGATTGTAGCCACTGTTGATGAGCTGTAAGGATATTTCTGAGTTCGTTTTTATGAAGATGAAGCGTTTCTTCGTTAGGTGGTATCGACATTATCCTAGCGTTTTTTCTGGTTTAAAAATAAATAAAATTCGCGCCTTCTTGCTGGCTGGTTTTGGTTTGAGCCATAGCGCTTGACTCATCACCAGGCAGAGGGCAAGCGATGGGGGATAATAATGGTTTTGGAGGTCACTTCAATATAGCCACCAGTGGCAAGATCTCCCATAATGCGGCTAACCATTTCCCGGGAAGCTCCTACTCTCTGCGCAATCTCTTGATGGGTAGGGCGCTCTTCGATAATCAGTTTACCTTCTTTTTCAATGGCAAGGTCTAAAAGGGTGCGTGCCACTCGACCGTAGACATCCAGTAATGCTAAGTTTTTGACATTTTCGGTCAGGGAACGAATTCGTTGTGTTAAAGCGCAAAGAAGTTTAAGTGCAAAATCGGGATGTTCGGTAAGGCAGCGGTTAAAAACAGTCTTTGAAACCACTGATAAGCGGGATTTTTCAAGGGCCATTACCGAGGCCGAACGAGGTCCCTTATCAAGCAGCGCCAGTTCTCCAAAATACTCTCCTGCTTTTTGAGTCCGGAGAATGACCTCTTTGCCATCCTCATCGCTGATATACACTTTCACCTTACCGCTTAAAATGATATACAGCGAATCGCTGTGATCTCCCTCATGAATCAAGATCGTATGCTTCGGGTAAGTTCTGGTAATGCCACAATCACGAAGCAACGCCAGATCCTCTGGAGAAAACGCTATGGGGGATAGTGTGTTTAAAGGCATTGCATGTCATCCTGCCGGGGTACCCAGCTGCGGTAGTTCAGATAGAAATATTCCTCTCAACAAACTACTGTACAGAATTATAGGCGATAACCCTATCCCTAACAGGGGAAAGATTCATGTCAAGGCTAGCTAAGGCCATTATGCTAGGGTTGCTCACGGCATGGGTGGGCTTTCTGGCGACGATAATACCTCCTTTAGGCCGCTTTGAGAATGAGCTAGGACTCGCTTGGCTTTTCGAGCTGCGGGGTCCCCGCGCCGCGCCAGAAGAAGTGGTTATCATTACTATCGACCAGGAGTCCTCGGATTGGCTTGGTCTGCCCAACGAGCCGGATAAATGGCCGCGGGAACTTCATGGCCGTTTGGTGCGCCGCCTTGCTCAGGAAGGCGCGGCGGTGATTGCTTTTGATATTATTTTCGATGAGCCTCGCGATCCTGTCCAGAATCGTTTTTTTGCGGAAGCCATCCGGGAAGCGGGTAATGTGGTGCTATTCGAGTATTTAAAAAAGCGCCGAAAAAAGGTTGCGATAGGAGGCAGGCAAGCGGAGATCGAAATCGAGAAGCGAGTCCCTCCTATTCCCGAATTTGCTAGCGCTGCTGCTACATTGGCGCCTTTTCCACTCCCAAAGGTGCCCATTAGAGTTAGCCAAGCCTGGCTTTTTAAATTCGGCGTTCCCACATTGCCCGTAGCTGCTTTGCAGGTTTATGCTCGCCCCTATTATGGGGATTTATTGCGTTTACTCAAGGAGGTAGTTCCCGAAGAAATTCAGTGGCTAAAAAATGACTGGCAACCTAATCGAAGTCAGCCCGCGTTGATAGCGCTCGCCAGACATTTGCAAGGACGGTTTCAGGAGGATGCTCAACTGCCACAAAGCCTACTAGCCCGCTTACAAAACCCTGAAGCCCCGAGCCGTTTTCAGGGACAATCAGTGATTGCCGCTTTGATCCGGGGTTTGAGTCATCAAGAAAGTTTTTTTCTTGATTTTTATGGCCCGCCTCACACTATCACCACCCTTCCCTATCACCGAGTGCTAGCAGAGAATAGCCATTCTCCCTTGGCTTTTTCCTTTAAAGGCAAGGCTGTTTTTGTCGGTTTTAGCGAGCAATTTCAACCCGAGCAAAAGGACGGGTTTTACACTGTATACTCCCAGCCGGACGGCTTGGATATCAGCGGAGTAGAGATTGCGGCAACAGCCTTTGCCAATCTTTTGGAGCAGCGAAGCGTGACCCCTTTACCCCTTCCTCTCCATTACCTTGTCATCCTGCTATGGGGAGTAGGGATAGGATTTTTTTTCCTTTATTTGCCCATGTCTGCGCTACTGCCTGGGGCGGCAATTTTAAGCATAGGTTATATGAGTGTGGCTCATTATTTATTTACGGGTAACGGGCTATGGCTGCCCGTAACCGCGCCTTTACTCTGGCAGTTGCCGTTAGGCTTGGTTGGAGCCTTGCTCTGGCGGTATTTAATGATTGAGACGGTCATTAAGCCTTATCTCCCCGCGTGGTTTTGGCGGTGGTGGCAATGGCACTCCGAATCACCACCACCACAAATGGCTAACGGAATTTGTCTCGCCACCGACGTTCAGCAATATACCGCGCTTGCGGAACGCTTTGAGCTTGAGCGGCTGCGTCCGCTCCTTAACCGTTACTTCCAGAGTATCTTTGAACCTGTCAAGTCCCGGGGAGGATTTATCGCCGATATCAAAGGTGATGCGATAATGGCTATCTGGGCGAATCTTATTAGCAAACAGGACATCAGGGAGCAAGCCTGTTTGGCGGCTCTCGATATTGAGAAGGCTGTTGCGGAATTTAACCGCTGTACCCCCGAAGCCCCCCTGCCTACGCGAATCGGACTCCATTACGGCAAGATAGTCATTGGTAGCGTAGGCTCTAGCGAGCATCTCGAATACCGGGCGGTGGGAGATGTGGTTAATACGGCCAGCAGAATTGAGAATTTAAATAAGCTTCTCGGAACTCGCGTATTAACTTCCCACGAAGTTATTGTGGGACTAGAAAGTATTTTTGCCCGGGAGTTGGGGGAATTTTGCGTCAAGGGCAGACAACAGCCTTTAGCGATTTATGAATTAATATGCCGCACAGAAGAAGTGAATGAGGCTTTATGGCATTACTGTAAGCAATTCAACGCAGCTCTCCAAGTGTTTCAGCGTCGCCATTGGCTGGAAGCTCTAGAAGCTTTTAGGGCGTTATTGGCACGCTATGGTAACGATGGCCCTTCCCTTTTTTACTTGCAATTATCCAAGTATTATACTCGAACTCCTCCTCCCGCTTCTTGGAGTGGCGTTATTGATTTGAGCTAAGTTGCAAGGCTATAAAAAAATATAGGGTACTCCTAGAGAGGCAGAAAGCCCGTATGCGCTTGAGACTTTCTGGACTATGGATGGCGTTTGTTGCTTTTTGGCCCTTCTGGGTGGAAGCGGATGAGCATTGTGCCTCGCCGGTGGCGCAAATTGTTTCCCTCCAAGGGCGGGTGGAAGTGACTCCGATGGGCGAGAGGCGCTGGCGGCCAGTGGGGTTGCGGGAGAAGTTCTGCGCCGGGGATAAGGTCCGTATCGAAGCCTATAGTCGTGCCTTGGTGCAACTTCAAGATAATACTCTTCTGCACCTGGATGGGGGTACCCTGGTGACTTTTTCAGGTATTGAGCCTAACAAGCCTTCCTGGTTTGAACTCCTGAAGGGCGCTATCCACTTAATTAGCCGTTTTCCCCATCGGCTGGAAGTTAAAACGCCCTTTGTGAATGCGGCGGTGGAAGGCACCGAATTTGCCGTCCGGGTAGAGCCGGAGCAAGCCTTGCTCTGGGTCTTCGAGGGGCGGGTTCTATTCCACAATCCTGCTGGCCGCCTCACCATTACTAGCGGCGAGGCAGCGGTGGCTGAGGCTGGTCAGGCACCGCGGCGACGGCTTGTCGTCCAGCCCCGGGAAGCCGTCCAATGGGCCCTTTATTACCCGCCGCTTATTGACCTGCGTTCCAGCGTCTATCCCACAGATCCAGCAGCCCGCGAGATTCATGCGGCGTTGCATGATTACCGGGCCGGGGATTTGCCTGCTGCCCTGGCCCGCTTGGAACAGGTTCCGATTGAAGTGCGAGAGGCTAGCTATTTCACTTTGCAGGCAGCCTTGCTGCTGGTAGTGGGGCGCGTCGATGAAGCCCGCTCCAAAATTCAGCATGCTTTGCAGCTTGATCCCGACCAGGGAACCGCTTATGCTCTGCAAGCCATCATCGCCCTGGTACAAAATCAAAAAGAGAAAGCCCTCAGCTTGGCCCAGCAGGCGGCAAAGCTCGATCCCCGTTCACCTATCCCTCAAATCGCCCTGTCCTATGTCTATCAAGGAATGTTTAATATCGAACGGGCCTTAGCGCATGCCCAACAGGCCATTGAACTTTTCCCTGGTGCGCCCTTGGCCTGGGCGAGAGTCGCTGAATTACAGCTCTCCCTGGGCAATTCGGAGAAAGCGGCCAAAGCCGCCCAACAGGCGGTGGCCCTCGATCCTGATTTAGCCCGGACCCAAACGGTGCAAGGCTTTGCTGATCTGACGGCCATTGATATTGAGGAAGCCAAGGGGGCTTTTAAGCGGGCCATTGAACTGGACCCGGCCGATCCCCTATCACGCCTTGGGTTAGGGCTGGCCAAAATCCGCCAGGGCGATCTCAAGGCGGGCACTCAGGAAATCGAAATTGCCGCCAGCCTGGACCCCAATAATTCGCTGATTAGAAGTTATCTCGGCAAAGCCTATTACGACCAAAAACGGGGGGGCGCGGCGGCAACAGAGTTAGCGATGGCGAAAAAGCTCGATCCCAACGATCCTACACCGTGGTTTTATGACGCCATCCGCAAGCAAACCACTAACCGGCCGGTGGAAGCCTTGCATGACATGCAAAAGGCTATTGCGTTGAATGATAACCGGGCGGTGTATCGCTCACGCCTCCTTATGGACCAGGACTTGGCTGCCAGGAGCGCCAGCCTGGGGCGAATTTACCATGATCTGGGCTTTCAGCAGCGGGGCCTATTGGAGGGCTGGAAATCAGTCAATACCGATCCCGGCAACTACTCCGCCCATCGGCTGCTGGCGGATAACTACGCGGCATTGCCGCGGCATGAGACTGCCCGGGTGAGTGAGTTGCTGCGTTCCCAGCTTTTGCAACCCTTGAATATGACTCCAGTCCAGCCCCAACTGGCTGAAGGGCAATTATTGCTGCTGCCAGGTAGCGGCCCGGCTGCTTCAGCCTTTAATGAATTCAATCCCTTATTTACTCGCAATCGGTTTGCCTTGCAGACTTCGGCCGTAGTTGGCAGCAATAGCACCTTCGGTGACGAGGTGACCCAGGCGGGTATATGGAATCAGTTTTCCTATAGCCTTGGACAATTTCACTTTGGCAGCGACGGTTTCCGGAAGAACAACGATCTGGAGCATAATATCTATAATGCTTTCGCTCAGGTGGCCTTGGGTGTCAAGACTAGTGCCCAAATTGAGTTGCGCCGCCAGGAAATCGACAGTGGGGATTTGCGCTCCCGCTTTGATCTTGACCCGGAGGAATTTAAGGATGATCGGCGGCGGACTCGCCGTAATTCGGCCCGGCTTGGGTTTCGTCATAATGTCAATTCTGAGCATAATTTACTAGGCTCGTTCATCTACTGGGATGGGGATAGCCGTTTCGAAGACGTTGGGCCTCAGACTGAACTCGTCTCGACTATAGACACCCAGCATTACAGTGGGGAACTCCAGTATTTGTTTCATGGTGACAACGCTAGCCTGACGGGAGGATTTGGCTACTTTACTCAAGATAGTACTAGTACTACTACACTGCAATTTAATAGTCCTTTTTTCCCCCCTGGAGACACTACTACTATCGCCCACCCTGATAGCAACTACGCCAATGCCTATGCTTACGCTAACATTGCGCTTACGCCTACGCTCAGGGCGATCCTGGGGCTGAGCTTTGATCACTATCAGGAACAAGATCCCCTGTTAGAGCACAATCGGTTGAATCCTAAATTTGGGCTCCTTTGGAATCTCTCCCCTGCCACGACTCTGAGGACGGCGGTGTTTCGCACCGTCAAGCGTCCCTTTGCTGCTAGCCCAAGCATCGAGCCGACCCAGGTTGCCGGCTTCAACCAGTTCTTCGATGATCTTAACGGTGCCAAAACTCTGCGCTATGGTGTAGGTTTGGACCATGCTTTCTCTAGTCAGCTATCCGCTGGTGTGGAAATCTCTTGGCGACAGGTGGAAGAAAGCAAAATAAACACTGATAAAAATAAGGTACGGAGCAGAGAAGGCGAAGCGTGGGATGAACAGTTTCACCGCGCCTACCTCTACTGGACGCCCACCGATCAGCTGGCGTTTAGCGCTGAATATTTTTTGGAATACATTAACAGGAAAAACCAAAACCTATCCTCCGGTGAGTTTAAGGTGCTCACTACCCATCGTATGCCTCTGCGGCTCAATTATTATCATCCCAAGGGTCTAATCGCCCGCGTAGGCGGTAGTTATGTTTATCAAGATGCAGATTTCCCTGACACTAAAAATAGTGGGATAGAAGATTTTTGGGTAATGGATGCGAGCCTTGGTTACCGTTTGCCAAAGCGTTGGGGAATCGTGAGTATCGAAGCCTTTAATCTGCTGAACAATAGTTTCCGTTTTCAAGATCTTAATTTTCAAAGTGGCGAGCCTACCGTTCCTCTCTTTCGGGCCGAAAGATTAATCTTTGCGCGCTTTACTTTGGCTTTTTAGCTTTAAAAAAGGAGGCGATTTTTAATAAATTATATATAAAGATATGCTTTCATTACTAAAATAACACCTAAAAGGAATAACGCCATGAGAATTATCCTATTATTTTTTATGTGCTTATCGGTTCTGCTTGTGGGTTGTAAACCTAAACTTGAAGAAGCCCCCGAACCGATTGTCGGTATCCAGGTGAAAGAGGGTGAAATTGTTCCAGTTGATCCTAAAACTGGCGAGCCATTAGAAGTGACCCCTTGCGTTTCAGCAGTGGAATCGGTAGGAGAAGATAATTCGTCGAGATGCGCGATATTTGATGATGAATTTAAAACTCTACGAATAGCTCAAATCAATGTGATTTTTTCGGAGAAAACCACCAACAGCGTCACTTGCGTTATTACCTTTATAGTGGATGGAAGGAAATATCAGTTTGAATTCTATGATCCTAATTCAGATACTTGTCCAAAAGATTGGTATCGTGTCCCATAGGGGCTTTTTGAGACAGTAAGCAGAAAGTTGGTAAACGAATAGCATGTAGGGCGGGAAAGCGGAGCGCATCCCGCCTTACCTTACTTTGACAGAATGTTATAAAGAAATAAATACAGAAGGGGGGAAGACAATTGTTTGTATGGATAGGTTCATATGCAGTGGTAATTGGAAGGAGGGATATCCCTATTAATTGAAAAACCAGGATTTAGGTCTATCTTCGGAGTTTGCAATTTTGGCTTTACCGGATTTTAAAGAAATAAAAGCTACTAACGACAGGGAAACAGTAGAATCATTGTTGTGCGCTCATTTCTTGCAAGTCGGGCGTTTCACCCCCCGGCTTGCATCCCGTTGGACGGCATGGGGACGATAGATACTGGTATGAGAACAGCAGATGCATTTCGAGGTCATAGGGAAAATAGAGCAGGTGGAAGTCATCGCGGTGGGAAGCCGCATCCGCGATATCATGCGTCTACGCCAGCAGTATGGTCCTGGTCGATGGCGCAAGCTCAAAGGCATTGCGGCGGTGAAGCTGGAAAATGGTAGTATCCGCATGGCAGAGGTGCATTGGTACGAAGCTCACGGTATCGGCAAGAGAAAGATGAAGATCAAGCAATTATTGGACTAAACGCTATGGTACAGCCACGACAGAATACCCGCTTTGCGCTTTGTATTGAGAGCAGAGAGTGTGATGACCTGGAGAAGGGGAAGGTGTACCCAGTGCTTCCTGATAATATCGCAGCCCAAGAAGATTATCTGCGGATAGTGGATGAATCGATGGAAGACTACCTTTACCCCGCATCCTTCTTTGTTTTTTTGGATTTGCCTGAGAAAGCGCGAGAGGCGCTCTTGATGCGAAGCTAAGTAAAGTGGCATTTGCCCAACAAGCCATTTCAGTGGCGACTCCTTTATCGGTACCACTAAGCTTGGGCGATAGGTCAGCACGTAGGGCGGGAAAGCATAGCGCATCCCGCCCTACCTTACAAGAGAGTCATTTGGCCAGCCCTCGGCTTTACCTGACCACAACCCGCAGATTATTCTCCTGGGTATGCCCGGCTAGTTATCCAGAACTGATGTAATTACGATGTTGTGTCCGTTGAATGAACGGTTGTTCATGAACTCTGTGGGCATAGGCCATTTAGCGCCCCCAATAACTCTGGCAGGATTAGCAGGGCTAGCTTAAAAATCCGCATTAATAAAGAATTATCCAATACCTCTCCAGAAATCTCCCTTCGTCAATAATAATTATTTCGACTCACCAGTACTTCACGGTTATCGGGGTAATATGTCACGGACAGTGATAAGCAAGGAAAGTATTATTATAAATAAGCAACGGCTTTGATATTTTTGAACATAAGCTTTTTTCTGTTTCTGGCCTAGAAATTAGGCTAAATGAGGTGAGTCATGAACAAGAGATTAGTCCGCATATTTACATCTTTTGCACTAATTTTTTTCTTCATACCTACCATTGCTTACGCGGAGATTCCCATTCAATCGGGACATAGTGGTGAATGGTTTGACCCGGAGCGTAGTGGCGAGGGATTTTTCATCGAAGTGCTTGAGAATGATCGAATGGTGTTCTCCTGGTTTAGCTATGATTCTAATCAGAATCAGATGTGGCTGTTTGGCGCTGGTAATATCGTGAATGATAAAGTAGTGATACCTGCCTTTGTGACGGAAGGAGGGGTCTTTGGTTCTGATTTTGATCCCAATGGAGTGGTGATGACGGAATGGGGTACCGTTGAATTTAGCTTCTCTTCCTGTAATAAAGGACAGGCTGTTTATAACTCCATGCTCGGTTTTGGTTCTGGCGCTATCGATCTCACCCGCCTTACCATGCTAAAAGAATCTTATTGTGCGGAAAATCCCTCCAGCCTTGAGGGGACTTATACGCTAGAGAGGCTTTCTATTCAGTTTTCCGACCAAAGCGTTTTTGACAGTGAAAACCCAAACATAGCTGTTACCGGTGCCATGCGCATAAGCGAAAATAATATCTCGCAGGAGGTTACGATTTTTATTTCTGGTGAAGATCCTCTTATAGTTAATTTATCCGGCACTTTTGTTGATGAGGGATCTGTCCTAGTAGTAACACAACCTCCTAATGTGGGCAGCGCCCTCATTTTAATAGAGAGAGATAATAGGATAACCACATCGTTGCATGTTAACGATGTCGGGGAAATAGATTTTAATGAAATACAAATCTGGCGAAAGATAGATCCTTCTAGGGCAGCTTCTACAAGTGCTCTTAGTAAGCGGGTTCCCCCGCAGCCAGTAGCAACCTCCGAGGCCACCATAGGCGCGCTTGGAAGGATAGAGGAGATATTTCAACAACGATAAATGTGGCATATAAGCATCGATGTTGGGGAAATGATAAGGCTAAATATGCTTGCATGGGTAAGCGGATAAATCCCAAGAAGGTTGAATTCCCCTTTAACTTGGTTAGAAAAAAAGCGTGAAACGCTAACGGAGTAGGCTGACTTCGGAGCGTTTAAATACAGGCAACAGGAGCACGCCGGCCATGAACCCGCCAGTATGGGCGGCGAAGGCTATGCTGCCCTCATCCCCCGGAGTCGCTACCGATTGCAAGAGCTGAAACAAGAACCAGAGACCTAGCATGAACCAGACGGGCACCCAAACGAAAAAGAGGATGAAATAGGGTACCAGCAGTTTGATCTGAGCGAAGGGGTGCAAGAGCAGATAAGCGTCGAGGATGCCGGATATGGCGCCGCTAGCCCCCACCATGGGGATCGTGGAAGTCGGGGGCTATAAAAGCCTGCGCCAGCGCCGCAGCCACGCCGCAGAGTAAATAAAAAACGATGAAGCGGCCATGCCCCATGGAGTCTTCTACGTTATTGCCAAATACATGAAGATAGAGCATATTATCCAACAGGTGCAGGAAGCCACTGTACAAAAACATGGAGGTAAACAGGCTGAGTACGGGAGAAATCAGCAATTGAGGATGGCCCAAGGGCGCATCCATCAAAGCCTTGGGAATCAGTCCAAATAGAATAACTGAAGCTTGAAATCCCTCCCGTGGCAGGCTTAACTGCCAGAAGAAGACAAGCACGCAGGTTCCAATCAGAATCCAATTAACAATAGGGATGCGCTGAACAGGATAGTTATCACTGACGGGGATCATTCCTCTGTTTCCTTCTCTTACATTAATATTTGACTTTATGGCATTTTCAGCAACGATAGCTACAGATTCCTGGTCGATATAAAAGGGGAAAGAAATGTCCACCGTGCGAGCAGAACGTGTAAGCTTTCCTGGCTATCGGGGCGATCCATTGGCAGCCCGATTAGAGCGGTCAGACAAGATACCCTTAGGCTATGCATTATTTGCCCGTTGTTTTACCTGCTCTAAAGATTTTTTCGCGGTGACACGTATTAGTAATACCTTGGCGCAGCGGGGAATAGCAGTCTTGAGATTTGATTTTACTGGACTGGGCAATAGCGGGGGGGATTTTAGCAATACTAATTTCTCTTCCAACATTGCGGATCTGGTGCAAGCAGTATCCTTTATGAGGGCGCAATATCAGGCTCCCCAGCTACTTATTGGACGTAGTTTAGGCGGGGCGGCGGTATTGGCAGCAGCGGAAGAAATTCCTGAAACCTTGGCCGTGGCTACGATTAATGCTCCTAGCGATCCAGCCCATGAGCGAGTATCGCTTACTTCAGAAAGTTAAGTCGCTTCGAAAAGCGCTAATGATTTTTCATGGCCCCAAAGATAATACGGTGAGCATTGAGCATGCCCGGCATATTTTCGAAGCTGCAAAACACCCTAAAAGTTTTGTATCGTTGGATAATGCTGATCACTTACTATCTCAAAGAGAAGATGCAATTTTTGTAGCGAATGTATTGGTTGCATGGGCAGAGCGATATTTGGTATATGAGGCGACGTAAAAGCGGCAGGACTTGCTTTTATCGATGCTGCTCTCACAGGCGTTTATTATAATTGCCGAATTTTTTACATCCACAAAGGGCGTAAAAATCTCCTGGTGTGGCATAATTTCAATGAACAAAGTATATAATTTTAAGTGCTATCCTGTATTTAATGACCGCAGTGAACTTTTAGTTTTTCGTCCCACCTCGGGCAATGTTGATTCATCATTATCATATCTCACAGTTGTCTGGAAAGCGCTTATTTCTGACTTTTTTTGAGTAAAGCCTCCGACTCATCACTCTGATTCGATAGCTTCTTTTCTTGTTCAACTAAATCGAGCATAGCCGCCATCGCAGCATTACCAATTCGACTGCTGCCCTGATCGCTTATATTTGTGGGGGCAAAAGATTCTCTCTTAATTTTCGTTCTCACTCCAAACAATCCCTGCCTATCGCTACTTATCTTATGTCTGGCCGACCTCAAGCCCAGGGAGAACCACTATAAATTGAAATGATGCGATGCAAAATTACATAAAAGGAGATGGTTTATGTAATGAGCAGACAGTGGCGACTGTATTCGTTGATCGAACAGGTTGCGATTAAGAATCGCGCGGATTTGCCGATTATATATCAATAATGCTGGTCTGCGGGTAGCGATCGTAATGCACAAAAAAAAATAGACATATAGTCGCTGGATTCGTGGCAGCGATCGCCGTATGATCTGGTTAAAAAACATAAATATCAAGAGGATAATTACTTTAACAGGATGGAAAAATACACTTATTTGAGTAGCAATATACATCAGAACAATTAACCAGAATCTTCTAAACCGGTGAGTAGAGGGTATTTATGGGGATATCGGATCAGCTATCTATATCTACACTATCATTATGGCTGCGCTCTTTCCTTCAACGGCGAGGTCTGCGCTTCCCGGATCATAGGACTTTGTATGAGTATCAAGTCAGTAGTGAGGAATATATAGACCTGAAAAAAGCCCTTTCAGCGATCGGAAAATCAAACCGGTTTTTTAAGGATATAGACGCAAATGCTTGTTTTACCCTTTTTTGTGCCGAGTGGTACCGAAGGGAATATGAAAGCAGTTTTGGTTGGAGTTGGGAGCGGGTTTGGTGTTCCTTGAAATTCAGCTTGGCTCCTTCAGAGCTGGCTAATGTAGTGCCACGCGGGCTTGAAAGTTATTGGAATCGCCCGCTTCGTTACTATGAATCTGAGCGCAGAAACTTCCTTGGATCTGTATTCAGCGAAGGCGGGCTTCCATTCAGGGTTCTCGAGCAAGAAGGTAGCCGCTTCCAATCATTATTTTCCCGAATATTAAAGGAATATGATTGCACCGAATCCTCAGTTTGCACTACCCGGCAACTTACCGAGACGCTTATTAAGCGTTCAAATCTTCCTCAAGTATTCTCGGAGGATACCTCTGTAGATCTGATAGCCACCATGGCGGATCAGCTGGTTTCGCTTGTTCGGCTCTATGCTTTGGATACTAAAGAAGGGCCGGTAAATTACCTTGATGATAAAAATCCAAGGTGGCGTGACAGTTTTCCTATCCCTCTTGATGATACTACCGGCAGTGAGCTGCTGAATGGCCTGCTTCGTTCCGCAACTGACAAGGGAATGCGTGCGCAGCACCGTACTGATAATAGTGTGCGTTGTTCTCACTTTTGGCTGGAGCGGAGACCTGATTGCCTTCAGGTAGAGATTTCTTTGCCAGCTGAAATTATCTTCCAGCTTTCGTTTGAACCTGCATCATGCCGTTTTGAGTTGGGGATATGCGAAGGCGGCGATCAGATAGCTAGCCTAGGCGCTGGCTATGCAGTTCTCGAGCATCGCTCAGCCAAAGTAAGGCCGCGTCAGCGGCTTATTAGGTGCAAACGCAGAGAACCAGGACGAGAACTCTTTTTGGTTGCCATATATGGTGGCTTGGTGCTTGCACAGCGGCCCATTGATAACGGCTCAGTCGGAATTAATGAGGTTCCGGTAGGTTTTGAGTTAAGAGATGGACGCTGGCTGTGGTGTGGGCAAGCCAGCTTCAACTCGAAGGCTGATGAGGTGCTATTACTGCTACCCGATCGATCCCGCATAGAAGTGGAAAGCGGATAAATTTATGAAAATGAATTAGTTGCTGGATGTAAGGCGGCTCGGGTGACAGGAGCAGTAACCGTTATTGTTGGTGCTGATGAAACTCATCGCATCAAGACCGGAGTATTTTCCTCCGCCAATATTATGCCGACGTTAAAGGGTAAAACCGTTGAGTGGCAAAGTTACCCTGCAATAGCTTTTTACGGAGTGCCGGAGATTGATTGGTCAGAAGAATCTGATCCGAGTTTGATCGCACAGGGAGCTAATGTATATTTATCCGGAAAGCCTCTTAGCGAATTTTCAGTGCAGCAGCAGTTAGGCAATCATTATCTTTCGGTTCGCAATAACCAGGGTGAAACATTGCTGCGCAAACGGGTTGGCATTTTGCCGGTAGATATGAAAATAAAACTTAAGAAAGGAGAGCAACCTAATCAGGGTAGTATCCTCTTTTATACCATCTTTTCCTACCAGTATCATATATTGGATAAATCAGTTTCTTGTCGCCGAGTATACCATGATGACTGTACGGAATTACTGCTTAAAAAGAAAGATATTCCGCCAGCTCATGTCACTATTGCTCTTACTTCAAATCTAGCGAAAGATCCTGTTCATATCAAACTACCATTCCCCGTTAGTGGAGCGCTGGCGTTTGATAAAAATCAGAATTTTCTATCCCGTACTTTGTCTGTTTCAGGTTTATTGGGAAGCCGCGTGTACTTATTTGCCCAAGAAGGTTGCCCTATTAAATATGAACTAGAATTGCGTCTCTTGGGTAATAATACAGCCCAGGCTCATTACTCGTGGTCCTACACAGCAATTGATTGCCCATTGGAGGTGAGCTTGTTCAATATTAAAAAAGAAGTTGAAAATCTGCTATCGCTGCAGGATGGTATTGATCAGACGGTTGAGCTTAGGATTTGTGGTGGTGGTCAAGAATATTTATACCGTATTTTGAGGTACTCCAAGAAAATGTCCATTGATTATGGCCGCCATATTTTGTTTATCTCGAATCTATTGGAGAGAGCTGGTGAATACCCCAAGCCTACCCTTATGCTATTGAGTGAGCCGGAG
The DNA here is from genome assembly GCF_000143085.1 of Nitrosococcus watsonii C-113. Classification (NCBI taxonomy): domain Bacteria; kingdom Pseudomonadati; phylum Pseudomonadota; class Gammaproteobacteria; order Chromatiales; family Chromatiaceae; genus Nitrosococcus; species Nitrosococcus watsonii. Next base: position 2,147,111 of record NC_014315.1, on the reverse strand, counting down.
CGTAAACCAGCGGAGCTGCGCCCTCGCTTAAGTGAAGGTGTACCAACCGGAGAATTTGAGTTTCCATATTTTCTTGATAAGAACGGCCCTTGGTTGATTGTCCCTGAGAAGAATTCCGCAATTTCATTTCGTCCGATATTATTTCCCGGTGGCGTGGTTCGCCCCGATGATTTAGCCGAAATAAAAAGCTTGCAGAAGGCAACCCTAGCCTTTGATAAAAATGCAGGTATGAATGCATTTACTTCAATTTTAGACGCCATGGCATACGAGCCGTCTCACAGCGGCTGGCAGTTTTTGAAGACTCTTTATGATCATTATGGTTACTTGCCTCTGGCAACTTTCGAAGTTTGGCGCGCATTGATCAGGCATCCAGATGCTCTGGCCATGGCTATCTTAAAATTTGATGTAAATCCTACTTTTCTGGTGCGGATGGAGAAGGAATTTCCAATATTTTGGGAATTCTTCTCCCTTCATTCACTGAAGCTAGCTGGAGAACGCATGGGAGAATTTTTGTCTGCAAAAGGTATACTTACCGAATGTTTGCCTGATTTGCTTGAGTCGATGTATGAACAATTGGCGAATGTTTTTCCAGTCTACGGCGGTGATGTTCAGTCTTGGCTCTCTCGCAGCCAGTTACCACCCCCCATGGCTTTTTCATCGATGATAGACGGAATAAAAATCTGGTATCAGGATCTTATTAGAGTCCGAAGTGATGAGCGCTGGCCAGAGTATGGCGGTAACCCGCTGAAAGATTGGTTTAAACAGCAAACTAATTGCCCCATCTCTATCGTCCCCGAAATGAATTACCGCAACGCTGTCGTTTATCTGCCTGCATTTGCAGCTTCTGTTGCAATAGGAAGAACCCAATTTGAAGATTTTTTTTGTGATAGTCCTGAAGTTATTTTCTTCCTGAGGCAGATACGGGATTTCTATTTACACTGGTTTGAACCAGTGTATCAATATTGTCTGTTGAGTTATGCCTCGACTGAAAGAGGTAATTAAAATTTATGATTAAATATTTTTCCTCCCTGGTTGAGCAGTCTATTTCCCGTTCGGCAGAATCCACTCTGAGTATTTTAGGAATCACAAATCCAAATCTGCGCGAACATTTGGGCGATCTGATGCGCTCGGAATGCGGTAAGGAGGGTTCGTTTCTGGCTTCTCCCCTGTTTGAGCAGACTTTTGGCTGGGAAGAATCAAAGATGACCATGGGGGAGCTTGCTACCAAGGAATCATTGCTCAGCAAAGAGATTGTCGACTCTCTGAATGGGAAGGCTAACGGCCGTTACCGGTTTGGCTCCAACTGGCATCCTTTTGTACATCAACTGGCAAGTTGGAAAGCATTGCTAGAGCAGAAACGATCCGTGGTCGTCACCAGTGGTACGGGTTCTGGTAAAACCGAGTGTTTTATGGTCCCCGTTCTGGAAAACCTTTATCAAGAGTACAAGAGAAAAGGAAATAAATCTCTAATTGGCGTTCGAGCTTTGTTTCTCTATCCTCTGAATGCCCTGATTAACTCCCAGCAAGAGCGCCTTAATGCCTGGACCCACTCGTTTGGTTCAGGAATCCGCTATTGCCTTTATAACGGCAATACTCCAGAACTGGCAGCTAGAGTAAGAAGTAAACAGGCAAGACAGCCTAATGAAATTCTATCGCGTGAGTTATTGTGTGAGGAACCAGCGCCAATTCTGGTGACCAATGGCACTATGCTTGAATACATGATGGTGCGTCAGATTGATGCGCCCATCATTGAAAAGTCAAAAGCGGGAAAATCCCTGCGCTGGATTATCTTAGATGAAGCCCACACTTATATGGGTTCCCAGGCGGCGGAGTTGGCATTACAGTTACGTCGGGTAATGCATGTTTTTGGAGTAGAATCCAAGGACGTTCGTTTTGTGGCTACCTCGGCTACCATTGCCGGCGATGAGGCGGCTGAACCACTAAAGAAATTTCTATCGGAATTATCGAGTGTGCCGACTAATCAGATCGACGTATTTGGCGGGAAGCGGATTATACCCTCCCTGGCTTCAAGCAGAAGAAAATCAATCACTCTCGATGCTCTGGAAAATATGCCGGTTGCTAATGAACAACAATCCGGTATTCACCCTGAGCGTTATGAAGCGCTTGTCCACTCGCCGGAAGCACGGGCGCTGCGGGATATTCTGGTGACCAATCCTAAGCCACTAAAGCTCAGAGAGCTGGTAGCGCGGCTTAATGAAAAGATACCTCGGCAATTCTCTTATCATGAAATTCTACGTTGGCTGGATGTCTGTTCTGGCACTAGACCCTCTGATAAAGAGCCTGCCTTCCTCAAGTTAAGAGCACATTTATTTCAACGAACGTCCCATGGTCTATGGGCATGTTTTGACGGGAATTGTTCTGCCAAAATCGGCACTCCTTTGCAGGAAAACTGGCCATTGGGTTATGTGTATGTTATCCAGCGTCAGACCTGTAATTGTGGAAGCCCGGTTTTTGAACTGAGCTTCTGCCAGGAGTGCAACGAGCCCCATCTGCTAGCAAGGGATAAAAGCGGTAAGCTGGTCCAATGGGATACGTATGCGGGAGACGAGTTTTCGCTGCAGGCTGAAGTAGATGGAGATGAAGACATTCCAGAAGATCAAAGTCAGCCCGTGGAATCCATGAAAGTGCCGCTCATTCTATCGCCGTCTATGAGTGAGCGGGCAGGCTATATTCCGATGAAATTCGATAAGCTTTCCGGGAAATTTAGTCATGCTACGGATAGCAGTGTCCTGTTGAGCATGAATACTGATTTTAAGGCTGTCTGTAGTCGGTGTGAGTTCAGGGGATACCAGCATCTCCCTTTCCGGCGTGCTTTACTGGGAGCTCCCTTTTATGTGGCCAATGCTGTCTCCACTGTTTTGGAATATTGTCCGGATTTCAAGGACGAAGATGATCGAACGCCTGCTATCGGCCCCCAATCTCTACCTGGCCGTGGTCGCAGGTTAATTACTTTCACCGATAGCCGGCAAGGAACCGCCAGGATGGCGATCAGGATGCAGCAGGAGGCTGAAAGAAGTCGCTTGCGCGGCTTGGTGGTGGATATTTTGAGACAGCATCAGCTAGCGCAATCTAAGCCGGATCAACTCACTGAAGGTATCCAACCGGAAGATCTGTTTGTTAAGGCCAATGAATTGAGAGCCATGGGAATGGAAGGAGCAGCTGGGCAGCTTGAGGAAAAGGCAAGGGCGTTAGCTGAGGGGGGGGCTTCTTTACCACTTGTTTCATTGAGCTGGAACGAGGTGGCAAATGAACTTAAACACAGGACAGATTTGAAAGAAGCGATTCTTGCTTATAACAAGCAGCAAAAGCCAGAAATTTTTGGGGAGAATGATGGTCCTTTTAAATTAGCTGAGATGTTGTTGTTCCGGGAATTTATGAAACGTCCCAGGCGCCAGAACAGTCTTGAAACCCAGGGGTTAGTTAAGGTTGGATATCAAGGTCTGGATAAAATCGTAAATACACCTCAATACTGGGAGGAAAAAGGCTTATCTCGGGATGATTGGAAATATTTCCTCAAGGTAGCATTGGATTTTTATGTTCGGGACAATAGTTTTATTCAGCTTGACGAAAGCTGGCGATCCTGGATAGGCAATCGCTTCTGGTCGAAGACCTTGCGTAAGCCTGATTCCAAAGAGCCCGATGAAAGGCGTGTTAAGCGTTGGCCTCTTATTCGCAACGGTGCACACAGACAACGCCTGGTCAAGTTATTGCTATTAGGAAGCGGATTAGATCCGTCTAAAAAAGATGATATTGATTTGGTGAACTCGTGGTTAAGAGAAACGTGGCAGGCGCTTACGAGAACCTACAATATACTGAAAAGCGACGATAACCGCTTCTTCCTGAGCAGGGATAAGCTCACTTTCTCATTGATCGACAAAGCTTATATCTGTCCAGTAACCTATAAATTATTGGACACCACCTTCAAGGGCCTGACTCCGTATTTACCTGTCCACATTAATTTTACTGAATTGACCGACAGAGAGCGTCAAGCCTTTAAGTGCGATGAAATTGAATTACCTGAAGTCTGGTTTTTTGATCGTTCCCAGGAGGACTATGAGCCAGGGCTGGCCAAAGTTCGGGCTCAGATTGCAGAGGATGAAAAAGTCCGCGATCTGCGCTCTTTGAACCTGTGGACAGACATCAATGACCGTACCGTTGAAGGTGGCTTCTACTATCGTACTGCTGAACATTCGGCCCAACAGTCCGCTGAACGTCTGGGTGGCTATGAAGAGGACTTTAGGAAGGGGCGGATCAATGTCCTGAATTGCTCAACTACCATGGAGATGGGGGTGGATATTGGCGGTATCTCTGCCGTCGTGATGAATAATGTCCCACCTCATCCAGCCAACTATCTTCAGCGTGCAGGCAGGGCAGGCAGAAGCCAAGAATCACGTGCGCTGGCATACACGCTTTGTAAAGGGAATCCTCATGATCAACAGGTGTTTGCTAACCCGGCTTGGCCGTTTGAAACTGTTATTCCAGCGCCTGGGATCGCTTTGAATTCATCGAGATTAGTGCAGCGGCATGTGAACTCCCTGTTACTGTCTGTCTTTCTGCGGGAAGAGGTTGGAAACACCCAGGCAGAGCGAACGGCTTTGGATACCCAGTGGTTCTTTGATGGTGTGGCGGGGAAGTCCTTTTGTGATCGTTTTATTACTTGGCTCGGCAAAGCCCAATTGGGCTGCGATGATGCAATTCAAGGTCTAGTCAAAGGAACGGCCCTAGGTGGCGTACCTCCTGGGCAATTGCGCAGAAATACCAAGGAAAGGATAGAGGATTTGCAAAAACGCTGGCTGGACGATTACCGATATTTGGTGTCCGGGGAACGTAATGCTAGGTCAAATAGTCCGTATGCCAAGCGGATAGAAATGGAAAAAAAGCGTCATTGTGGCGAGTATCTGCTTCGTGATTTGGCGGCGCGTACCTTTTTACCGGGGTATGGTTTCCCAACGGATGTTGTTAGCTTCGATAATTTCACGATAGAAGATTTCATGCGCGGGAAGAAGCAAAGCAAGAAAAATAGGAAAGATAGGGAAGATAGTGTATCCCGTTACAAAGGACTTCCATCGCGTAACCTGGCGATTGCAGTCAGAGAGTATGCGCCAGGGGCTGAAATTGTACTAGATGGGCGGGTATTTCGTTCCGCTGGGGTCTCTCTCCATTGGCATAATTTGAATGCTGACTCAAATGAAGCCCAAAAAATGGATCGGGCCTGGCGGTGCGATCGATGCGGTGAGTTTAGTTATGAAGAAAGTGCTATCAGGGATTCTGAGCTTCGGTGTAATCACCAGGACTGCCGGGCGCCCATAAATCCTAAAAATATCAAACGTGTCCTTCAGCCTGCCGGTTTTGTAACGGACGCTTACGAACCCGTCACCAATAATATTAACCACCAAAAATTCATACCGATTGAGGCGGCTTGGGTGTTTGTCAATGCGGGCAAGGTTTCTTTGCCAAACTCAGTACTCGGACAGATGGCATACAGCGTCAATGGTCAGGTGTTTCATCATAGCTCTGGGGAGTTTGGGCAAGGCTATGCGCTCTGTTTGGCCTGTGGGCGTGCTGAGTCTATGACGAAAGAAGGAGAGTACCCACCGAGTTTGACACCCAATGGTAGTCATTATCCACCCAGGCCCCGTAAGGAAGATAAGGATGATAATAATCAACGCATGCCTTGTCAGGGAGCAGGCGGGATTACGCCCAACGTGAATATTGGCGTGGTTGCTTTAACTGATATTTTTGAGTTGACGCTCAAGAACCCTGAGTCAGGAGAGTACCTGTCTCCAGCTTCGGAAAGGGATAAATCGGTTGCAATGACTCTGGCTGTTGCGCTGCGTTCCGCGCTAGCAGGGATTTTGGGAATTGCAACTTCGGAATTGGGGTATGCCACACGCCCAACAAAGTTGGAGAATGGGCGGACCGCTAGGATAATCCAGATCTATGATGTGATCAGCGGCGGTGCAGGTTTTGCTTCCAGCGCAGCGGTTTATGTTGAAGAGCTGTTGAGAAAAATGGCAGATCATCTTGAGTGTAGCTATTGTGATACGGCCTGTAGCGAGTGTCTGCTTGATTCTCAGACTCGTCATGACTATGACTTGCTGGATCGTAAATCGGCTCTGGATTGGCTGGGTTCCAATTTTGTGAACTATGTTGGTCTTGCTGAAGGAGAACAACTATTGCCTGGAGCGAGATATTGCCCCGGTTCAATCGAGGATGTTTTGCGCAAATACATTAATGAGGGGGCTGAGCGTGTAGTTTTTTGGCTCAAAGGTGCAATGGAAGACTGGGATTTGATGGCTCCGGCCTTCCGCAAGGCAATTTACAATTATTTGCTGCAGGACGAGATCAAAGTTGATCTGGCTCTTGAATCAGATATTGCTGACACTGAACTTCAACAGGACCTATGCCGCTTGTCTCTTGTCGGAGCAAGGATTTGTTGTTCCGGGTTACCCGTGGATTCTCCTGTGGTCGCGCAGGTTATTAAAGGATCTTCCGTTGTTACTATTGCTTCCAGACTTTCTTCAGCGTCGACACCGGGCGATCGTTGGCATCAGATGGAAAAGCTCGTAGTAGAGACAACGACTGAGCAGCAATTAGGGTTAAAGGAAATTAACATCGATCAGTGGATGAATCAGCCTGGGAAAGACGTACAGGATCTGGAAATAAACGCTGAGATAAACGGCTGTCTTGAGGGTTTTGGTAACAGATTCTGGAAGTTGCTAGATGAGAGCAACGGTTCAGCAAGAGAAGTACTGGCTAATAGCAAGATAACCAAAATCTGTTACAGCGATCGATACATTCAAAGCCCAGCTTCAATTGCCCTGCTTGGTTCGTTGCTAGAACCTTTGAAAACCCAATTGATGCCAGACGCCAAAATTTTGGTCACCACGTTATTCAAGACTAAAGACCGAGATGGAAACCGTGCTCACCATGACTGGAAAGAGAGGGATGACTTTGAAGCTTTTGCTGGGGCCTGGTTTAGGCGAAAATGGCGATCAGAAGTTGAACTTTTTATTTATGACTCCGGAAGGGATCTTCCGCACTCTAGAAAGCTTACGATTGATTTCGAGTCTGGTGCCTCTTTAAAAGCCAGGTTTGATCAAGGGGTTGGCTATTGGCAAGTACGATGTGAGAAGCCGTCAGAAAATTATTTTGATTTCCAGGATAGCGTGGACTATCAGCTTGCAAGTTTTTCAGAAGTTTCTGAAAGAGTCCAAGTTGTGAATGGTAACCTATGGTCAACTAATGTTGTGATTGAGTTGCTACGAGTATAATCTCTATATACCAGCATAAAAGTAATTCAGCCTGATGGCTACTCCTAAGAGCCTGGTTTCCTAGTTGCATAGACATTGAAAGGTGATCGGATATCTTGCCCGCCTTTCACGCGAACTGGCAATGCTCGATGAGGCTCGAGTACCGAATATTATCGCTTGATATTATTCACAGTCTGCCGGGCCGATTAGCGCGGCTTTGGCGGTGCTTTCTACCCTTATCTTGAGGCGGTGGAACGCGCATTGGATAAAGAGAAATGCCGGCGAGCAGAAGCAAATACTCTCGTTAGGGCTTCAATCCCTGCTCTATTGGATTTCTTTGGTCCTCGCGCTTGATGCGCTCATGCCTCGGCTAGGGGGACTATGCAGTGCATCCCTGCATGCGTTTAACCCTGATATGATAGTTTAATCTGCAACTTTCCAGGTTCCATCTTCGGTTTTGCAAAGCAGAAACGCCGATCTGTCGTCGAAATTAGCAGTGTTAGTTTCGAATGAGGTCCGACGGCATAACATACCGTTCTTATGCTCTGTTGTTAATACCTCGATTTTTCCAGAAGCCCCGGTATTTTCATTCCTCCAGCTTTTGATAGTGCCATTGGGATGATTATTCAGGATATCCCGTCCGGTGGAACGGAGTAGTTTCCAGTCTTGGTCGTTCAATTCCGAGTAGACAGATTTATCGAGCCAACCCCAAGGTCCAACTCGTGCCATCGATGCTGTAGATAGTGTTATTGTAGTTAAAACAACGATACAGATCAGTAAAAACTTCATAAATTTCTCCGTGCGCTGGAAACCTCTTGGTTCAATCAGGGAGAGGAGGCGCATACCCTTGATTAAATTGAGATACATATTATCTTTAATTGTATTTTTAGTATATACCATACCATCCAGTCTAATGCTAGTAGGTATTAAAAGCGTTTCCTTAATGAGTATTAATAAGACATATATTCAATAAAATGGTCAGCGGGGCGCCAACTGCCCTATCCTTCGTTAGCGCTTATTATTGTTAGCATTATGTAAGAAATACGAGGTCCAAATATGTTAAATACCGTAAAAATAATATTGATATCTTTCAGTTTGGTTTTTGCTTTATCAATTGGATATGCGGATTCATCAGTTAAAAGTTTATCACCAGAGCTTCGTGCTTTACTTGGAAAAGAAATGCGGGCTCTAGAAGAAGGTATGCAATCAATAATTACCGCGTACGTTTCAGGTAACTTGGAAAAGGTCTCGGATATCGCAGAAAAAATGAAAAACAGCTTTATTTTAAAGCAAGCGATCACCAAGGAACAAAAACATGAGCTGGTGAATAAAATATCAAAATCCTTCTTTCGCCTTGATAAAAAATTTCATGAATATGCTGGAATGCTTCAGCACGTAGCAAAAGAGAAACATATAGAATCAGTTGGGTTTTATTATTATAAACTAACGGAATTATGTGTTGCCTGCCACAGTAATTTTGCAAACTATCGGTTTCCAAAGCTTCAGCTTGACGCCAGCAAGGAAGATCATAATCATTAAGTTTAAAGTCCTGTTATTGCGGCTTTATATTTCCTTGGTGGAGTTTACCGTTCAGCAACTATTCGGGCAGCACCAGGCCTTATTAGGTTTGCGCTTATCCTTACACCAATTCCTTAGAAGCGCTTGAATTAAAAATCCGGGTTCCCGTCATTTTTGAAAATCCGACTGGAAAGGAGCAATGTTTGCTATAGGGGGCAGGTGCCAAGTGGAGGCAAGCGCTCAATGATGGACAGCAGTTCATCGGAGCCTAGCCAGAGAGCTGCCGTCCGGGGTGAGGGCAGTGGCGGCTAAACAAAAAGGATGGAGGCATGGATCTGTCTCCTAGAGGATATTTATTGTTCAAGTAGCTAATGCTACTGCTCTTTGCTATAGAGCTGGATAAACATGGCGGATTCCTTTTTTTGCAGTGGAGGCTGATATACCATCGTTACATACGACAAAAATTGACTATGCTTAATAGTTCAGAATATTTTTGGGAAAGGATAGAAAAAATGACGACTTCAAAACGGATTGTGGACCACAGGGGCCGAAAGGCCCGCCATCCGGGGGAAATTCCCACTAAGGGATGGCGTGATATTGCCTACCGGATTAAAGATTCCTTGAATGATGATAATATTTCTATCGTTGCAGCGGGGGTTGCTTTCTATGCTTTGTTAGCCATTTTTCCCGCTTTGGTGGCGATGGTTTCCATCTATGGAATAATAGCTGATCCTGCTGATGTCCAGCGTCAATTCGATGCCCTTAGCGGTATCCTGCCGACAGAAGCGCAAGTGTTATTGAGCGAGCAATTGCGCCGGATTACTTCCCAAGCTTCAACGGCTTTGAGCGTAGGTGTGGGGGCAGGGGTAATTTTGGCTCTTTGGAGTGCCACCCGGGGCACGAAGGCGTTTATGATTGCTTTGAATATTGTGTATGGCGAAAAGGAGAAGCGCGGTTTTTTAAAATTAAACGCGATTGCCCTGATACTGACTCTGGGTGCCATCGTATTAGCTATTTTAGCCCTGGGCATGATCGTGGTTTTGCCGATTTTACTTAGTTATCTTGATTTGCCCGAAATTTTCCAGGTCTTAGCTTCTCTTTTGCCCTGGTTGCTATTAGCGTTCACCTTTATATTAGGTCTGGCGGTGCTTTACCGTTACGGGCCTAGTCGGAGTGAGGCTCGATGGCGGTGGGTAAGCTGGGGGGCAGTTGCCGCAACTGTACTTTGGATAGCTGGCTCCGCCCTATTTTCGTTTTATGTCGCCAATTTCGCTCAATATAACAAAACCTACGGTTCAGTCGGCGCCCTCATTATTTTGCTCATGTGGTTTTTTGTAACGGCCTACATTATTTTGCTTGCCGCTGAATTCAATGCCGAAATGGAGCACCAAACAAAGACTGATACGACTAGAGGGAAGCCTCAACCGATGGGAGAACGCGGCGCTTACGTGGCCGATACCGTGGGTAAGCCTTACGGCGATGAAACCGGCGCCCCTTGAAGTGGTTTTTGGCAAATAACCGGCTACTGTTGATAATAAGCTGCTGGCCGGTAAAAATCTCTCTAGCATACGGAATAGACCCATGAATACCTATATGATTCGTCGCCGCAGTGCATGGAAAACAGCTTCAGAATTGGAGCTGGCGGCTGACCGTTCAAACCGGGTTGGTAACGAAGAGATGCTCGACCGGGTACGTTGGATTCGGTCCTATGTCGTTGAAGAGGAGGACGGCCAACTTGGCACGGTATGTATCTACCAAGCTGTTGATATCGGCGCGATTCGGGAACATGCCGAGCGCGCCGGTCTGCAAGCGGATGAAATCATCCCTATCGCCCAGACGGTGGTGGTTAGGGACGATCCAGTAGAAGAAGGTTAAAGCATTTTAACGTATCCAATTCTTCAAGGGTTTCCGCGCGCCGGGATGTTCAGGCTTTTCTTTTCTTTTTTTCTTGTCGGATTCTTGGTAGGAAGCTTAGAAACAAAAAATAAACGAAGAGAGAGCCCATAATGATATGCAGCGGAAGCCAGGGAATCTGTAGCATTTCTAACGTGGCGTTCGCGTTTTTCAGTTGGCCTTCTTTTATAAATGGGGTCAGCGTGACAAAAGCTTTAGTCAAGGCGGTATTCCAGATGCTTAGGCAAGCGTAGACTATGAATGTAATAACCTGGAGTGAATTAAATAGCCGCTCGTATTTTTCAGGGCGTTGGTAGGCAAGATAGGTGAGCCCTATAACCGCTATCGCTATCGTGAGGTAAAATATTTTATCCATATTATATCTTAGGAAATCCCTGTTTTTTCAAAGGTTTTTAAAAAAGACTGAAATGTTAATTCCCAGGTCGGAAAGAGAGTTTCCGCCAATTTTTTTTGTGCTTGTTGCTTTAAAAGCAAGAGTTTTTTAGGATGATAAAGTAATTTTGCCAAGGTTGCCGCAAATTTTTTTCTATCCCCGCTTGGAATTAAAAACCCATTTTCTCCCTCTTTAATCCACTGCCGGGTTTCCCCTACCTGGTAGGCTAAAACAGGGATGCCCATAGCCGCTGCTTCAGCGATAGCCATGCCGTAGGACTCAAAATAGGAAGCTGAAACCAGCAAATCAGCCCCCCGTAAGGTGGGGCTGATGAGTGAGTGGGGGATGTTATGGCCTGCATGTATTGATCTTTTTAACTCGCTATTCCTTAGTTTTCTTTTAAAGAGGCGATGAATTTCAGGCTCTCTATGTAAATCGCCAAACAGTCGCCACGTGCCTTTAAAGGCAGGGTTCATTTGCTGTAAGTAGGATAAAATTTCTAATTGTCCTTTACCGCGGCTTAAGGTTCCTAACGTTATTAATCGGGGCCTGGAATCTTTTTTCCAGGGATCGGCTTGAGGCGTATCGGATTCGGTAAACTCAATCCCTGGCGGGCAATGACGGATAGGCCCCGCGTATAACGATTCGCTTTTTAAATAACTTGCCAAGGTGGGACCAGGGACGATGACTGCATCCGCTAAAGCGAGTAACGCATGCTCTTTTTTTTGCAAGGCTTTTCGTTCCGCAGAGGAAAGGAAGAGGTCCATGCAAGGCAGAAAGTGGAGCAAGAAATAGAGATAAGTCGGGTGATTGCGGCTGCTGAGGGCGCAGCTTAGATGAGCAGGATTGAGGGTGGTCAGGTAAAGGCTGTCCAGGACAATATGCGTTGGCGATGCAGAGGGTAGGGTTAGAATTTTTTCAGGTACTTGTTGGGATGGAACATAAATGCCAGCGCCAGTTCCAGTCGTGGCAAGGCGTCTCCGCAGCATTTCGTTGACCCGGAATCCGCCTGAAACTTGGCCCTTGGGCGCGGGCGCCAGCAGGTAAATCATGGCTCAAGAGACCGGCCCTTCATAGGCGCCCCAAGCCACGTGGCTTTCTTCCAAGGTGATTTTGAGCTTTCCCTGGAAGGTAGCGCGGACTCGTTTGGCGAGTTGACCATGAATATAGTGGGCCAAATATTCAGTGGTGGTATTGATGCCACGGAATGACTCTTCTTCATCTAGATTTTTGTAATTAAGCAAGGCGAGGACTGCTTGCAGGGCCTTAAGGGCTAGGCCAATGTCAATCACTATGCCATCCTGGTTTAGCTGCTCAGTATGAAACTCGGCGGTCACATTATAGGTGGCCCCATGAAGTCCCTGGGCAGGGCCAAAAATCTCTCCTTGCAGGCTATGGGCAATCATAAAATGGTCTTTGACAGCAAGGGTATACATAAAATTTAGCCTTTGTGGAGTCGAGGGTGAAAGGGTGGATAGGTCACGGCAAAGAAAAAGCCAACCGGATTTTCATGATAGAGTTCTTGCATAAAAAAAGGCAGATTATCAAAAGTAATTGCGGGAGCAATGAGAGCATCAAGTAAGGGGTTTTGCAAATAATTCAGAACCTGCTCTAAACGCTGTTGGTGGTTGGTATGTTCACGCTTGGGTTTGGCAATCGTGCTGACTTGGGAAGAGAGAATTTGTTTTCTTTGGAAGTGAAAAGATCCGCCCAGGTTAAGGGTGACCGGCTGATGAGCCAACCAGCTCACCTCAATGACTTTTCCTTCAAACCCCACGCTATCCAAGGCAGTTTGCAGCCCCGGTCCTTGTCCCGAGGCATGAAAACAGACGGAAAATACCCCTTGGGGGACATCCCGAACGTCAAGGATAGTGAGTCCCCATCCCAGTTTTTCAATGAGTTGCCGGCGCTGTGGATCGCGCTCAATAATAATAGGGAAGGCGTCCCAGGCAGCTTTGAGCAAAAAGGCGATAAGCAAACCCACCATGCCGCCACCGACGATGGCTACCGGCGCTGGCGCCTGGTATTCGCTGTCCCAAATGGCGTTCAGGGCAGTTTCCAGGTTAGGAAGCAGAGCAGCCCGTAGAGGGGGGATATTCTGGGGGAGGGGTAATAGTTGCTTATTGGGGACGATTGCGTAATCTTGGTGGGGGTGCATGGCAAAGACGAGCTGGTCAGCGTAGGGGCCATTAATAGCCTGGCCTAGGAGGCAATATCCGTATTTGACTGGCAGCTTGAATGATCCCCCCATAGCAGGGCAAGCCATGGCTTGCCAGCATTCCGCAGGCACCTTCCCTAAGCCGACTAATCGCTCTGTCCCAGGGCTGATACCAGTTAGCCAGGTTTCAAGGAGACTGTAACCTACCGGCACCGGCACAGAAAGCGTTTCCTGGCGAATGACGCCTTTCCCAGGCGTTTCCACCCAATAAGCCCGGGCGATAGATGGAACTAAGCGTGATGGCGGGGTAGACATTCCAGCAATATTTCCTTATCAAGGCAGAAGTGAGTCATATGAAAATAGGTTCCCTCCTGGATACGGGCAACCGGAGGGAGCTGGAAGGAAGGCAAGCCAGAACCTAGCAGAAGCGGTGCAATATGGAGGTGCAGCAAATTTGTTTGTCCTCCCGCCAGAAAAAAAGAGAGGGTTTTGCTTCCACCTTCCACGAAGACGGAGCGTATTCCCAGAGACCAAATCGTCTCTAATATGGCTTTTAAATCCATTAACTTGCCGTTTTTCTCTCCCGCTTGATCTCTTACTCCCAGGGGGATGACTTTTCTGGGAATGGCATAGTGTGTTTCTATTTTATGTAGGCTATCTGAATGGAGCAACCAATTATGGCCCGGTTCCTGAAAAATTCGGTAGGGCTTTTCTCCGGCCAGTAAATGGCATTGACGGTCAAGAATTACCCGTTTAGGATTTTCCCCTGGAACCTCGCGTACCGTGAGGCGGGGATTATCTTTTTCTACGGTGCCCCGACCCACCAGCACGGCATCATGCAGTGCCCGGAGACGATGGGCGTGCTTGCGATCGGCGTAATTGCTGATCCACTGGGAGTGTCCACTTGCAGCGGCGATTTTACCGTCCAAGGTTTGTGCCAGGTGAGTACTAATCCATGGCAAGCGTTTTTGGGATGCGATATGATGGCCGGCGAGGCAGGGTAAATAAAGACGAAAAGCGGTGAGCAAGTGGCTGGGTAGTTTGGGACCGCAGGCATGAATCCAAGGTGAGGCGCCGAGAGATAACGCTGCAGAGTCAAAAGCTAGCAGTGTGGGAATAGAGGCGATGGCCGCTTCGTCTAAATGAGGATAAGGTGGCTTAGGCGTGGAGAGATAAACGATGATAAGCGCCTTGGGCGCGGTTTTTGCTATTATTTCCAGACCAGCCGTAAAGTGCCATTGAGACGGTTGCTGCTCCGTTTCGATGGGATAGAAGAAAACATAGGGAACCTCTGGCGCGGTGCTCTTGTTTCGGCGCCAACGTTTAAAATCAAGCAGGCTCTCCCAGATTCGATTAACTGAGGAGTCAAGTATGGCACATTCCATAAGCGCTAAATTGCTCTATTTTTAAACGATGAACGCGGGTTTCTATGGCTGAAGGTTACCACAACCACATTTCCCGGCAAAAATACCGCAGATTCCTGATTTTTCAATCATTAATTTCTGTTTTATTGCTAGCGGCTAGTGCATTTTATCTACAAAAGGTTCCCGCTGGCTATGCTTATGTCATTCTCGTGATCGCTTTTTGGCTTCTGGGCAACCACGGTTTCCTGATCTGTTGCCTCCGTGTTTGGCGAACGCCCGCGGATTGGGCAACGCTACTGCGGTTTTTTTTATCAATCGCAGGCTTGTTGGTAGCCACTTTTGAGGAGGCGCTACTATGGATTTTCATCATGCTGAGTCTGGCTTCCCTGGGCGATTGGCTGGATGGTTGGCTGGCTGACCGCTACGGCGGAACTCCTCAGGGGGCAATCCTGGATGCTGAAACCGATCAAACGCTGGTTTTTATGCTTGCGGTATTAGGGGCTAGTGTGGGAGGTTTGGCCCTGTGGGTGCTCTTATTTCCTGCTTATCGCTATGGGTATATCTTATTATTGGAAATGTTTGCGATTCCCGCGGATGATCCGAAGCCTAAAGCCGGAGGTAATTTTCGGGGCCGGGTTGTCTGTGCAACCATCCAGGTGGCTTTGTTGGCTAATCTGTTGCCCTCTTTGGCTTTGCCGGTAAAAACTCTATTCAGTACTTTGGCGCTTGGTTTTCTAACCTATTCTTTCGCTGACGATCTTTTTTATCAGTTCAAGACGCGCTTCGCCCCTTTTCTTCGTTCCTAGAAGGTTTGATTTCAGGGTCACATGTCTGCTTTCGAACTCATTATATTAGGTGCTTATGGGTTAATGGTGGTTGAATTGGTTTTTTTGCCAGTGCCCAGCGAAGCTTCCACTTACCAGCTGCTGGCCTCCAAGCAGCCCCCGGGGTCATGCCTTTCTGGGGGGTTGCGTCAGGCCCACCAGGCTTCGCTAGGGCGTAAATTGTTAGTTTTTTTGTTACCTACAGGGCTGATTTTAATTGCTTTTTTACTCCCTTTGGGACAAATATTTTTTCCCCAACTCAAGGATTATTTATGGCCTATCCCCATTTTTGAAACCCTTTTGCTTCGATGGGTGGCGATAGGCTTGATCATTTCGGGATCGGTTTTTACTTTGATAAGTGTGCTGGAGATGCGTAGGGGAATGACCAAAAACCCTTTCAGAAAAATGGGATCGGAGTTACAGCTTCAAGGACTATTTCGATGGTCCCGCAATCCAGGCTTAGTAGGGAATTATGGGCTATTGCTTGGGCTATTCTGTTATTTTCCTAGCCTAGTGATGGCTTTGGGCATGGGGATTTATCTTTTGAGTATGCACTATCGTATTTTGCTAGAGGAAAGCCAGCTAGAGATTCGGTTTGGTGAGGCTTACCGTGCTTATCAGCGCCGTGTGCCCCGCTATTTAGGTTTTCTCCAGCTTAGGGACTAAACGGTAATTAAATGATTGATAAGGCTTTTTGTGATTGGGTAAATCCATGGGCGGGCTGAAGTGGTTTTTGTTAAGATGGGCACTTGTTCTTACCAGAATAAAAAAATTGGAAAATTTTATGTTACGTTTTGTTGGAACGGTGATGGTATTTTGGTTGCTCCTGGGGGGGGTTGCCAAAGCTACGGATGCTGGCAGTGAAAAAAAGAGTACGAAGGAACGGGCTATCATGGGGTGGGTAGAGCCAGTGGTTTTCATTCCTTGGGGTGTCGAGCTTAAGGCGAAGCTGGACTCTGGCGCTAAAACCTCATCATTGCATGCTGAACATATTGTTCGGTTTAAGAAGGGTGATGAAGAATGGGTACGTTTTGCGCTTGCTGTGGAAATAAAGGGAAAAGAGATAAAGCAGTTTCAGATGGAGCAGCCATTAGTCCGTGATGTGCTTATAAAGCGGCATCGGGGCAGCGCTAAAAGGCGGCCCGTGGTTAACTTGAAGCTTTGTTTAAACGGTAAACACCATAGAGTCCAGTTTAGTTTAGTTGACCGTAGCCAGTTAAATTATCCGGTTCTTTTGGGCCGTCGTTTTCTGAGAAAGGTGGCCCTCATTGATCCCGGTAAAACTTTTCTTACAAGCGAAGGATGGAAGACTTGTTTGATAGAATATACTGCCAGCGAAGTTCCTAAAGACTAAGTGCTTGCGCTAGGTTCAGCAGTCAGCAGCTTGTTGGAAAATAAAATTTGAAGAATCTCCATATCAAGGTCCTTGCTCTTCTCCTGGTGATGATTGGGTTAGGCTTGGCTTATTATAAGGTAACCCGGCTTGGTTTGCCGGTATTGCCAGCCGAGCAAACCGAAGTTTGGATGGTAGAGGCCCGCCTCGCCTTTGAAGCCAAAGGTGGTCCGGTGAAAGTGCGCTTCTATATTCCAAGTGCTCCCCCCGGCTTTACTGTCGTGGGAGAAGACTTCATCTCCAGTAAATATGGTTTAACCACGGATGACGGGGGTATTAATCGCACTGCCCAATGGGCGGTGCGCCGGGCCGAGGGGAAGCAGGTGTTGTACTACCGGATTGAATTAGCACCTGAGATTGCCCCTATAAAACCACCGAAGGAAAAAGTCCCCTCCTTTCCGGCCGCGCCCGATTATCCTGAGCCCATGGGCTCAGTAGTGCAGGCGTTATTAGAAGAGGTGCGCCGTAAATCCGCTGATGTGGCTTCCTTTTCCGGAGAACTTCTGGCCCGTCTCAATGCCTCTAATCCTACTGAAAATGTTCAAATTTTGCGCAAAGGCATTGAAAGCGAGGGCGCGTGGGTAAAGCAAGTTATTTATATTTTAGCCGGCGCCCGGATTCCTGCCCGTATGGTTTACATCTTGCCATTAAAAGGCGATATTAGCCGTAGTAAGCTCATTCCTTGGCTAGAAGTCAATAATGGACGGGAATGGTTAGCTTTTAATCCTAAAACAGGAAGCCGGGGATTCCCAGCGAACGCATTGATTTGGCATGTGGGGGATGAGCCCTTGCTCGAGTTAGAGGGCGGCGGATCACCCAAGGTGGAATACTCTGTTTCGAGTCGTTTTCAAGAGTTGGTTTTGGTCGCGGAGCAGCGAGCGCGGCAAATTAACTCTCTGATAATGGATTTTTCCCTATTTAGCCTCCCCGTGCAGACCCAGAATGTCTACCGGGTTCTACTGTTAATCCCTATTGGGACTTTTTTGATTGTCGTGCTGCGGAATATTGTTGGCATTAAAACGTTTGGTACGTTTATGCCTATTTTGATAGCTCTGGCATTCCGAGAAACCGATCTTCTGTGGGGAGTCGCGATGTTTGCCGGGATCGTGGCTATTGGTTTGATACTGCGCTTTTATTTGGAATATCTTAAATTACTGCTAGTGCCGCGCCTGGCTTCGGTACTGGTGATGGTGATTCTTTTAATGGCGGTTATTAGCGTGCTGACTCATAAAATGGGGCTAGAACGGGGCCTGTCCGTGGCTCTCTTCCCGATGGTGATTTTGACCATGACCATTGAGCGCATGTCGCTGGTTTGGGAGGAGCATGGCCCTGGAGAAGCGCTGCAACAAGGGCTTGGAAGCTTGTTGGTGGCTATCTTGGGTTATTTATTAATGGCCAATAAGCTATTGGAACATCTGGTTTTTGTTTTTCCTGAATTGCTGTTGGTGGTGTTAGCCATGACCTTATTGTTGGGCCGTTATACGGGCTATCGGTTAACGGAGATTTGGCGTTTCAAGGAATTCTTGCGGAAAATGGAAATGCCATGATCTTTCCTTGGCGGCGTTTACGGCAGCAGGGGGTTCTAGGCATAAATCAACGCAATGCTGATTATATTTTGCCCTTTAATCCGCGGCATCATTATCCTTTAGTAGACGATAAAAGACGCACTAAACAATTGGCTTTAGCGGCGGGGATTGCCGTGCCCAAGCTTTATGGCGTCGTGGAAATGGTTCACCAGATTAAACACTTGGATAAGTTACTCGGCCCCCATGAGGATTTTGTTATCAAGCCCGCCCATGGCAGTGGTGGAGAAGGTATTTTGGTGGTTAACGGGCGCTATCAAGGGCGTTATCGTAAGGCGAGCGGGGTTATCTTGTCCGCGGAAGAAATCGGCCACCATATTGCCAATATCCTGAGTGGCATGTATAGCCTGGGAGGATTGCCTGATACCGCGCTTATTGAATATCGGGTCAAGTTTGATCCGCTGTTTGAGGCTGTTAGCTATTTAGGCGTTCCGGATATCCGTACCCTGGTTTATCGGGGGATACCCGCCTTGGCAATGATACGGTTACCCACGCGCCTTTCGGATGGCAGGGCTAATTTACACCAAGGGGCTATTGGCGTGGGTATTGATCTGGTGACTGGCCTGACTAGTGCTGGTGTATGGCAAGAACATGCCATTGATCGTCATCCTGATACGGAGGGGGAGATACGCAATTTAAGAATACCCCATTGGGAGAGTATTCTTGAGTTAGCCGCCCGCTGCTTTGATTTAGTGAATTTGGGTTATATTGGAGTTGATATTGTGTTAGATCGGGATTTGGGTCCCATGGTCCTGGAACTTAATGCCCGCCCTGGTCTTAGTATTCAGCTAGCCAATAAGGTAGGGCTGCAACCGCGCCTCCAGCGTATTCAAAGGTTGAGTGAAATTCCCTCCTCCGCCGCTGAACGGGTGGCATTAGGAAAAGCCTTGCTATAAGTTTAATGCCTATCTGACCCTCTCCGCCCGATTGGGCGGAGATTCTTGGGTCGCCCCAGGAACCTTCCTGCTTCAAGGTGCCTTCCCTAGACAGCGGTGTTAACCGCTGCCCCCGATCCAGTCGCTCCACAGGCCAGCCCCGCTAGTGCAACAGTTAGACTAATTATGGGGTTTATTGGCGAGCCGGGGCGCTGCGGAACGAGGTTATCCCAGGAAATCAGCGGAATCTGGAATTAGCGAGATTCTAGATATCCTTGAAGTGACGCGAAGTCTTGCGCTAGCGCCGCCTTCTTGGTTTCGTCCCGTAGGGCCGCCGCGGGATGATAGGTAACGAAGGTGGGTAGATTTTTGATTTCTAGCCACTGGCCCCGCAGCTTGGTAATCTTCGCGTTGGGATCGAGCAGGGCCTGGAGGGCGGTTGCCCCTAGCAATACCAATAGTTGGGGTTGGAGCAGTTCAATTTGCCGCAGCAAAAAAGGGAGTTCTCTTTTAATTTCGCTGCGATGAGGCTTACGGTTGCCAGGGGGATGGGTTTTAAGAATATTGCTGATATAGATCTGCTCCCGTTTCAAGCCAATTTGATGCAATAACTTAGTGAGCAATTGGCCCGAGCTTCCCACAAAGGGCTGACCGGTTTTTGCTTCCTGAACGCCCGGCGCTTCGCCGATGATCATGATTTTTGCCGAAGATGGGCCTTCTCCGAATACCAGTTTTTCGCCTTTAACGACGTTGGGACCTAAATAGCGATTGCAGTATTGTGCTAGTTCGTGCAGCGTAGCAGCCTTTTTTAAAAGGTCATCCATGGAAAGGGCGGAAGTTTGCATCTGGTTCTTGAAGAGTTGGACGTCAGGGTATCTCGTTGCCCGTTAGAAGACAAGCCCCGCTCCCCCTAACGGAGCTTGTTTTGTCGGGTTAGAGTGAATTGCAAAGAGTAGCGGTAATAATGGCCGTACCGCTAGGCGTGCTCATGGCCGCCCGCGCCATGGGCATGGCCATGCTCCAGTTCTTCTTCCGTGGCATTACGGACATCGACCACTTCCACGTCAAAGTCTAGTGTTTCGCCTGCGAGGGGATGGTTGGCATCCACGAGTACCCGATCCGTCTCGATTTTAGCCACCGTTATCAATTGGGGGCCATTCGGTGTCTGGGCCTGAAATTGCATGCCTTTCTCTAGCTCCTCTACGTCTTGAAAAGCGTCCCGCGGAACGGTCTGGAGCAGTGTTTCATTGCGCTCTCCGTAGGCATCTTTCGGTCCTATGCTGACATTGAGTTTGTCGCCTTCGCCTTTTCCGGCCAGCGCCTTTTCGAGACCTGGAATGATGTTGCCGAGCCCATGTATATAGGCTAAAGGCGTTTTCTGGGAAGAACTATCAAGCACGGTGCCTTCCTGATTCTTTAAGGTGTAATGGATATAAACTACTTTTTTATCAGCAATCTGCATAATGACGCCTCCTTTATAATTGCGGCGGTAAGTTGATATAAAGTATTGGCTTCGTTATTCACTTATAGTGTTTAGTTAAATTTAGACGTATTAATTCAAAATTAATAGTCCTTTGTAAAGTATAGGAAGCGAGAACTCTTTGTAAGCTTATTGACTTTAAAAAATTATGGCGCTTCCTTAGTCTTTTGATAATGCCCTGAAATACGACGGGATGAATGAACGTTTATCCCCTATACTTATAGGTAGTATGGTGTCGATGAGCTATGAACAGCTATTTGCACAGATTGAGGATTTGGTCTTACGCCATTCTCCCAGCGGTGCCGAGCAGGAAATAGATGGATGGTTGCTAGAACGTTTTAGGGCGCTGGGGCAGGCTGCCTGGCAAGATGCTGCGGGCAACATTATTGTGAAAGTTACGGGAAAAAACCCTGGGGCAATCGCGATTACCGCCCATAAGGATGAAATTGGCGCCATCGTGAAGGCTAGCAATAGCCAAGGGCAAGTGGAGGTAAGGAAGTTGGGCGGCGCTTTCCCCTGGGTCTACGGAGAAGGGGTGGTGGATTTACTAGGTGACCATGCCTGCATTAGTGGTATTCTTTCATTTGGCTCCCGCCATGTTTCCCATGAGAGCCCGCAGAAAGTCCAGCAGGATCAGGCGCCGCTGCAATGGCAGCATGCCTGGGTGGAAACCAAGTGTACGCAACATGAGCTGGAGGCCGCTGGAGTGCGTCCAGGCACGCGCATGGTGGTAGGAAAACACCGCAAGCGCCCCTTCCGCCTTAAAGATTACATTGCAAGCTATACGCTGGATAACAAGGCTTCAGTGGCGATTTTGCTGGCCTTGGCGCAGAAGCTTCATAAACCCTTAGTGGATGTTTACTTGGTGGCTTCCGCCAAGGAAGAAGTGGGAGCAATAGGGGCGCTTTACTTTAGCCGGTGCCATTCTCTCGATGCCTTGATCGCTTTGGAGATATGTCCTTTGGCGCCTGAATATTCCATCAAAGAAGGCGCTGCTCCTGTGCTCCTTTCCCAAGACGGTTATGGACTTTACGATGAGGGACTCAATAGGCTTATCAAGCAAGTTGCGGCACGGCTAAAAATCCCCATGCAGTTAGCGGTGATTAATGGTTTTGGCAGTGATGGCTCCATTGCCATGAAATATGGTCACGTGCCGCGGGCCGCTTGTTTAGGTTTTCCTACCCAAAATACACATGGTTATGAGATCGCCCATTTAGGCGCCATTGTCCATTGTATTGAGATACTTTATGCCTATTGCACCCAGACTGGGGTAAGTGAGTAAAAGATTAGCTTCGCTTTGTTAACTTGCTGTAAATTCCAGACTGCGGGAAGAAGGAGGGAAAGCATGATCTTGGCAAATCTTTAGGGTCTCTTCCGTTCTGAGCAGTTCCTGGGTTAGGCCACAGCGGAAAAGTTGTTTGTCATGGGTCGTTAGCAGATACCGGCAAGTATGGCATTGCCCAAAGGTGCGGTGGCGATTTGCTTTTTGAAGATCACATAACAAGCGTTCTAGCACTTGCTGGGTGATTTGCAATTCTGCTGTGGCTAACCCGGCTAGGATTTTTCCCTTATTGGACAGCAAAGCAAGATTTCTGGTAAGTGCCCGGCCCTTTGGCGTGAGTTCCAAATGAACGATGCGCCGATCTTTCGGATCGGGTTTTTTTCGAAGATATCCTTGCCGTTGTAATACCAACAATGATTGGGAAGTTGTGCCCTTGGTAGTGCCAAGATACTCCGATACTGCCATTGGGGTATCGCTGTACCGATTACATTGGGCAAGATAACGTAAGACTTGGAGATGAGCCGGGTGCAAGTTGAGAGTCGTTGCTGATTTACGTTCTTCGGCCCGAAGCAGGGTGCCAACACGCTCTAGTAGCTGAAACAGCTTTTGCTTGTCCATAATTGATTATGATACTTAAAAACAGCCGCAGGATCGATACCCACTTGACATCGCCTGGGAGGCTCATTATGGTATCGACTCGATAACACCCTATGTTTAAAGGTCCCTTGACTTTTTGGTGCTTATAAATTTAAGAAAAAAAGAAAACAGGTAATAAGCAATGGGCGAGAAAGAAATACCGGGTTATACGTATGGAACGCAGGCAGTAGCTAAATCTCCTGTTTCCTTGGAGGATTTTGATCTCCTCAAGAAGACAGTACTCTTTACCGAAGAGGATGAAAAATACCTACGTCTTGCTGGCCAAGTATTAGTGGACCAAGTTGAGGACGTTCTGGATGTATGGTATGGCTTTGTCGGCTCTCATCCTCATCTACTGCGTTATTTTAGCGACTTGCAGGGTGAACCTGATAGCAGCTATTTAGCTGCCGTACGCAAGCGCTTTGCTCAGTGGATTTTGGATACTTGTAACCGCGCTTATGATCAGGATTGGCTTAATTACCAGCATGAAATTGGCCTGAGGCACTATCATACCAAGAAAAATAAGACGGATAATGTGCAGTCCGTGCCTATCATTAGTTATCGCTATTTGATTGCCTTTATTTATCCCATTACGGCTACCATGAAACCGTTTTTGGAGAAAAAAGGCCATAGTGCGGAGGAAGTTGAAAAAATGCACCAGGCTTGGTTTAAATCGTTGGTGCTCCAGGTGACTTTATGGACCAATCCCTACCTGCGTCAGGAAGACTACTGATGGTTGAAGTATTTGCCAATCGGCAGCAGCTGATTTAGGTTTTTGGCGTAATATTGGCGGCGGAGGTATTTCCTCCCTTTAAGGTATCGAGATGAAACTAAAGGGGTAGGCCACCAAATAAAATATAAACCAAATACAATCCTGACAGCAATGGGCGCTCCTGTATTTTAAACTAAAAATGCAGGAAAAAGCCATTTTGTTTGTTAGGGAGTTGTAAGCGCCCTTAAGTTTTTAAAGAGGGCTGTTTCATGTGTACTAAAATGGACAGAGGAAGGTAATTGATGAAAATAACTAACGCTATATTGATGAGTCTTGCTCTTGGGCTGTTGCTGATGGGCACAGCGCAAGCAAAGGATGTGAAAGCACAAAGTTTTACAGTTGTTATCAATGCTTATGATACGAATATTCCGAAGCTTGAGGTGGAAGGAGTAACCGTTAAGGATATTCGCGCTTTTAATGTGCTTAATGAGCCTGGGGCGCTGGTTGTTCGGAAAGGAACTCCGGTAGAGATTACCATAGAAAACAAGTCCCCCATTAGCGAGGGATTTTCCATCGACGCTTATAAAATCTCGGAAGTTATTAAAGCGGGAGAGACCAAAACCATTAAATTCAAGGCCGACAAGGCTGGTGCTTTCACTATTTGGTGTCAGCTCCATCCTATGAATATCCATCTGCCTGGCTCCTTGAATGTCGTCGAACACTAAGACATAAAGCCTATGAAAATAAGCCGCAGATAAAATATTCAATATCTTAATTTGCAGCTTATCGTTGGGCCGGATGGATATTCTTCCATTCGGCCCAATTCTTTTTAAGGGTTTAAATCTGCTATCTCGGCCTGTTGTTGTGCTAGTGTATTTAAGGCAGCGGCTACTTCCTGGGCCCGCTGGCGTTCTTTTGCGACGATCTCAGCTGGAGCCCGTTCCACATAGTTAGAATTGGCCAGCTTTTCTTGGACTCGTGCTAGATCCTTGCGCATTTTCTGCATCTCCCGATCCAGTCGTTTAAGTTCTGCTTCCTTGTCGATAAGTCCAGCCAGAGGAATTAGAAGCTTGAGCTCGTCTACCAGGGCAGTCGCCGCAGGCGGTGGAGTTTCATCTTTTAACCATTGAATAGAGTCCAGTTTAGCCAAGGCCGAGAGAAAATTCTGGTTAGATTTTAACCAATCCTGGTCACGGGCCGTTCCAGCTTGTAACAGCAAAGGAATGGGTTTGCCAGGGGCGATATTCATTTGGGAGCGGATGGAGCGTACCCCAGTAACAAAGGCGATGACCCATTCTATTTCCGCAACGGCTTTTTCATCGATTTTATCGGTTTCTGGGCGGGGATAGGGTTGCAGCATAATGGTTTTCCCTGGGCAGCCAGCCAAGGGCCCCACTTGCTGCCAGATCTCCTCGGTAATAAAAGGAATGATGGGGTGGGCAAGACGTAACAGGGCTTCTAGCACATGGAGCAGTGTGTGACGGGTGCCCCGCTTAGCGGCTTCTGGGCTAGCCGGGTTATTGAGTACCGGTTTGGAAAGCTCCAGATACCAATCGCAATACTCATTCCAGGTAAAATCATAGATTGCCTGGGCAGCTCTATCAAAACGGTAATTTTCGATACCCTCGATAACTTCCTGTGTCGTTGATTGGAAGCGGGAGATAATCCAGCGTTCCGGGGCACCTAGCATGAAATTTGCTTCGGTTTGCTCCGGCTTGCTTTGTTTCTCAGCCACTATTTCCGAGGACGCATTCATGAGAACATAGCGTGCCGCATTCCAAAGTTTATTGCAGAAATTGCGGTAGCCCTCAATCCGGCCTAAATCGAAGCGGATATCCCGGCCCCGGGTGGCCAGAATAGCGAAGGTGAAACGCAGGGCATCGCAGCCGAAAGAGGGAATTCCCTGGGGAAATTCCTTACGTGTCGCTTTTTCTATACGCTTGGCCATGGCTGGCTGCATCAAACCACCGATTCGCTTGGTGACTAGAGTTTCCAGATCAATGCCATCAATGAGATCCAGAGGATCAAGGACATTGCCCTTGGATTTAGACATCTTCTGGCCCTCGGCGTCACGAACCAGACCGTGAATATAGACTTCGTGGAAGGGAACCTCTCCCGTGAATTTCAGGCCCATCATGATCATCCGGGCCACCCAGAAAAAGATAATATCAAATCCGGTGACCAGGACACTGGTGGGGTAGAAAGCCTGCAGCGAAGAGGTTTTTTCCGGCCATCCCAAGGTAGAAAAAGGCCACAAAGCCGACGAAAACCAGGTATCTAGTACATCCGGATCTTGTTCTAACGGGAGATCGGGAGGAAGGTTGTATTTTTGGCGGGCTTGGGTTTCCGTGGATGCGACATAGATTTTGCCTTCTGGATCATACCACGCCGGAATCCGGTGTCCCCACCAAATTTGGCGGGAGATACACCAATCTTGAATGTTTCGCATCCACTCAAAATAAATTTTATTCCAGTTTTCGGGAATAAAGCGGATTTGGCCATTTTCTACCGCTTGAATCGCGGGCTCGGCCAAGGGGGCGGTTTTCACGAACCACTGATCGGTCAAATAAGGCTCGATGACGGTGCGGGAGCGATCGCCCCGGGGTACCATGAGCTTATGATCTTCAATTTTTTCTAATAAACCGGCGGCTTCCAGATCAGCCACGACGAGTTTACGAGCCTCGAAGCGGTCCAAGCCTTGATATTTTTCAGGGACGTTTTCGTTGAGAGAGGCATCCACCGTAAAAATATTGATGAGGGGCAGTTTATGCCGTTGTCCCACCTCGTAGTCGTTAAAATCATGGGCTGGAGTGATTTTTACGCAGCCGCTACCAAATTCTGGCTCCACATAGTCATCGGCAACCACGGGAATGGTGCGATCTGCCAGCGGCAAAGCAACCGTTTTGCCGATAAGATGCTGATAGCGAGGGTCTTCCGGATGGACCGCCACTGCCGTGTCTCCCAGCATGGTCTCAGGGCGGGTAGTGGCCACTACCAAGTGCCCGCTGCCATCCGACAGGGGATAGCGCATATGCCAAAGGTGACTATTTTCCTCTTCCGAGGTAACTTCCAAATCTGAAATAGCAGTATGAAGCACTGGATCCCAATTCACCAAACGCTGGCCGCGATAGAGGAGTCCTTCATCATAGAGGCGTACAAAGACTTCGCATACTGCTTGGGATAATCCCTCGTCCATGGTAAAGCGTTCCCGGCTCCAATCCACGGAGGCCCCCATGCGGCGGAGTTGGCGGGTGATGGTGCCACCTGAGTGTTCCTTCCACGCCCAAACACGCTGGATAAAAACCTCCCGGCCTAAATCGTGACGAGTTTTTCCTTCGGCATTCAGCTGATTCTCTACTACCATTTGGGTTGCGATTCCGGCATGGTCAGCACCTACTTGCCATAGGGTCTTGTCCCCTCGCATCCGATGATAGCGGATTAGAGCATCCATAATGGCGTTCTGGAAGGCATGTCCCATGTGCAGGTGGCCGGTGACATTGGGGGGTGGGATCATAATGCAGTAGGAGGAGTCTTTCCCCTGGGGAGTAAAATAGCCTTTCTGCTCCCAGATTTGGTACCAGTATTGTTCTATCGCTTGCGGGTTATAGCTTTTATCCATGGGGGTCGGTAAATCGTTGTTTATTTATTAGAGAAACGGAAAGGACAGAAATTCTGCCCGTAGTTTAAGTATTATACATTTCATAAGGCTTAAATCTCTGGAGTACAATCTCTAAGATTAAAATTATGATTACAGGCTAAAAAGATGATGAGTGGTTTGGGCTTCCTGGTAAACCGAAAGCTCCCAGGTATGCAGAGAATATATAAACATAGTTTACTTGTGTTTTTTATCCGCATGACCCAGATCCTTGGTGGGGGCTATTTGGTTTCTGACAAGCCGCTTTAGCTCGGTAATTTCAGGGAATCGACCGGCTTCTTTTCGAGACCAGACAAGCTTACCGTTAGCCAATATATTGAAAACGCCACCCGTTCCAGGCCGTAGTGTTAATTCTGAGATTTCCTGCTCGAAAGTTGTTAATAATTCTTGCGCTATCCAGGCTGCTCTAAGCAACCAACGGCACCCGGTACAGTATTGTATTTCTACTTTATTAGACATATTCCAGAATGGATTTTATAGTAAGGATAGATACAATAGTAATATTGTCCGATGTCCAATAACCATAGGAATTTGAAGAAAGCAGGGAATTGGCATGGGTAGATGGAGCAACCTTGCCCTAAAGTGATTAAGAAAGAAATATTTCTCTAGAGTAGCAGAGGGCAGCAGGGCACTACTCGCTACAGCTGTAAATCAACCTTAGAAAGGAATTGTAATGAGAATAATAGATTGTATAAAAATTGGTATTTTAATATTAATTTTATTGGGTATGGGATGCGCGACTAAGGGGGGAGAGGAAAATGTTGCTAGCTCTGTGGATAGTGGCTTAGCAACAGTTGAACAGGCGGCACAAGGGGGAAGGCAGGCGATTGAATCGGGAACAACTGCTGCTAAAAATATGGAGAATCAAGCCAATTTAGCGGATATTTTGGTTAACCAATTAGGTGTTTCTGAGCAGCAGGCCATGGGAGGTGCTGGCGCAATTTTCCAAGAAGCTAAAAATAATATGAAGCCTCAAGAGTTTACAACCTTGTCTCAGTCTGTGCCAGGAATGAGTGATATGCTGAATGCGGCACCTAACGTGTCTGGTTCGGCGCCAGGTATGGCTACTAGCGGCCTTTCCTCAATGATGGGTGATGCAAATAACGCATTAGGGAGCATGACTTCCTTAGCCTCTTCATTTCAACAATTGAACCTTTCTCCTGATATGGTCAGCCAATTTGTACCTGTAGTGACTAATTACGTGAGAAATACTGGCGGGCAAGCGGTAGCTAATTTATTACGGTCAGCCTTGGGCGCACCTTGATTTTAGTAAGGTCGATTCAAATAAAGTAGCAAGAGGGAAATAAGTTTATCGCTATTTCCCTCTTGCTTTAACGAATGAATCAGAAAAGAAGCAGGCAATTTACCGTGAATTATTTAAATATCAAATTGAAGGGCCATTATTGAAAGATATTCGAATTTTGACAAGCCAAGGCGCTGGGTAAGGAAAGGTTTGCTCTGACCCAATTATTATGCAAAAATCCGCGACCTAGCCATCCAATACCCAAATTATCTAGCGGACTGATAACGCCTTGCCTACCTTGATTTAAAACATGCGTATAAATCATTGTTGTTTCCAGATCGCTATGTCCCAATAACACCTGAATGGTAAGAATATCAATGCCGCGTTGCAGCAAATGCGTGGCAAAACTGTGCCGAAAGGTATGTGCAGAAACCCGCTTGGTAATACCCCGCTTGTCGAACCGCAGCCTTGATCGCCTTATTGATCAGCGATTGATCTATATGATGGCGTCGAGTCAAACTCGACAGAGGGTCTACCGATAACGAACGGGCCGGAAACACATATTGCCAGCCCCATTCCCGTTCGGCATGAGGATATTTTTTGCCAGCGCATACGGCAAATACACCGCACCGAAGCCGTCGGCCAAATCCTGCTTGTGAATCGCCTTGACCTTTTCTAAATGATTTTGCAGTAACGGTATCATGGCCGCAGAAAGCGGGGTTATCCTATCCTTATCGCCCTTACCAGAGCGCACGGTAATCTGTTGATAATCGTAATCGAGATCCTGCACCCGCAACCGAACGGCCTCGCTAATCCGTAAGCCACTGCCGTATAACAATTTCACCGCCAACTGCGCCACGCCTTCAACCCGTGGCAATACCTGCCTGACCTCGTCCAACGACAGCACTACTGGCACATGCCGACTAGTTTTGGAGCGAATGGCCTCGATATGCTTGGCCAGCGGCATATCCAGAACCTGCTTGTATAAAAACAGCAACGCATTCATCGCCTGATTTTGAGTGGCAGGCGCCACTTTGCGTTCTGTTGCCAGATAGCTTAAAAACGTTTCTATCTTGGCTTCACTGTTTTCAAACAGCGCAGATCTTTCGTTGAGTTGGTGAAATTTGACAAACTGCTTAATCCACTCACAATAAGAGCGCTCGGTGTGCAGTGAATAATGCTTGAGCCGCATGATGCGGCGAATATCTTCCAGCAAGGTTGGCGATTTGGTGCTTGGCATCAAATAGTTAGTGGCTATAGTGAGGCGACATATCATTATATAGGCAAATTTGCCTGAATTGATGGCTAATTATCATGTTATCAAGGCAAATATACATGTTTTGGGTATTATCAGGGCAAAAGTGCCTGAAAAAGCCGGCAATATCAATTTATCAGGCAGATTTGCTTGATAATCAATAGTTAGATTAATGGGGGTTCAATGAGTAGTACATTTACAGTGCGTCTGCGCGGAAGCCCTTACGCAAATAGTGACGGAATCCAGCGCCAAGATCTTGTAGTAAAGTGTCGTCGTGGTGACCGCTTAAGTTTAGTGGCAGAGCCTGACAATCCACATGACCGCCATGCGGTCGCAGTGTTCAATGGTACTAGGCAGCAACTTGGTTACCTACCGTCGGATGCAAGAGATGCCTCTTCCATCCTGAGAGGGGAGCCGATCGAAGCGAAAGTTTTGAAACGGATAGGCGGTACAAAATGGTGGCATAGGCTTCTTGGCCAAAAAAGAAATTACGGCCTTCTAATCACGCTAATAAAAAGTGAAATTGATTGGGCTGCTCATAGTGCTAATCGCGAGCTGGCAGAGAAAGTCGACGCAAAAGTAAAAGCGGCTTTAGAAAAGGAAAAATCAAACGGCCAAATTGAGAGCGTCGTCGAAGCCTATCGTGAAGCAATGATCTGTGTGATTGATATAAATAAAAAAAATCGCACAGCGGCGGCACATCGCTACAAACACGCCCCGATAAACAGGCTGACACTGTTATTAGTCAAACTAAAGCGGCCAGCTGAAGCAAAGGAAGAATATGAAGCCTGGAAATCCGTAGTCGACCCAATAGGGCTTACTAAAGCGGACAATGAGGCCCTGAAGAGAAGGATTGCGAAGCTTGGTTAATCTAACAAGTGGTTGCAGCCGACGCCCAACCCGCTGGCGCGCTTTGGGTTCCCTCCGCGCTTCGCGCTCCGGCGCGGCTGAACCACGGCGTTCGCGCCGCTGCGCGGCGCGAATCGGGGAGTTAACTGCGCCAAACGGCTGCCCGCGCCACTACGCATCGCGAACAACCGTTCGACGGGCAGAACCTCCTGCATCATCAGACGCCGTGCGCCTATGTATGCAGGAGAACCCGCCGTCAACTCCCCGATTATGCGTTACAAGAAGTGAGTCAGTATGGATAAAACAGCTTATATATTGATTGGTGTGGTTCTGGGTGTTCTGCTTAATGCCATCAAGGAATGGTGGTTTCAGAAAGGAAAGAACAAAAAAGATCTTGAATATCTAGCCATTCGCATCTCTTGCATCCTCGATACCTTCATAAATGGATGTGCTGATGTCGTGGCTGATGATGGCCTTTGTTATGGCCAACCAGATCAAGACGGGTGTAGGTCAATACAAACAAAAACACCAAACTTCGATCCGCTTTCTGTTGAAGTAGAATGGAAGGCTCTTCCGGCGAGCTTAATGTATGAGGTGCTTAGCCTCCCCAATCAAATAGAAGCCGCAAATCATAAAATATCCGGGGCATTTGAATATGCTGCCTCGCCGCCAAACTACGAAGAAGGATTTGAAGAGCGTCAATTGCAATACGCTGCGCTGGGATTAAAGGCACATGGCTTGGCTTCAAAATTACGCAACATTGGGAAGTTACCTCCTCAAGTCGCTCCGGCACCAGATGAATGGAATCCAATGCAATTCATGAAGGAAGCGGTCGATAAGATTGAGAAATTACAAAAAGAACGCAACGCAAGAAACAAAGCGTTCATGCAGAAAATTAATGAAAGCGCATAACAAGACGCTTGTTCGGACGCAAACTACGCTGCGCTTCGTTTGCGCCGCACAGCTTCAACGTTATGTGTAAACTTCAATAATGAACAAACGTAGCAAAAGGTATTAGCAATGGCGGGTGGTTGGGCGCGTGATGGAGCGGTACAAGATCAAATTGAAGCTAGTGTAGAAGATGCAGTCAAACGAGCTCGGAGTAGAATCACATCAGGCGAGAGCGCAACACACTGTGAAGAATGTGGTTCGCCTATTCCAGAACCAAGGCGTAAGGCAATTCCTGGCGCGCAATACTGTATATCTTGTCAGTCCGCCATTGAGGCTCAGGAGGTTAGTACCGGTGGCATCAATCGGCGCGGTAGCAAAGATAGCCAGATCAGGTAATGTGGCATGCGGCAACTACTTCACATAACAAGGCAATTAACTACGCGCCTGCGGCATCGGACGCTCGTACCTCGCGCCGGTTATTGCGGCGTTAGGCGGCAAGAGCGCAGTGGTCAGCATTCGTCCAGCTGAGCCATCCGAGAGCAGTGAGCTTACTGAATTAGCTATGCGATCAAAGGGCCATTGGGGATACTCAGCGGAATTCATGGCGTCGTGTCGCGCGGAACTGACGGTTACGCCCGCAGACGTGGCGAATGACGTGCTGTCATATTTGTGGCGGTGGAAGACGAGAGAAAGCTTGGTTTTTGCGCGCTTGAGAGACTCTCATTGACCCAGTTCGAGCTGGAGGCGCTATTTGTCGAGCCACAGCGGATGGGTTGCGGCATCGGAAGGGCGCTGGATGGCGCACGCAGTCCACTTTGCTCGCGGACATGGAGCTCAGTCCATCCTTATTCAGGGCGGTCCTAATGCTGCTGGCTTTTACGAGTCGTCTGGGGCGATACAGATAGGTGAGCGCGAATCAGATAGCATCCCTGGTAGGTTTCTGCCTGAGTATTGGATTTCGCTGTGAGCTGTAGTGCTTTCGCCGCTCGCATCGCCGGACCATCGCGTGGCGTTGGTAGTTTGCCGCCTAACAAGTCGCTGCACCGGACGCCGGACGCATCTGTCACGCGGCTTTCGAGAGCAACCCGCGCGCCAGTTGCTGGCGCCGGGGAGCTCAGACGTTCTTCGCGCCAGAAGATTGACGTATGGCTAAATAGCCATATTTAGACTATCCTTATTCCATGAACGAATCGAACTTCGAGTGGGATGAGGCGAAGAACACCGCCAATCAGCGTAAACACGGGGTTTCGTTCTACGAAGCTCAGTACGCCTTCCTCGATCCAAAGCGTGTGATAGCTGAAGATCTGAGCCACAGTCAGAATGAGAAACGGTATTACTGCTTTGGTACCAATCAGGAAGGCACCGGTATTATCACGGTTCGGTTCATGTATCGATTTAGCCGCATCCGAATAATTGGTGCAGGTTACTGGCGCAAAGGTAAGAAGGTCTATGAGCAAGCGAATTCGGTATAGCGAAGAGCCGATTGGTGAGATCAAGCTAGTGCCAGATTTTCTTCCGTCTCCCGAAGAGCTGGCACTGAAGAACGAGCAAACAAAGGTCACTATTTCGTTGAGTTCCGAAAGCGTTGCCTTTTTCAAGGAAGAGGCAAAGAAGCATGATATGCAATATCAAAAAATGATCAGGCAACTGCTTGATGAGTACGTCGCACAGCAGAAGAGGCGCTAACAAGTCGCTACAGCAGACCGCCTGCAGCGGCCGCTGAGCTCAAGCGTTCGACTGGCAGAGCCCCCTGCATCATCAGACGCTGTGCGCCTATGTATGCAGGAGAACCTGCCCGTCAACTCCCCGATTATGTGTAATCTTGGCAGGAGATAACGCCATGTCATTAACTGAAGAATCACAGTTAAGAAGTGTTACAGGTATTACGGAAGAGCAAAAAATGAACATCGTTAACTTTTTGCAGGGCGCAGTCTATTGTTGGTGTAAAAATCGGAAAGATGAATGGTTTTCTTTAAGAGATTTAATGGGAGAGGATAACTATTATTGGGAAGGTACTCCACTTCTTCCTCTCTATATTAAGCACGAAGGAGCCAATGACGATCCCGTAAAAGAAGCTGGCAAAGATGCAGGTTGGTTACTGAAAGAGGTTGTAGCTAATGATAAGAGGGTCTTTGATACTAAAAAAGAGTCTCTTATTAGGCACTATCGCTGGGTGCCAAGTGAATAAAACACATAACCAAGCCATTAAGTTCGCGCACTTCGTGCGCCGGACCTCGTTTCGCTCGGTCGCTTATGGCGGGCGTTAGCGGCAGCAAATGAACAGTAAGGAGGTAATGACCATGAAAAACGAATATACCGCTGTGGTAAAACAGGAGGATGATTGGTGGGTAGGGTGGATCGAAGAGGTTCCCGGGGTCAATTGCCAGGAAAAGACATACGAAGAATTGAAAGAGACTTTGGAGATTACGTTAAGGGAGGCATTGGAATTTAACCGCCAGGATGCGTTGACTGCTGCTGGCAATGGTTACAAGGAAGAAAAAATTTCCATATGAAGAGAAATGAATTTCTCCAGTACCTGCGCAGCCAAGGATGTAATCTTTTGAGGGAAGGCAGTAAACATTCATGGTGGCATAATCCTACTCTGAACAAGCGGTCTGCGATTCCAAGGCATTCCGAGATAAAGGATATTTTAGCAAAGAAGATATGCAAAGACCTTGGTGTAGAGCCAATCAAATAGCTGCTAACAAGGCGCTGCACTTGACCGTTTTTTCGCTGCGCTCAAAAACGGCAAGTGAGCTTAGTCGTTCGATTGGCAGAGCCCCCTGCATCATCAGACGCTGTGCGCCTATGTATGCAGGAGAACCCGCCCGTCAACTCCCCGATTATGCCGACAAGAAACATGACAGTGAAGGCAACGAAATACTTCCAGGCAACTCGGGTCAGACCGGATCGAGCGATAATCAAGGACGAATGGATTCAGCATGTAGTCCGGTTCCCTGACAGAGAGCACATACATGCAGACGGCCGAATAAGGCGATGGGCTAGAATTGAAGAAATGGAAAACCGATACCTGCGGGTAATCTTATTGTCGGATGGCGAAACCGTATACAACGCATTTTTTGACAGAGGGTACAAGGCATGAAAGTCAGCTATTTCGAAGATACTGACACGCTGTACATCGAGTTCCGCGACAATGACATAGCTGAGTCTAAAGATCTAGATGAGAACACTATTCTCGATGTAGATGCCAACGGTAACGTCTGCGCTATCACGTTCGAGCATGCAAGCCAGCGCACTGATGTAAGCCGTTTGATTGTCGAAGGCATTGCGGCATAATCAATAGTTCGCGCCGCTGCGCGGCGCGAATCGGGGAGTTAACTGCGCCAAACGGCTGCCCGCGCCACTACGCATCGCGAACAACCGTTCGACGGGCAGAACCTCCTGCATCATCAGACGCCGTGCGCCTATGTATGCAGGAGAACCCGCCGTCAACTCCCCGATTAAGTATTTTCATGTTATCGGGATGCATAGCATGGAGGATAAATAATTTTACTACGACCTAGCGAAGGTTACCGCAAACACGATGGCAAACTGAAGTAGCTTCATGCTGGTGTTCCAATCGGTGCTTTTAGCGACAACTGTTGGGGCGTCAAGAGAACTAGTATTGTGTTCGCTTTATTTATTCTCGGCTCTCTTAGCGCCGTAATATGATTGTATTTGAATTATTTGACAAAACTCCAAGAAGGCGAAATATTTTGTAGATTAACATCGGAAGATGAGCGAATTGAAGATCTTTTAAATTCCGTTTACAAAAAT
Source organism: Nitrosococcus watsonii C-113 (assembly GCF_000143085.1). Taxonomy (NCBI): domain Bacteria; kingdom Pseudomonadati; phylum Pseudomonadota; class Gammaproteobacteria; order Chromatiales; family Chromatiaceae; genus Nitrosococcus; species Nitrosococcus watsonii. Next base: position 2,112,055 of record NC_014315.1, on the reverse strand, counting down.
AAATTCGCCAATCGGAGTGTAGATATTTCATTTTTAATGACATATCCATTACCGATAATTTTTCTCATCTTATAGTGCGTTATCGGCCTTAGTCTTTTATCAGGATGACATGCTATACCTAACGAGGCGCTGCAGTTGACCGCCCAAAGCGCTGGCGCGCTTCGGGCCCCCTCCGCGGCCTTCGACCGCTCCGGCGGCAACTGAGCTTGGGCGTTAGGTTTTAAGATGAATTTCTCTGACTTCGAGCAACATGCTATCGAGTCGGTCCTAAAATCTCGGGGGGCAGGAAAGCATGCATTCCGCTCAAGCATTCGCCATCTAGAGCGATCTTTCGAGCTAAAAAATTCAATGCCAGAAGTGTCGATATTTCTGGGAATTACAAGCGAGGAAGAGGCGGCCACCGCGATTTTCCATGCATTAAAAAAGAGAAAATATCCAGGGGCAGAGAAGCTCAACCCCAAAAATCATATTCACAAACTTGCTCTCCATCCGTTTTGTTTGGCTATAGGGAGGTCGTTTGAAGAAATCATGGGAACGGAGAAACTAGTTTTAGAGTTTAACGAGAAGTTACAATCAGATGGTTCTGAACGCCTTCGTTTACGGTTTTCTGCTTATGATGCCAATCAAAGGGAAACATGGTTATACCCTCTTCCCCACTTAACTTTACTGTCAAACTGAATGGCCAAATGTACCGCTTCACAAATGAACTCCAAGCCATCGCAAATGAGAAAAATGCGAAGACTGCATATGAGTACGTTAAGAAACTTGCAAATAGGAGAAACAAAGCTTTATACGCAGCACCACAGGGTATCCCACACGCAGAAAACGTTGAGGATTTTCTGATTTACAGAAAGTTTGTTTGGTTTTCTTACTTGGCGGCCTACTTGCTGATTGAGCCTTACAGTGAGCGACAGGGCTTTGTTGTTCAGGCAATTAGTGCGTATCTTCAACTATTACGCCTGGTGTCAATTGATACGTCAGAAACATAACAAGTAAATGCAGCCGACCAACTTTCCGCTACGCCCCTTCGGGGCTTCGCTCCAAGTGACTGCGTCGCTATCGCTCCTTGGCCCTTCGTGCTCGGCTGATTTACGGTGTTAGGCGGCTGCAAGCTAGAGGGTAGATTTCGAGGTATACTTTGCGAATGAGCAACGAATTTACAGCTATTTTCGAGCGTGACGGCGACTAGTATATCGCGTATTGCTCTGAAATCCCGGGTGCAAATGGCCAGGGTCGTACAAAGGACGAGGCTCGAGAGAGCCTTGCCGAAGCGATTTCTCTTATTCTCGCGGACCGCCCAGAGGATATGCTTCGTGGACTGCCTGACGATGCGGAGCAGGACACGGTGAAAGTTGGGTGAAGCATGGCGTATTCCTGCGCCATTTGAGGCGCCACGGCTGTTATCTAAAGCGAGAAGGATCAAGGCACTCACTCTGGTGTGTAATCCTTCAACCGGCACTGCGGAAGCTGTTCCAACGCATCCGGAACTTTCGAATCGGCTCGCGGAGAAGATATGCCGGGGCCTCTCTATCCCGAAAATCGGCGGGTAATTCCGCCTAACAAGGCGCTTGAGCGGACGCGGTTAACCGAGTTGCCCTCCTTGGCGATCCGTCCGCGCCGCGAATCGGGAAGTTGGCTGTGTCAAACGTCGCTCCAAGGATTTTCCTCTCGTATTGCCATGCTGATGCAAGTAAGGTGCGTAAAATCAAGGAAGACTTAGGGTGCAGCAGTATAGAACTTATTCGAGACGAACGTGCTTTAGGATATACGGAGGATATCGAATCCTACATGAAGAAGATAAGGACGACTGATTACGCACTAGTTATTGTGAGCGATGTCTTTTTGTATAGTACAAACTGCATTGCATGTTTGAAATTCATGGGTTCCTAAAAGATGAAAATTACCAAGACTGGGTTCTTCCTGTCATATTTAGAGACTACGTAGATGAAGGAAAAGAAAGAGAAGGAGCAGAAATCTACGCGCCCGAAGCAGCCGCAACTTACGTCAAATTTTGAGAAGATCGGGAGACAACCCTACGTAAACAACTGGAGGGGATCGGTATTTCAAACTTCATGCACTTTGCTCAAGGCTACATTATTTCTTCCCACGGATCGCCTCTTTCCGCTTATTTTTATATATTTCATAGTTAACCTCAATTCTTTAAATACATGCTTGGCGGGCAGACTCCGGTAATTGATTACATTGGTTAAGATTGCTTTGGCTAGTTTCCTCATAAATATTTTTAGCCCCACAAGCAGAGGTTAGTAATATCCCTATCCCTAGGACCAATCTTGATTGGTTGATGGATGTCATTGAGGGTCCTAAACATTTAAAAAATGAAAGGAATAAATTTTTTTGTTGTTGTCATATAATCTGTATAGGTGGGAAAGTGTTCCCTAAGAAGATTTTCCTCAATGCGAGATTTAGCTATTAAAACTAAAATCAAAATGGCTAGGCCAAGAAAATTTAAGGGATGAGAATTATAAATAGTGATACCCAACATCATTATCAATAGGCTGGTGTACATAGGGTGACGGATATATTTGTAAGGACCATGGATGATGAGTGAAGCATTTGGCTTGATTTCAGGGTGGATGTTGAAGTTACCTAATTGATTAAAATACAGGGTGATGACTCCGCCTGCTGCTCCGATAGCCACGAGAGATAGGCTTACCGTTAAGTTTTTATCCCCTAACCCAAGAGGTAAACAGCATAGAATAATGGCTAGGAATTGTAATATGACCAGTGAATAGCCCATTAATTTAGTATTCATAATGACCTTTCAGGAGATAACGAGGATGTTTGGTCAAGAAAATCATGCTGAACGGGGAGACTTCCAGCTTTGAGGATATAGCGTTTATTTCTATAAGATTGGTATTGTCGCTATTCTTCAACAGAGGTAGGTTGAATGCAATGTGTTTTAATTCTGATGATAGACAATAAGCCGACGGTAATGGCTAATAACCCTATTACTTTGAGCGTGGTATTTTCGATAACAAAGACTACCGAATAGCCGCCCAAAAAAACTAATGAAGAAATAGCGATAATTTTAGTTCTTAAGGAAATAGCCCTATGCTCATGCCAGTTTTTAATAATAGGCCCAAAAAGGGCATTTTCCAGGAGCATTTGGTGGAACCTTGGAGAGGACTTTGCAAAACATCCTGCTGCCAAGAGAAGGAAAGGGGTTGTAGGAAGCAAAGGCAGAATAGCGCCTATAAAAGCAATTCCTATAAAGAAAAAGCCTATAATTCTATAAAGCCACATGAGTAAGGTTACCTATAAAATAAACATTTATCCCTTATGTTCCATGGGAGATGAATATTTGTTGGATTAATTTGTGTTTTCTACCTCCTATATTAAAGAATTGTATTTGCGGAATTCATGTTTGCGAATGCCTAGGGAGTTTGCTGCTCCAAGTTATAAGTTTACCCGATAAATCTGCCCTTGGCCCAGGGATGAGGGGATCTGATGCGCTTAACTAGCGTTAGGCTTTTGATTATAATTATTTTTGCAGCACTACTCGCCCTTGTTTTAGTAGATGAATCCGAGGATGGCCAGGCGCATCATTGGGGCTTTCTATTTGCTAAAAAAGAAGGGAAACAACCTGTGCAACTTGGTCCTCGACCCTTTTATCTGGTCGAGGTTATGGAAAAAAGCGCCCTCAAAGCGACGCTTCAGGCGTGCGCGAAAGGCCCTTTCTATAAGACCGATTTTTCCATTGGCCATCGGGGCGCGCCTCTTCAGTTTCCCGAGCACACCAAGGAATCATATCAAGCAGCTGCCCGCATGGGTGCCGGTATCCTGGAATGCGATGTTACTTTCACCCAGGACAAGGAACTGGTGTGCCGCCATTCCCAATGTGATCTGCATATCACAACGAATATTCTGGCTACTGATCTGGCCGCTAAGTGTTCTGAAGCCTTTATCCCCGCCGTTCTCGATTCCATAACTGGCGACATTATCTCGCCGGCCTCAGCTAAGTGTTGTACTAGCGATATTACCCTCGATGAGTTTAAGACTCTCAAGGGCAAAATGGATGCCTTCAATCCCGCTGCGATCACCCTCAAGGAATACCTAAATGCCACCCCGGGTTGGCGTACGGACTTATATTCTAGCAATGGCACCCTGCTTAGCCACGCGGAAAGCATTGAACTCTTCAAAATGCTGGGCGTGAAATTCATTCCTGAGCTTAAAGCACCTGCTGTAGCGATGCCCTTTGAAGGGCATTATACCCAGGAGGACTATGCTCGGCAGTTGATTGATGAGTACCGTAGGGCGGGTATCCCGGCAAAAAACGTATACGCCCAATCCTTCCGTCTCGATGATGTGCTTTACTGGATTAACAAGGCGCCTGAGTTTGGCAAACAGGCCATATTTCTCGACGACGCCAGCTTGGTCGGCGATCTTGATCCCTCCTTGGCGGCCATGAAAAATCTGGTCGCCCAGGGTGTAAAAATCATAGCGCCTCCTCTATGGGCACTGCTGGAACTTAATGAGAACAATGAAATTGTGCCCTCAGCGTATGCTCTGAATGCCAGAGCTGCGGGTCTGAATATTATTACCTGGACACTTGAGCGCTCGGGGCCGCTAAAAAACGGTGGTGGTTGGTACTATCAGACTCTTACCGATGTTATTGATAATGATGGCGATATGCTGGAAGTTCTGGATGTCTTGGCAAGAGACGTGGGTATTCTCGGCATTTTCTCGGACTGGCCCGCTACGGTGACCTACTATGCCAATTGTATGGGTTTAACTGGTTAGCCTGCTGTAAGCCCGGGGATTGTCTCTAGGATGAATAGCACCAAAAGCTAAACCAGCGTTATCGCCACGGCGTGCAGCATCCGCATCAGAGGATCAGGGTAGATTCCCCACCAGATGAGCAGCAGAACAAGCAGGATAAGGGTTAAATTGCCCATTAGGGGTAAGGGCAAGGCGGAAGGAGCAGCAAGAGCTTCTTTCGCTATGGTGGGCGTTTGGTATAGGGCAATGATGATGCGTAGATAATAAAACAAGCCCAGGATGCTGCCAATGACCATCGTGAACAGTAGAAACCACAGGGTAGCCTCGACGCCGACGGCGAAGATATAAAATTTACCGATAAAACCTACCGTTAAGGGGATACCCGCCAAGGACAGGAGCATGAAAGTAAATATGCCAGCCAATCCTGGCCGATGCCAGAACAAGCCCCGGTAATCTTCCAGATGTTGCTTTTCCTGGGCTGCTGAGGAGAGAACGGTAACCACGCCAAAAGCGCCCAGGTTCATTATAAAATAAGCCACCCAATAGAAAGTGACTGCTTCCACGCCCAGGTTTCCGCCAGCCAGCAGGGCCACCAGCAAGTAGCCTAGGTGGGCGATGGAAGAATAGGCCAGAATCCGCTTGATATTAGTTTGCAGCAGCGCGAGTAAATTACCGGCCAGGATAGTGGCTACGGAGATAGCGCTGAATAGGACCATAAGAGCATGGTGCTGAGGCCCGTCTACCTGAACGAAAAGACGCAATAGCAGGGCAAATACCGCGCCTTTGGAAACTGTGGCGAGGAAAGCGGTGATGGGGGCTGGCGCTCCTTGATAAACATCGGGAGTCCAAAGATGAAAAGGCACGAAGGATACCTTAAAGCCAAGACCCGCGATTATGAGGGCAAGGCCGGCCAGAAAGAAAACATCATCAGTGCTTTTGCTGCTGTTTGAGATCGCGCCGAGGCGTTCAAATTCCATGCTTCCCAGCCCAGCGTAGATAAGGGCCATGCCAAACAGCAAAACCGCGGAAGAGGTGCCGGAGACAATTAAATATTTTACCCCTGCCTCAAGGGAGGGTTGACAGCGACGCGGGTAGGCCAGTAAAGCGAACAGGGCCACGCTTAAGATTTCAAGGCCCAGCAGTAATGAGGCAAAATGATTGCTTGCGGTCAGAGCGGCTGCTCCCAGGGTTGCCAGGAGCAAGAGCACATAAAATTCTTCTTGCTGATCCGCGAGCTCTTTCAGGTAATGATAAGCCAAAAGAGTCACTGCTAAAGCCGCGGCAAATATCAGCCCCATATAGAACAGGGCATATTGATCAAGAATAAATAAGGACGACACCCGATGGGGGGCCACGGAAGCGGCCAGAGGGAGCATAATCAGGCAAAGGGTTAAGAGGGTCAAAGTCAGCATCATCGTAAAGCGGTGCTGGCGATGAATAGCAATTGCCAAAGCCAGCACCAGGGGCGCCAAGGTGATCATGATAAGGGGCGATAAGGCAATGAAATCGGTTGAAGTCATGATCTGCTTTTTATTGAGAACTCCAGGATAAACCGTGCAAGCTTTCCAGGGCGGGATAAGCCATGTCGAATACCGGTTGGGGATAAAGTCCCAGCCAAAGAAGAATAAGAATCATGGCGCTCATGGCGGTCATGTGGCGGATGGAGAAATCTGGCAGCGGTTGGGTATCCTGGCCTTTGCCATGAAAGACTTTCTGGACGATAAGCAAGGCATAAACGGCGGCAAGGATAAGCCCCAGCGCCGCGATGGCGGTAAAGGGCGTGCTGACCGGGTAGGTCCCCAGCAAAATCAAAAACTCTCCTACGAAATTTCCCAGGCCAGGGAGTCCCAGGGAGGCGAGCGCAAAAAATAGACCAATGGCCGCCAGGCGGGGTGCTTTGCTCCAGAGTCCGCTCATTTGGCGCATATCCCGAGTGTGGAGGCGCTCTTGCAAGACCCCCGCCACCATAAATAAAGCGGGAGTGGACATGCCATGGGCCAGTATCTGTATGACCGCGCCCTGTAGCGCCAAGGGGGTTCCCGCGAATATACCCAGCAGGACAAAGCCCATGTGGCTAACGCTGGTGTAGGCGATGAGGCGCTTGAGATCGTGCTGGACAAAGGCGAGCCCCGCGCCGTAGAGAATGCCAATGACTCCCAGCAGCATCGCTATGGGAGTAAAGTCAGTGGCGGCCTCGGGGAACAGGGGAAGCACGAAACGCAGTAATCCATAGGCGCCTGTTTTTAATAAAATCCCGGCCAGGATAATGCTGCCGCCGGCGGAAGCTTGGGTGTGGGCATCCGGCAGCCAGGGATGGAATGGCACCGCCGGCAACTTGACGGTAAAGGCAATAAAAAAGCCCAGCATGCTCCAAAAGGCCGCAGTTGGCGTTAGGGAGGCACCCAGCAAATCAAAGTAATTAAAGGTCAATACACCGCTGTGCTGAAATTGGCTCCAGACCAGCGTCAGGATGGCTATCAGCAGCAGCAGGCCGCTGCCTTGGGTAAAAAGGAAAAATTTGAAGGAAGCCGGAAGACGGTGCTCATGGCCCCAAATGGCAATGAGAAAATACATGGGTACCAGCATCAGTTCCCAGAAGAGGAAGAACAGGAAAAGATCCAGGGCCATGAACACTCCCAGCACTCCCGCCAAGGTCCATAGCACGTTAAAATGAAAAAAACCAACTCGGTGTTTGATCTCGCTCCAGGAAGCCGCTACCGTGATGAGACCCAGGAAGCAGGTGAGCAAAACCAGGAGCAAGCTCAGCCCATCCAGGGCTAGATGAAAGCGGATACCAAAGCGGGTGATCCAGGGCCAGTTTAATTGCGCGAGCCAGGCGCCTTGTCCGGCGATGTTAAAAGGACCTGGTTGGGATAGCCACAGCAAGACTATCCATAGTAAGTCAAACCCTAGGGCAAGCAGGGCGATGATTCGTGGCCAAAGGGGATGCCAGCGCTCAGTAAGCCAAGCAATTAATCCTCCTACCACGAGTATAAGGAATAACCCGAGCAAGATCATGGGAACACCGCCATGGCCAGCAGAATGATAACGCCGGTAGCGATCCCACTGACATACCAGCGTATTTGCCCGTTTTGGGCGTAGCTAAGCAGGTGATGGGCATATTGAGTCAGGAGGGTGATCCCCCGGTAAAAGCTGTCGATAATATCGTCCTTGTTAATACCGGTAAGCCATAAAAAAGGCCGCACTAGAAGCGTGTCATATAATTTATCGAAGCCCCATCCGGCATACCAAAAGGGGCGTATCGTGGGTGCCGGCGTGGTCTTCGCTAATAGTCCTAGCGAGGGGGACCGGCGCAGAAAGAGTAAATAGGCCAGATAGATACCGAATAAGGCGGCTGCCGAGGAGATGATTTTAAAATCGAACTCATTCCCCACGCCAGTGGATACCTGCTCAGCCGGAGGCAGGGTAGCGTGTAAAAAATTGGTAAAGAAGGGCTGCTCGGGTAATTCTACCCAGCCGCCAATAAGGGAGAGCAGCGAGAGCGCCAGCAAGGGAATGGCAATGAGGTAACCTGGCTTTTTGTCTACCGTTGTTTTAGGAGGGCCGAAAAAGGCAATGAACCAGGCCCGAAAAATGTAAACTGCCGTTAATAGGGCGCCCAGGAGGCCCGCTCCCCAGAGCCAGGGGCCGCCTAGGGGAGAAGACCACGCGTGCCAGAGGATCAGATCCTTGCTAAAAAAGCCAGCGGTAACTAAGGGGACTGCGGCCAGGGAGGCGCCGCCAATGAGAAAACTCCAAAAAGCAAGGGGAAGTTGTTTTCGCAGGCCACCCATCTTGAAAATGTTATGTTCGTGTTGCAAGCTGGCGATGATCACGCCAGCGGCCAGGAACAATAGGGCCTTGAAGAAGGCGTGAATCATAAAATGAAAGATAGCCGCCGACCAGGCGCCAACTCCCAAGGCTAAAAACATATACCCAATCTGGCTGATGGTGGAATAGGCCAGGATGCGTTTGATATCGGTTTGCACCAAGGCGCTACAAGCGGCCAGTAGCAACGTTAATGCTCCAATCACCGCCACCGCCGTGTGAACGGGGGGAGCCAATTCGAACAGTACATGGGTGCGGGCAATCAGATAAACACCGGCAGTCACCATGGTGGCGGCGTGGATCAAGGCGCTGACCGGGGTAGGTCCCGCCATGGCATCGGGCAGCCAGGTTTGCAGTGGCAGTTGGGCAGACTTCCCGAGCGCGCCGCCTAGCAGCAGGGCCGCCGCCGCAATGGCTAAACCCGATCCCGCTGCCCATTCTTGTGCAGCCCGTTCCATGAGCGGCTGGATATCCAAGGTGCCCAGGTGGGTGAACAATAGCAGTAGGCCAATGATCATGGCGGTATCCCCTGTTCGGGTGACGACAAACGCCTTCCGGGCCGCATAGCCGTTGGCCGCATCCCGGTACCAAAAACCAATAAGCAAGTAACTGCACAAGCCCACCCCTTCCCAGCCGAGATACAGGAACAGCAAATTATCGGCCAATACCAGCACCAGCATGGCGGCGACAAAGAGATTCATGTAGGCAAAGAAGCGCTGGTAGCCAGTTTCATCGGCCATGAATTCGGTGGAATAAAGATGGATCAGAAAGCTTACCCAGGCAATCACCAGGGTCATCACCAGGGAAAGGGAATCCAGATAAAAGCCAATACTGGGATTAAAATTGCCAATAGCTATCCAGGTCCACAAGGTTTGTGTATAGGCATTGCCTTCGAGAGGGGCATGCAAAAATGCAATACTAACGCCTGAGGCCAGAAGGGCGGATAATCCCACCGAGCCGACTCCGATGAAGGCACTAAGCTTTTTGGGTAGCCGTCCGGAAGCGAGTATTAAGAGTATGGAGCCAGCTAAGGGTAGGGTGGGGATTAACCATAACAGTTTCAGCATGGTATTAACCCCGCATCCCGCTAATGCGATCCGCATCCAGGGTGCCAAAGCGCCGGTAAATCAGCAGAATCAATGCCAGCGCAACGGCCACCTCCGCTGCCGCTACAGCCAGGATAAGCATAAACATAATTTGCCCTTCCGGCTCTCCCCAGCGGGCACCCGCCACAATAAAGGCAAGTCCCGTGGCGTTCAACATGATTTCCAGGGACAGGAGCATAAAGATAAGGTTGCGGCGCACCAAGACACCTATGAGCCCTAGCAGGAAGAGGGCGGCGGCCAGATACAGACCATGTTCCGTGGGGATCGAGGCTAGCATTTATGGCTTCTCCTCCGGTTCTTCGCGCCCCAGATGATAGGCGCCCACCAAGCCCGTCAGCAGCAGCATGGCAGCAAGTTCAACCGCCAATAAATAAGGGCCAAACAGGGCAACACCCACTTGTTGGGGCGTGATCATCTCGGCGCTGGAAAGGGCGCTGCTGTCTGTCGCCAGGAGATAAACCAGTTCTATAAGCAAAACGAAGGATAAAATTCCAGGACCTAGCCACAGATAAGGGGTAAACCAGCGATTTTCCTGGGCTACCGACTCCTTTCCGAGGTTGAGCATCATGATCACAAACACAAACAGCACCATAATAGCGCCAGCGTAGATGATGACCTCTAGAGCGGCAGCGAAGGGAGCACCTAAGAGAAAAAAGATTAAGGCTACTGCAAGGAGGGAAACAATTAGATAAAGCAGGGCATGGACGGCGTTTAAACGGGTAATGACCATGATGGTGGAAACAACGGCGATAATAGCGGCGATATAGAAAGTAATTTCCATCAGTATTATTAATTTTCTGTGCCGGTAGGGTTAAGGATAGACGAATTTGAGCCGCTTTTTAGTAGTTTTTTTACTGCCGTTAAGGCATTAAACTACGGATATCCACCGGAGATTCTTCATTTTCCGCTTCTCCTTTAGCCTTGCCGCCGATAGCCTTCCCTGCTACCCGGTAAAAGTTATAATCAGGGTATTTTCCCGTACCGCTAATGAGTAAATCTTCTTTTTCGTACACTAAGTTTGGCCGCTCGTATTCTCCCATTTCGAAATCTGGCGTGAGCTGAATTGCATAGGTGGGGCAGGCTTCTTCACAAAAGCCGCAAAAAATACAACGGGAAAAATTAATGCGGAAAAATTCCGGGTACCAGCGGCCCTGTTCATCTTCCGTTTTTTGTAGGGCAATGCAGTCCACCGGGCAGGCAACGGCGCATAAATTGCAAGCAACGCAGCGTTCCTCCCCATCCGGGTCCCGGGAGAGGATGATGCGCCCCCGCCAGCGGGGTGGGATATAGGGTCTTTCCTCCGGATATTGGATCGTGGCTTTAGGCTGGAAGAGATGGAGAAACACGGTCCAGAGACTTTTCAGCTCACTGCCTAGGGAAAGGTTTTTCAATGGACTCAACATAAGATTCCTCCTTTGGGGATTAGGCTCCGTCAAGGGTCAGCACCACCGCGCCGGTAACCACTAGGTTGAGTAGTGTCAGGGGCAACATCAGCTTCCAGCCGTAGGCCATAAGCTGATCGTAGCGGGGCCGGGGGAGCGCGGCTCGCAGCAAAATAAAGAACAGCACAAAGAAAGAGAATTTGATAAAAAACCAGAGCAAGGGCGGCAGCCAAGGCCCTCGCCAACCGCCAAAGAACAGCGTCACGATCAAAGCCGAAATCAAAAGAATAGCGAGGTACTCGCCAACAAAAAATAGGCCAAACTTCATGCCCGAGTATTCGGTGTGAAAGCCTGCTATCAATTCAGTTTCGGCTTCTGGGAGATCAAAGGGCAGGCGATGGGCTTCCGCGATCCCAGCGATCAGAAAAACCACAAAGCCAAGGAACTGGGGAATGCAAAACCACAAACCTTGCTGGGCTGCTACGATTTCGCGGAGATTAAAGGTACCGGCCAGCATGACCACCCCCATCAGGGATAAACCCATGAAAACCTCATAGCTCAACATCTGGGCCGCCGCCCGCAGAGCCCCCATTAAGGAATACTTGTTATTGGAGGCCCAGCCCCCTAATACTACGCTATAGACGGAAAGGGACGACATGGCCAGGAAAAATAGTAGCCCGATGTTGAGATCAATAATGCCAATATGGGGCGTAAAGGGAATCACCGCAAAGGCTAACAAGGAGGCAATGACGACCACGGTGGGCGCGAGGATGAAGACCGGTTTGTCGGCGAAAGGAGGTACCCAATCTTCCTTGGTAAGCAGCTTGATGGCATCGGCTACCACTTGCAGGATGCCGAAAGGACCTACCCGGTTGGGACCATAGCGATCCTGCCAAAACCCCAGCAAGCGGCGCTCGATCCAAATCAGCAAGGCCGCTAGCGTGAGCAGTGCTCCCAGGATTCCGAAAATATTGAGCAGCGAGGCCAGGGTGGCGTTCATAGCGTCCCCTTGGAGAGTTGACCCCAGGCAGGCAAGGAAATAATGCCCTTCAATGCAGACAGACCCCAAGGGATTCCTGCTGTTCCTGGGGGCAAAGTATTTTGGTGGCGAACCGGCAGGCGATAGGTTTTTTCCCTTAGGGTGAGGGCAACTTCATCGCCGGAGTCCAGTTCAAGTCGAGCCCCGTCTTCGGGGGAAAGAGCTAGGTAAGGGGCCGGGACGCGCTCGGCGATAGCTGGTGCCAGGGCGCTTAGCATCTCACTGCCAAAAATGTGATGAAGGGGTAGAATTAGCCATTGTTCCTCGCGGCGTTGGAAGGCGGGAGGAATCTGATCGAAATAGGTGATTCTTATCCCCGGTTTAGGTTCGATCAGGCGAATGCCGGGAGAACCTCCCCGCAAAGGTCCGCCCACCTCTTCCTGAAATTTGTTAACTGATTGGATAGAATTCCAGGTGGGAGCCCAAAAATAGGGGATCGCGGCTGAAGGCGGCTGTCCAGGATACCCCTCCATGGAAAAGGAAAAAGGAGAATCCGAATCTTGCGGTGGTTTAGGTTCATGCACGCTGATATCGGCGGTCATGGCCGTGCGGCCGCTATAGCGATGGGGCTCGCGGGGGATTCGCATTCCTTGGATACGAAATCTCGCCGAGGGTGCCGCGTGGGTAATACCTTTCAGAGAGTCCATGGTCTCGGCACAGGCCCGGGTGATTTCATCCAGGCGTTGCCAGCGGCCTTCCTCGCGCCCGGCGGCAGCCATGGCTTTGCTAAGCCAGCGCCAGCTTTCCTGGATACCATTTTCTGGAACAAAAACCTGAAAGAATCGCTGGGCCCGACCCTCGCTGCTCACCAAGGTGCCCTCCGATTCGGCAAAGGTACCGGCAGGAAGGGCGATTTCCGCTTGGGCCATAGTGTCGTGGCAAAGATGATCGATGACCACTACCTGCCGCACTTGTTTCAAGAAAGTTTCCACGGTGGCCCGATCGGCCCGCCGGTAGAGATCATTTTCCAGAATGATAGCCGTTTCTACTTTGCCTTCCGCCGCTGTTTTGAAGGCTTTATCTAGGCTAACGCCGTTCAGCAAGTGAAGTCCAAGGCTATTACACTCGGGCAGGGTTAAGTACAGATCGGTAGTGTGTTGCCGGTAGTTACTCAAGGCCCAGGCTACATTCGCGGCTGCTTGGAGTAGTGCCTGACTTTGGCTGCTGGTGCCCGAGATAATTAGAGGCCGCTGGGCTTGTTTAAGATGTTTGGCGATAGAATCTGCCAGGGCTTGCTGGGTCGAGGTAAGTGTGGGTGCTGCCGGGGCTTTGGGATCTAGTTGATAGGCAATGGCGAAACCAAGGCGAGCCAGATCCGCCGGAGTTCCCCTGTAGATTTGAGTGGCAAGCTCATCTAGGCCAGTAGCCGCGGAGGTAGCGATAAACAAAGGACTCTTTTGTTGTTGGGCCGCTTCCCGAACCGATAAATCCTGCCAAGAGGGAATATGAAGTTCCTCCGCCATTCCCCATGATGCTTGCCGAACTGCCTGGCGTAGGCTCAAGGCCAGCCGCGGCGCGGTATTGAGAAGATCCTCGCCTAAGACCAAAATAGCATCGGCCTGCTCCACTTCCTGTAAGGAAGGTATCCGGGCAGGGCCATTTTGTAGAATATGGGCGGCGGTAGCAATAAGGGCTTCTTCCGGCTCGGATAGGCCGGAATAGAAGCGCTCCGGCCCTACCAAAGTACGAAGGGCAAAATTAGCTTCCAGGGACGCTCGCGGTGAGCCAATCCCCACAAGCGCGTCTTTTTCCGTGATGAGTCGAGCCACATGGTGTAACGCCTGCTCTTGGGTGGCGGATTCCAGTTGGAAGTTGCCTGTTTTATGCAAGCGTGGTTGTCGGAGCCGCTGCTCGTTGTTCACGAAGTCACCGCCAAAACGGCCCCGATCACAGAGAAAATAGCCGTTGACCTGATGATTATAGCGATTAAGTGTTCGTTTTAGCCGGCCATAGCGCTCATTAGGCGTGGTATTGCAGCCCAGGCTGCAATGGATACACACGGAGGGAGCGCCCCGCAAGTCCCATTTGCGGGTGTAATGACGGCTGAAAGGTTTGTCGGTGAAAACACCGGTCGGACATACTTCGGCCAAATTACCACTAAACTCGTTGTCTAATATGCCGTCTTCATGGCGGCCAAAATAGACATGATGGTGGGTATTGAATACCTGGAGATCTTCTCCGCCAGCATAGTCCTGATAAAAGCGGACGCAGCGGTAGCAAGCAATACAGCGGTTCATCTCATGGTTGAGAAAGGGTCCCAGATATTGATTGGTAAAGGTCCGTTTCTTGAAACGAAAGCGGCGGTAGGTGTGGCCCGTTAGCACGGTCATGTCTTGTAAATGACATTCCCCCCCTTCCTCGCACACAGGACAATCGTGGGGATGATTAGTCATGAGCCATTCAATGACGCTAGCGCGAAAGGCTTTGGCTTCAGGGTCCTTAATGGAGATACGGGCGCCATCGCTAACCGGTGTCATGCAGGACATAACCAGGCGTCCCTGGGTATCTTGTTCGTCCTTGAATTGCTTGACGGCGCATTGCCGGCAAGCCCCCACGGAGCCCAGGGCGGGATGCCAGCAAAAATAGGGGAGGTTGAAGCCCAAAGACAGGCAGGTCTGGAGCAGGCTGTTCTGCCCCTCCACTTCAAACTCCTGGTTGTCGATATAGATTTTGGCCATTGTCCCTGAATCCTGCTTATTTGAACGGACAGCGTTGGTGATGGATATGCTGCTCAAAGTCAGCCCTGAAATATTTCAGGGCGCTTTGGAGGGGTTCCATGGCGCCGGGGGCATGGGCGCAAAAGGTATGGCCAGGTCCCAGCAAGCGGGTGTGCATCGTCAGGTAGTCTAAATCCTCGGGTTGGCCTTGACCTTGTTCAATCCCCAGCAGAATTTTTTCCACCCAGGGCAGACCGTCCCGACAGGGAGTACACCAACCGCAGGATTCCTGGGCAAAGAAGTGTTCCAGGTTGCACAGCATCCCCACGGGACAGGTCCGGTCATCGAGAATGATCATGGTGCCGGTGCCGAGCCGGCTGCCGGCGGACTGTACCGAGTCATAATCCATAGGCACATCCAGGTGTTCTTCGGTGAGAAAATCCGTGGAGGCCCCGCCGGGTAGCAAACCCCGGAGTTGAAAACCATCCTTCATGCCACCAGCATGCTCCTCCAGGATTTCACGAATAGGGGTTCCCATGGGCAGTTCCCATGCCCCAGGGTGCTTGACCCGGCCACTGGCCCCATAAAATTTGGTGCCGCCATCTTCGCTTCGGCTGAGATTTTGGTACCAGGCTGCGCCCCGAGCGATAATATGGGGAACATTGCAGAGGGTTTCCACATTGTTCACAACGGTAGGCTGGCCCCACAAGCCGCTAACTTGAGGGTAGGGGGGTTTGGCGCGGGGAATCGCCCGCTTGCCTTCCAGAGCATTGAGCAGGGCGGTTTCCTCCCCGCAGATGTAACGGCCAGCGCTAGTATGAAGATGGAGTTCTAAACTAAACGCCGATCCGAGAAGATTTTTGCCCAGGTAGTTCATCTCATAAGCCTCGGCTATAGCCTTCTTAAGGCGTTGTGCGGCCAGCCGGTATTCCGCCCGTAAAAAAATGTAGGCCACTTCCGCCTGGATGGCGTAACTGGCCAGGATCATCCCTTCCAGTAATTGGTGGGGATCGCCTTCCATAAGGAGGCGATCCTTGAAGGTGCCCGGTTCCATTTCATCGGCATTAGCGACCAGGTATTTGGGGCGGGGCGCATCGTCTCCCATAGGAACAAAGCTCCACTTTTTTCCGGTGGGAAAGCCAGCGCCACCCCGGCCCCGCAGGTTGGATTCTTTAACTTCTTGCAATACTTCTTGGGGGGTTAAGGTTTTGATCGCCCGTTGGAGACCTTGATATCCTCCAGCTTGCGCGTATTGCTTGAGGTCCGGTGGTTCCCGATTAGGCGTAATATTTTGCGTAAGGGGCGTGATCATGGAGTTTCTGTTCATTCATAGTCTGCCAGAATTTCACCTATTTTCTCCGAATCCAGATCTCCATGGAGATCCTCATCCACTATCATCACGGGGGCACGCTCACAAGCCCCTAAGCAGCAACTGGGTAACAAGGTAAAACGGCCATCCTGGGTGGTTTCCCCCAGCCCAATTTTAAGCTCCTTTTGCAATTGCTCCCGCAGTTGTTCGTAGCCCATAATCCAACAGCTCACACTATCGCAGATTAAAATGACATGCTTGCCTACTGGCCGGCGAAAAATAAGGTTGTAGAATGTGGCCGCCCCGTCCAAGGATTCCACGCTCAAGCCGAGGTGGTCGGCAATCTCCCGGAGGCTTTCATCGGAGATCCAACCCCGGTGATGCTGCACGATTTTCATCGCTTCGATCCCGACGGCCTGGGCGGTTGGGTAGTGACTCCGTTCGGCATCAATTGCTTTGATTTCCTCAGCACTGAGCATGGTGTTGTCTCCGTTAAGTTTGCCTTTTCACCGGTCTACATCCGCCATCACAAAATCAATGCTAGCTATGAGGGCAATCAGATCCGGCACCATGGCTCCCTGAATAATAAAGGGAATCATCTGGAGATGGGGAAAAGAGGGAGTGCGGATGCGGACCCGATAGGGTTGGGTGTGGCCGTCGCTAATCAGGTAGTAACTATTATTGCCCTTGGTGGCCTCAATGCCCACGCAAGCTTCCCCGGCCGGAATCACGGGCCCCCAGCTTACGCTCAGAAAATGAGAAATCAGAGTTTCGATGTCGTGCATGGTGCGTTCTTTCCGGGGCGGTGTGGCTAGGGGGTGATCGGCCTTATAGGCACCTGCCGGCATATGGTCGAGGCACTGCTGGATGATCCGTAGACTCTGGCGCATCTCCTCGACTCGTACCCAGCACCGGTCATAACAGTCTCCGTGTTGGGCGGTAGGTATATCAAATTGGAACTGCTCGTATCCCGAGTAGGGGCGTTGTTTGCGAAAATCCCATTCCAGGCCACAGGCGCGCAAGCCCGGTCCGGTGACTCCCCATTCAATAGCCTCATCCACCGTGTAGCTTCCCACGCCTTGAGTGCGCTTTTTAAGAATCCGGTTATTCATGACAATTTTGTCGTACTGGTCCAGGCGCGGGGGAAAGTAATGCAGAAAATCCCGGATCAAGCCATCCCACCCCTGGGGCAGATCCTGAGCCACGCCACCGATACGGAACCATTCGGGGTGCATCCGGCCCCCACAGATGGCTTCAATAATGTCAAACACCCGCTCCCGGTCAGTAAACATATAGAAAACCGGGGACATTTGTCCTATATCCTGAGCAAAAGTGCCGTAGAACACCAGATGGCTGGCGATGCGAAAGAGTTCCGCCAGCATGATTCGAATGACCTTGACCCGCTCCGGGACCTGGATGTCGGCCAGTTGCTCGACAGCCAGGACATAGGGAAGGTTGTTCATGACCCCCCCTAGATAATCGATCCGATCCGTATAGGGAATGTAGGTATGCCAGGATTGGCGCTCCCCCATTTTTTCAGCACCCCGATGGTGATAGCCGATATCGGGCACGGCATCGACGATTTCTTCCCCATCCAATTGCAGAACAATCCGAAAAACTCCATGGACGCTAGGATGGTTGGGGCCAAGGTTGAGGAACATAAAATCAGTGCTGCCGGAGGCCCGCTGCATCCCCCAGTCTTCGGGTTTAAAATGCAGGGCCTCCTGCTCTCGCGCTTGTTTCTCCTCGGATAGGGTAAAAGGGTCCACCTCGGTTGCCCGGGCGTGGTGATCCTTGCGCAATGGGTGGCCCTGCCAGGTCGGTGGCAGAAGAATACGGCGAAGTTGGGGGTGGCCTTCAAAGTTGATCCCAAAGAGATCCCATATTTCCCGTTCATACCAGTTGGCAGCGGGCCAAATGGGAGTGATAGTGGGTACGGAAGGGGATTCTCCCCATAAGGGAACTTTAAGGCGAAGATCTTCATTGCGGGTAAAGGAGAGGAGGTGATAGACCAGGGTGAAATCGCTTGCCGGTTGCCCTGGCCGATGGGTTCGGACCCGCTCATCAATCGCGGTTAGATCGTAGAGCATGGCATAGGGGGAGGCCAGCTCTGATTTGAGATACCGTAAAATCTTAGGGATCTGTGCCTTGGTGATCCAGAAAGTGGGAATCCCATCGTGGGTTTCCTGCCGGATAAAATTGGTTTCGCCAAACTGGCGATAAAGCACCTCCCCAATGGGAGTCAACCCGGCCACTGGCGGAGTCGGCTGCGGACTAGACCTCATCCGGACTCCGCAATACCGTCGTCCGCTGGCGTTCGGCTCGCTTTTGATCTCGCAGGCTAGGTTTAGGTGCTCTTTCGACTCCCTGGGGGCCAATGGCCCAACTTAGGGGACGTTGCTCCCTGCCGATGGCTTCCTGCAGCAATAGCAGTCCTTCCAACAGGGCATCGGGACGGGGGGGGCAGCCAGGCACATAGACATCCACAGGGAGAAACTTATCGACTCCTTGAACTACGCTGTAAATATCGTACATCCCGCCAGAATTGGCGCATGAGCCCATAGAAATGACCCAGCGAGGTTCCATCATTTGCTCATAGAGACGCTTAATCACGGGCGCCATCTTGATAAATACCGTCCCTGAAATCACCATAAGATCCGCTTCCCGGGGGGTAGCGCGAATAACCTCCGCGCCAAAGCGGGCAATGTCGTATTTACTGGTAAAACTAGTGGCCATTTCCACATAGCAGCAGGAAAGACCAAAGTTATAAGGCCAGAGAGAATTTTTCCGGCCCCAGGCAACCAGATCTTGTAACCGGGCAAAGAGTAAATTACGCCGGATTGCATCCTCGAAGGAACCTTTGCTTTGTTCAACTGAAGCCGCTGTTTGTGGTTTACTTAATCTCCATCGCATTAGGTTAATCGCCTATGTTCTTTGTGTTTTCTTCTCTTGGGTTGCCAATCCAGGGCGCCCACCCGCCACTCATAAATAAGCGCCACTACCAATATGATAATAAAAGCCAACGCCCCCCCGTAGCCTATCCAGCCTGTTTTCCGGAAAGCCACTGCCCAGGCAAAAAGAAATACCGCTTCCATATCGAAAATGACGAATAAAACGGCCACTAAATAAAATTTAACGGGAAAACGCAGACGGGCAAAGCCTACCGTCACCACGCCCGATTCGAAGGGTTCACCCGTCGCCCTTTCCTGATGGCGCTGGCCTGAAATATAGGAGAGCCCAAGTATCAGCGCAACCAGGCTGAAGACTATGGCTACGTAGAGAATAAAAGGCCAAAATTCAGTAAATTGCATTATGTTTATGGAGATTAACAATCTTTTACCAAAACGTAGTTGAGAAAAGCGCCAAGTGCAAGGTATAGATAAGTATCCGAGAAAGCCAAGGGGTGTTTTTTAACCTAGGAATTAGGTTTTTTCTCCTTGGAGATTGTCTCCGGGTGAGTGGATAGCCATTGTTCAAATTCTTCGATCGATTGTTCAAAAAGGGGTTTATAGTTTTTTTGGGAAGCATGATTAGCCGGGCTAGCGATTGCTTTACGATAGTTATTGAGCGTTCTTTCCACCCAGTTTCGGGCCGCTTCTAATCCGTCACGTTGCAGGAGTAAATTGATTCTTCCCTTTTCGGAGTTAGGTGGCTGCATTATTTTTCCTCGAAGCGCCAGTCAAATGGGAATATAGACATTGAAGGAGTACAAGGATGTACGACGACCCCCCAGCGAGAGTGCGAAGTGAAACTTTGCTGCGAGCGCGAGGGGCGCATTACTTTCGTTTCGCCATGAATTCGCGTTTTGCGTAATTGGCCAGCACCGTCTCGACCAAGTTTGATAGCGTGCGGTTTTCTCTTTTTGCTAACGCTTGAAGCTGTTCCTTGAGTTCGGACTCGATTCGAACATTCAATAACTCTCTTGCCATTGTTGTTACCATACGGTTGTTGTACAATTGTTGTATGGTAACACAACGCGCCTATCGATTCAGGTTCTACCCAACGCCTACGCAGAAGCGGCAATTGGCTATTGAATTCGGTCATGCCCGCTTTGTGTGGAATTGGGCCTTGGAAACCCGAACGGAGGCGTATCAAGAGCATGGAGAGTCGCTGAACACTATCCGTCTCAGTCGCAAGCTGACGGCAATGAAAAAGGCCGAGTATCCCTGGCTGAGTGAGGCTACCGCCGGTTGCCATACCCAAAAGCTCAGAGACCAGGATACGGCCTTCAGGAACTTCTTTGCGGGCCGTGCTCGCTATCCGCGTTTTAAAAGCCGCCACCACACCCAATCGGTACGCTATCAGTTGGACCAACGCCATGTGGCGAAGAACTTCAACGCCGAAAGTAAGTGGCTGAAGTTGCCCAAGCTTGGGGCGCTTAAACTCAAGTGGTCCCGTAAGATAAACGGCATTCCGAAGATGGTGACGGTGAGCAAAGACCCATGCGGGCGCTATTTCGCCAGCATGGCCTGCGAGGTAGAAATCCTCCCCTTGCCTGCCAAAAGGAATGCGGTGGGCGTGGATGTGGGAATTAAGGATGTGGTCATCACCTCCGAGGGGTATAAATCCGGTGCGCCTAAATACACTTACCGCTATGCCCGGCAACTGAAAATGGCCCAGCGCAGACTCTCTAGCAAGAAGAAAGGCTCTCAGCGCAGGCGCAGGCAACAAGTCCACGTCGCCAGAATTCATGCCCGGATCAAGGATAGCCGCCGTGATTTTTTGCACCAACAATCCAACAGGTTGATCAACGAGAACCAAGTGATTGGCCTGGAGGATTTGAACATCAAAGGGATGTTGAGAAACCAACGCCTGAGTAAAGCTATAGCGGACTGTGGCTTGTATGAACTCAGGCGGCAAATCGAGTACAAAGCCGCATGGTATGGGCGTGATGTGCTTATCGTGGATAGATGGGCGCCCACCAGCAAAACCTGCTCGGCGTGCGGTGCTCTTCAAGAGTCCATGCCGTTGAAAGTAAGGGACTGGGTCTGTGAATGCGGGGCTGTCCACGATAGGGATATCAACGCGGCCCAAAATGTGTTGTTTTTCGGTACGGCGGGGAGCGCCGGAACCTCTAAAGCGCGTGGAGCGGTAAAAACCCCAAGGGCCGTGGCCTAGCCACCGCCCGAGGACCGCGAGGAAACGCGAATTCTCTAGGCTAGCCAGGTGAGGATGGACCGAACCGCAGCTAGTCATGGCGAAACTCCAAGCTTTTTCATGCTGAGAGATGGGTTGGGGCCGGTGTGTTGCGCACCAGTCAGTATTAAAGACAACAACAACGATCCCCATCAACCTCTCTAAAGCTAAACTAAATATTATTCACTAAGTATTTCCGTATCGTTATAGGGATGTTAGCTGTTATCGTGCTGGATTTGCTTAAGCTATGTCTATTGCGCCTGTTCGAGATAGGCGTTTAAGAGATAGGAAACCCGCATCAATGAAGTACGTAAGATCCATGGGTAAAATCTTGGGCATTATCCCAATGCTGGGTAGCAAAGATACCTAATTAATGGGAGGTAAGTTACCATGAAGATAATAGGGTGTAATCTTAGCCGACGACGGATGCTCCTTCTAACCGGAGTAACGGCGGCATCACTGGTGATGGGAGGGCGTGTAAGTGGACAACCCATGCCTAGAACACCAACGCAGACGCCGCTCAAGGGGGCAATGGCGGCAACGCCTTCCTGCGTGGTGAGACCCCAGCAAACGGAAGGACCCTATTTCGTGGATGAAAAGCTCAACCGTTCCGACATCCGGTTCGAGCCCTCGGACCATTCGATGAGAAAAGGGGTTCCGCTGCGCTTAGTGTTTCGCGTCTCCCAGCTAGAGGGGAAGGTATGCACACCCTTAAATGGCGCCATGGTGGATGTTTGGCAATGTGACGCGCTTGGCGTTTACTCGGATTTTCAGGACATCAACGGGTTATTCGATACCCGGGGGAAGAAGTTTTTGCGAGGATACCAATTAACGGATGCCATGGGGAAAGCCGAGTTTGTGACTATTTATCCAGGGTGGTATCCGGGCAGGACTGTTCATAATTCATTTCAAGATTCGCACCGATTCCGTCTCGCCCCAGGGCCATGAGTTCACCTCGCAGCTTTGATGACTCCATCACTGACCGAGTACATGCGCAGGCACCCTACGCCAAGAAAGGGCAGCGTAATTTGAGCAACGAAGACGATCGTATCTTCCAACGGGGTGGCAATGTATTGATACTCCCATTAGCTAGGGAGGCAGCAGGCTACGTCGGAATATTCGATATCGGACTTGAGGTAACTTGAAATATCCCTCCATACTTTGTCTTATTTAGTGTTTTATTAGGGAAATTTTCCATGGCTAGACTTATCCTGCCGATGATTTGCCTGCTGGGCAATCTAGTCATTATGTCTACTACCGCGATCGCACAATCTCAAACACCGCCGCCTAGCGTCATGGTCAGTAAAGTGCATAAACGCGATATCACTCCCACCCTCGAGTTACTAGGCCGGGTTGAAGCACGGGATGAGGTAGCCTTGCGGGCGCGTATCGAGGGTATTCTGGAGCAGCGTAATTTTGAAGAAGGCGGCTTGGTGGAGCAGGATCAATTATTATTTGTCATTGAGAAGCGGCCCTTTGAAGTTCAGGTTCAACAGGTAAAAGCCGAGTTTGCCTCCGCCCAGGCTAGTTTGAAAAATGCCCAGGCTAACTTGAGACGGTTGCAGGAGTTGCATGACCGCAAACTGGTATCGGCCGCGGATCTGGATACCGCTCAGGCCGAAGCCAGTATCGCCAAAGCCAATGTACTCAAGGCGCAAGCGGCGCTGGAGAGCGCTGAGCTAAGTTTAAGTTATACTGAAATTCGCAGTCCGATCCGTGGACGTATCAGTGGCGCGACTTACAGCGTGGGTAACCTGGTCGGTCCAGGTAGTGAGCCATTGGCGACCGTGTTTAGCTTTGATCCCATCCACGTCAGCCTGGCGGTCAGCGATAAGGTGCTGCTCAATGCCCGCCAGCAAGGAATTATTGCCTCCGGTAATCCCCCCGTCGCACCATCCCTGGTGCTTGCCGACGGCAGTCTGTATCCCGAGCGAGGGCGGTTTGATTATCTTGCCCCGGAAGTTGATCGCGGCACTGATACCGTTCAGGTGTGGGCGTTGTTCCCTAATTCCAAAGAAATTTTGCTGCCAGGCCAGTTCGTCAACGTGTTGATTCGCCGGAAACAGCCGATCACCGCGTTGGTAGTGCCCCAGACGGCGGTGCAGCAAGATAAGCAGGGATTTTTTGTCCTCGTGGTCAATCGTGCCAACCAGGTTGAGGTACGCCGTATCGTTACTGACCGCCAGGTGGATAACGACTGGGTGATCGAGTCCGGTTTGGCCGCCGGTGAGCGGGTCATCGTCCAGGGGGTGCAGAAAGTACGGCCTAATATGTCTGTTAATCCGGTCACTACGGACGAACGCTGAGCCATGTTTTCAGCGTTTTTTATTGATCGGCCCAAGTTTGCCCTGGTCATATCGCTGGTCATTCTGCTGGTCGGCGGTATTGCCCTCAGCCTGATTCCTGTGGCGGAATTTCCAGAAATTACCCCGCCCCAGGTGACGGTATCGGCCAGTTATCCTGGCGCTAATGCTGAGGGTGTGGAGCAGTCGGTGGCTGTCCCTATCGAGGAGCAGGTCAACGGTGTCGAAGGCATGAGCTATATGTCCTCAACCAGTTCCAGTGATGGCACCTATAAGTTGAACATCACTTTTGAAGTCGGTACCGATGCGGATATCGCCGCGGTCAACGTGCAGAATCGGGTGGCTGTGGCCAATACCCAGTTGCCCCAGGAAGTCATCCGTCAGGGTCTGACCACCCGCAAGCAGTCCCCCAATATGTTGTTGATCGTCAATCTGATCTCACCCGAGAGTTCGCGGGATAGCCTGTTTCTCAGTAACTATGCCTCGATTTATCTACAGGATTCCTTGGCGCGCATTGCTGGCGTGGGCGATGTTTCCCAATTTGGGGTCCAGGATTACGGTATGCGGGTGTGGCTCGACCCTGATCGGTTGACCGCGTTGGGTTTAACCGCAAGCGATGTTGTCAAGGCTATTGAGGAGCAAAATATTCAAGCGTCCGCTGGCAGCCTCGGGGCGCCACCATTCACCAAAGCGCCGCAATTCCAATATACCTTGCAGGCCAAGGGGCGGCTAGCAACGGTTGAGGAATTTGAAAGTATCATTGTCCGGGCCAGGGCCGATGGTTCCCTTGTGCGGCTTAAGGATATTGCTCGCCTTGAGTTGGGTTCGCAAAGCTATAATGCTATTTCTAAACTTAATAGCCAACCGGCAGCCTCCGTGGTGGTCTATCAATCGCCAGGCGCCAATGCATTGCAAGTAGCCGATCAAATCTACGCTGAATTGGAGCGCCTGGCGACAAGCTTCCCCCCAGACATGGAATACCACATTCTGTACGACACCACTCAGGCGGTGCGGGCTTCGGTACAGGAAGTCATCAACACTTTGTTTGTAACTTTTATTTTGGTTGTGGCGGTAACCTTCCTGTTTCTCGCCGACTGGCGTTCGACCCTGATACCGGTTTGTGCGATTCCGGTTTCCCTGGTGGGCACTTTCGCCGTTATGTACGTGTTGGGGTTTTCCGCCAATACGATTACCTTGTTCGCTATGATTCTGGCGATTGGTATCGTTGTTGACGATTCCATCGTCGTGGTGGAAAACGTCCAGCGTATTATGCGGGAGAGTGCCCTAGAGGCACGTGAGGCCACTCGTCGTGCCATGGCCGAGATCACCGGGCCGGTCATTGCCACCACGCTGGTGTTGCTTGCTGTTTTCGTGCCGGTATCGTTTATGCCTGGTATCACCGGTCGGCTTTATCAGCAATTCGCGGTAACTATTTCGGTGGCAGTTGCGATCTCCTCTCTCAACGCTTTAACCTTGTCACCCGCCCTATGCCGGTTATTGCTTAAGCCCGATTCCGGCCAGGCGTATGGGCTGTTGCGCGCTTTCGCGTGGTTGGTGAACAGATCACGCAACGGCTATGTTCGGGTTTGTGCTTTGATGTTGCGCTATTTATGGCCCGCACTGTTGCTGGCGCTGATTTTCCTGGTGGCGACAGTATACTTATTCCTGCGCGCGCCCAGCGGTTTTTTGCCGACCGAGGACAAGGGCGTACTGATGGTCAATGTACAGCTACCAGACGGCGCTTCCCTGGCGCGCACAGAAACCGTGATAGACGAGATAACCCAGATGACGCGGGATACGGCAGGTATCACCGATGTGATCTCGGTAACGGGTTTCAGTATTCTTGGTGGTGCGGCCTCTAATGCTGGCCTGGTTATCCCCATTCTTGCTCCTTGGGATGAGCGTAGCAGTCCTCAATTGCAATGGGAGCCTATTCTCGGCCAACTTAATGCCTCCTTGGCTAGCATCGCTACCGCTGAAGCCTTCGCTTTTCCGCCACCGCCGATCACGGGGCTAGGGACCGGCGGTGGTATCGAGGCGCAGCTGCAGGATCTCGGTGGTGGCAGCCCGCAAAAGTTAGCCGCCGCCATGGGTAGCCTAGTATTCGCAGCTAACCAGCATCCGGCTTTGATGGGGGTGTTCAGCACCTACTCGGCTAGTGCGCCACAGCTCTATTTGGATATCGACCGTGAGCGGGCAAAAGTGCTCGGGGTTTCCCTCGCTGATGTATTTACCACCCTGAGCGCCAATTTAAGCTCGCTCTATGTGAATGACTTTAATCTGTTTGGCAAAAGTTACCGGGTTATGGTGCAAGCCGAGGCCGAATACCGCAATGCTATTAAGGACATTGGCAATCTGTATGTACGCAGCGGCTCTGGTGAAATGGTGCCGTTGCGGGCGTTGATTGATGTTGAGCCCGTTTTGGGGCCATTGTCGATTACCCGTTACAATCAATTCAAGTCGGCCGCCATTACTGGTAATCCGGCTCCGGGTTACAGCTCCGGCGAGGCCATCGCCGCGCTGGAGCAGGTCGCCGCCGAGGCTCTGCCCGAAGGCTACCGCATCGAGTGGACCGGCACCTCCAAGGAAGAGCTAGCCGCCGGCGCGCTGGTCATTTACATTTTCGCGCTTGCTATCATTTTCGCCTATTTATTTTTGGTGGCGCAGTATGAATCCTGGACTCTGCCCCTGGGGGTGATAAGCTCGGTGGTATTCGCCTTGTTTGGCGCTCTGTTACCGGTGGTAGTGTTACCGTTTTTGAACAATAATTTGTATGCGCAAATCGGTATCGTGATGCTGATCGGATTGGCCGGCAAGAGTGCCATTCTGATCGTCGAATTTGCCAAGGAGCGGCGCGAGCAGGGGCTGAGTACCCATGAGGCGGCGCTGGCGGCAGCGCGTCTGCGATTTCGAGCGGTATTGATGACGGCCTTGTCGTTCATTCTCGGTGTCAGTCCGTTGTTGTTCGCTAGTGGCGCCGGTGCTGCTAGCCGAACTTCAGTGGGCTTTGTGGTGTTTGGCGGTATGCTTGCCGCAACGGTGATCGGCATTTTCTTTATTCCGGTGCTATACGTGTTATATCAGGACATACGCCTATCCGTTCCCCGTGTTTGGCAGAGGTCTACCCTGAGCCTGGCAAAGCTGGTGCCAAAAGAGACTGAGCAATCCAATGATGAACAGGGTTAAAAGGTAGCCCGAAGCTCTACGGCACGGCATTTAATGGGGCCTGTCGTTTTAAAGTAAAACTGTATTTCTATTCTCTATTAGGCGGTCGCTGCGCCCCTTTAGACTCCTTGGCAAAAATAAAATTTACAAATTTTTAGACTAAACTGAGGTCTATAGACATCGGTTCGGATTGGATCGGTGTGACAAGTTACCTTTTTGTTTCGGTGGGTGGGTAGATGATTATCGGTATTTTAAGACTTCATTTAGGAGGGAAAGACTATAGGGTAAGGGAACTATTCTTTGTTCTACTGCATTTATCGAGGTGCCTATGCTGCATATTATGAGAAGAATCCAAGATCTGAAAAGTTTCACATTACATGCTAAAGATGGAGATGTGGGTAGACTCCGAGAAGTTTATTTCGACGATTCCTCATGGAAAATACGCTAT
Source organism: Nitrosococcus watsonii C-113 (assembly GCF_000143085.1). NCBI lineage: Bacteria > Pseudomonadati > Pseudomonadota > Gammaproteobacteria > Chromatiales > Chromatiaceae > Nitrosococcus > Nitrosococcus watsonii. Next base: position 2,084,942 of record NC_014315.1, on the reverse strand, counting down.
CTGGTTGTGGAAACGGGCCACTGGCTCGTAGGGCGCCAGGTGCTGATTACTCCCGAGGCGTTAGGCGCTATCCATGAGGAAAAATGGACTCTGCAAGTTGAACTAACCCGAGAACAGATAGAAGCGAGTCCGCCTCTGAGTGTGAAACAGCCGCTATCAAGGCAACAGGAAGAGGAATATCATCGGCACTATAGCTGGCTGCCTTACTGGAGAAGTAGTTTATTGGGTTATCTGGGTTGGGACTCTGAAAATCAGAGAGAAAAAGCCGAAGATCCCCATTTACGTAGTAGTGCTGAGGTCACAGGGTATCGTATTGAAGCCCGTGATGGCGAGGTTGGATATGTCGAGGATTTTGTCATTGATGAAAAAGATTGGGTCGTTCGGTATTTAGAAATCAGCACTCATCGCGGTTGGTTTGGGAAAAAAATTCTTTTGGCGCCTACCTGGATTGAACAAGTTGATTGGGAGGATCGCAAGGTGCGGGTCGAGCTTTTGCGTGAAGTTATCCGTTCAGCACCAGAATACGAAGAGGGTCAGCTTATTGGCCGCGATTACGAAATCAGCCTTTATAGCCACTATGGCCGCAACCAGTATTGGGAATAAAGTACTCCCTTACCCTAAGGAGGGAATATATAAATATAAGTTTTTACCGTAGGCACAAACTATTTTGTAGAGGAAGAGGTTATTGGAAGCGCGTTAATCTAGCAAAATTTTTGGTAAGTATTAAAAAGCGCTGGTATCAATGATATCAAAGAAAACCCGACGCCCATTTAATGGCTGGATAGGACGGTTGTTATTAGAGCAGCAGACATGCTGGGTAATGTTCCTATATTTTTCTATTTGCTCTGCTGACATCTCAATCGGTTCTCTGAGTATTATCCAGCGGACTCCTTCTGTGCAAGGGGGAGTAGTCAATGAGCCTTCATAACGGTAAGAGCGCCGATCAGAAGGAAACGTATCCATAATGTTGAAAGAATTTTCAGCTGGGAAGAAAATTTCTTGCTCTATATGTTTTGGCATATTATCCCATATTTCCTTTAAGGTTTGATTTTCCTCCCCTTCGCGAATTAGCAGGGTGACGACGGCAGCTTTTCCATCCGCGCTGGTATGCACTAAGTGCATTTCCATTTTGAAATGGGCGCCTAAAGCTAAGGTATGCTCGCTAATGCTATGGAAATGGAATTGTTGAAGATCATATTCTATATCGTCGATTATAATAAAACTGCCTGGATCGTAGGTTCCTTGAAGTGTGCTGTGGCCATTATTAACCATATGAATAGATGTTGGCTGATAAAAATACTGGACGTCAGGCAAATCTGTAAGAGTAACTTCCATTGGATCAATGTCGATGGGAGATTGCTCCATGCCACTGGAGCAAAGCTGAAAACTAGGATTTAGCCGACATACCTACCTTGAATGCCACCAAGCTCTATTTCTAGCAGAGTTAGATAATTATATAATTTCAATTAAAAAGAAGGGATAAAAGTAATTTGATGGCATGATGGGATGGGGGAAATCAGTGGACTTTCACCACCTATTTATAGGGGATTTCAACTGTTTGCTTGGCTAGGGCTAGCGTTGGATTAACAGCCAGGCGATTTTATTTTGGTTATTAAGACCAAAGCTAATTTTTCTGTTGCATCAAAAGTGGCGCTGTTAGGCTAAATAAATTTTGGCAAGAGACGGCGGCGTCCTTGCCTGCCGCATAATATAGGGTACGTTTTCCTGTGTCTTACAAAAGTGCTAGCGAGAATTCATGGCAATTCTTCACCCTGGTACAGGTAATCCCATAATGGAATCAGAGTGCATTTTCTCTTGTTCCAGAATTTGTTCTATCATTTGTTGCATTACATCCAACCGCTGTTCTACATTTTGCCTCCACTGCTGGGTATCTTGAGGTCTGTTTTCGTGACCCAGTATGTGATGCATTTCCTGCATTTGCTCAAGCATCAATTGCATGTGTTCTCTCATGAGTCTATTGCGCTCATCTTTCCCCTTTGCCGTGTGTGCCTGATCCATTATGGTTTCCATTTTTTGAAGACGTTGCTGCATATGCTCCATATTTATCTGTGGTTCGGCACCATAAGCAGGCGTTATGGCAAGTATTATGACAGGAATTATGTAATAAGCTTTCATACCAGAACTACCTCATTATTAGTATGCAATCAAAATAAAGCATAGTCATTTTATAGGATTGTTGTCTATTTATCACTTAACTTTAATGTGTAAAGGCAACTCTATGGTGCCGATAAAAGGGTGAGCCGCAGTAGCATTGATACTTTATCGTATCAAATCAAGGTAAGGGGAACACCGATGAGCATGCCCAAGAAGAACGATACCGAATTTAAGCGTTCAAGAAAGACGCTCATCATTAGGTCCAGATTGCTGGACCAAACTTGGGAACTATCAGCCGGTAGATGTGGTGGAATTGAGGCCGGAGGGGTTACCGTCTGCAGCAAACGTGATGCTGTGTTGGGTAGGTGGCTGCTGTCTGGCAGCTTGCCGGGATATTGAGCCTACAGATATCCAATAACAGTAAGCTTTTCATTGTTTCAAGGAGGAACACATATCTCGGTCGTTTTCCAAGGCTTCCCAATTGCCCAGCTCATTGAGCTTACTATAATTATAATAGTCTAAATGCCGATAGTTAGTTCAGTTCTATCGCGCGGACGTAGAACCCTTTAGCTATTATATAAATAAGCTAGAAAGCTTTCTTGTCCCAATATCACGCAATTTTCCGTAAAAACTATATACTCAATAATATAAAGTATGGCCATTCCTATTGCGCCAGTTGAGGTACTGGACATTTACTATAAAACGAACGGTTTTTATTGTTAGCCTGGAGATGTGTGGTGATCGCTAGACAATGACGTTGCGGTAGGTATCCTTACCTAATACCAGATCTCTTCATATCAATAGGTTAAAAAACTATCCGAGGCATTGAGTAAAGAAGGAGTTGATTATATGAGTGCCCCCCAAAATTTTTCCCGTTGGCGTCCTCATCCTTGGCATGGGTTAGAAACGGGCTTGCATCCACCAGAACGCGTCTATGCTTATATTGAAATTACTCCCTTTGATTTGATGAAATACGAGATCGATAAAAATACGGGTTATCTACGGGTTGATCGTCCTCAGCGTAGTTCTTCTCTTCCTCCCTCCCTGTATGGTTTTATTCCAAGAACCTATTGCGGAGATCTGGTGGCAAGTCTTTGTGAGGGAGCAGAGGAAGGAGATGAAGATCCCTTGGATATTTGTGTGCTCAGTGAAAGGCCCATTAATCGTTCAGAAGTAATTTTGAGCGCTAGAGTGGTAGGGGGGCTACAAACCATCGATCAAGGACAGATTGATGACAAGATTATCGCTGTACTAGAGAAAGACGATTTTTTGAATACCGCTAAAGATATTTCCGATCTTCCCGTTATCTTAATTGAACGGCTGCGCCACTATTTTTCTACATACAAACTGATACCAGGTGAAGCTCCGCTCGTTTCCCTAGGCGAGATCTATGGCCGTGAACATGCTTTCCAAGTGGTGGCTGCATCCATGGAGGATTATGCTAAAGAATATACTCGTTCATAATCCATTGTTTTAAAAAACGTGATGATCGAGGTTGGTGTAGATGGCACCATAATACACGGGGGGCATTGTAGAATGCATGGTAGATAGCTAATTTGCCGGTGCCAAAGGGTATTTTGAAATAGTCTCTAAGCTTGATTCGTACATTTTTTAGTGGATTTTCGGCTCAGCGAATTTGTCTACTATAGTAGATCTAGATCGCCCAATACTCCGTTGAAGCGACCTTTAAGGAAGGTTGTACCTAATGGGCATCCGGGGTATGGCATTAATACTTGATAAGTTTATCAGCTGCTTGTCACCCTAGAGTTATTCTTCCTAAGTCATTTAGCCGGTGCGTTATACCCACCGATCCTGCTTAACCCTTTACTTACTGCATTAGGTGACGATAACTCGGTCAGCCGTGGGATGGTTATGGCCTCGAGATGGAGGTTCAAATCTTGGTGATTATGAGAAATAGTTATCGGAAAAAGCCAAGCACGGGTTAAATACTAGGAACAGGATATATAAATATTCCGATCTATACTCATAATATCAAACACTTTTGAGGTGAAGCATAATGATTACTGTCAATGAAAGATCTTTTGAATTAGTGCGTGAAGCCAGGGAAGAAGCGTTTAGAAAAGAGATTCCTGAGCAAACAATGAATATCTTTTTTATATTTTATCTGGCTAATTACGCGGCAAAGTTAGAAAAAACACTAAGCCGCTCTATTGGAGAAAAAACTGGCGAGATGATAGAAAGAAGTAGAGAGATGTCTTTGAACTCTCCGGATTAACGTTTCTTTGGTCGCTTCTCGTTCTGCTTTCTTAGGAAAAACTTATTGGGATTCTGCAAAGGGAGTTACGTAAGTCTTTAATTCATGAGTACCCTATTATAGAAGTATCCATGCGCTACTATCAGGTGGCCGGGCGGTTTTCGAGGCAATCTGAGAGCGCGGCGATACTGTCTGACCTTGCATTCTTCCACTGAGGGGGACAGAGGCAGACTGCTTATGCTAGCTTCTCGAAACCCATGTCCGGATGAGTAGTCTAGTCTGTAGCACAATCCCTTTGAGATGAAGGAAGGCATATTCGACAAGATGGCCTAGCTTATAGAGCTCTTAATCCCATGGCCTTTGAACAATGCGGTTTTTCCTTGGTGGGATTAGCATTTCCATACCCTGATTTTTTGCTTATTCAATGATGGCATCGCTATAGAGCGCATCAAGTCCTTCAATCGGGCGGCTAGCCTGCGTGCAATCCGCTTTTGTACTTTGCGTAATTTAAAGACTCTGTGCGGCATATCATGCCATCAGCAGCCAGAGTATTTGGGTATTAAGCTCTCTTTTGTAGGGCTTATACTCTGATAGCCGCTTATGACCCCTGCCGCATGAGGATAGACTTTACAATAGCTGGCCTCGAGCATCAGCCATTCATAGTCCGGTTCGCCAGTCAAAACTTAGCAATCTCTCCCAGACACCTTTAATCGCGCTAACGGATGAACCAGCAGTGCGTGTGGCTTCTGTCACCGTGATCCGGTGGCAGCTCACGCCACAGGGTGCGCCAGTGCGCATGATCCAGAATACGGCGTTAATGAACTGGCAGGCTAAAGGCTACACCCATGCAATGGACGCATTCATCGATAAAACGCTACTCAGCGTTGCTTGGTTCTGCGTGCATATCCAAAATGATATCTAACTACCCGTGTTATTGCCCGGAGCCTCATCAAGTTTGCGACCTACCTACCGATAGATTCGCTGTCATTGTGCTGAATAATAAGTGTGTCTGATTTAACCCCTACTGCACACCCTTGAGATAAAAGTATGAATCCAGAAGAAGAAAAGTTCAATTGGGCGGGACTCTTACCGGACTTTAGAACGCTAGGTTATCCTGATACCCCGGAGAAACTGAGCGCGCTATTCGTGGCAGTTCTGTTCGCGGTAGTATTTTTATTTCTCTGCTTTTCAGGGTACAGGCTATTCAAAGCGTGGTACCGAACCAGCCGCATTAGCAAGTTTCTGAAGAACGAAACGTCAAAGTCCGTCCTAATGAATAGGCAGGATTTGAGGGAGAAAGCCAGCAGGGTAAATGATGAAGTTGAGCATCTATGGAAGGAGTTTGATGAAACTCTCGTCGAGACGAGAGTAGGAGATGACGTTCATCTCCACAGCATTTACGAAGCCAGTCATTTCTTCAACGGCTCGACATTGGCGCGGGGTATCACCGAGAGCCGCATGCTTGCAGCCGTTCCAGGGTTTTTGACGGCGCTCGGCGTTATTGGAACGTTTATGGGACTTCAATTGGGGCTGTCGGAACTAAATATCGGCAACGAAGCAGCCGTAAAAGATATGAAGGCGGGCTTAGCTCACGTAATTAGTGGAGCAAAGATTGCCTTCTTGACCTCGGTTTGGGGGGTGATGCTAAGTGTCTTTTTCAATTTTGTAGAAAAATTGCTCGAGTGCTGGGCTCTATCAGGTATTCATCGGCTTCAAGTCCGTATTGATCAATTATTTCCTCGCTTCAGCGCTGAAGTTCAGCTTCAGAAGATTGCGGATGATGGCTCTCAGGCGCGAGAGTCGTTGCAGGGAATGGCGGAGCGGATCGGCGACAAAATGCAGGAATCGTTGCTTGAGGCGACTTCGGGGATACAACAAGGGCTAGAAGCAAGCCTTGAGAAGATCATGGCTCCGGCTATCAATAAGCTGGTCAACGAAACCACCGATGGAAGCCAGAAGGCGCTGGAGAAACTCGTCGAAGGATTCTTGGACAGGTTTGGCGAGCAGGGAGAGATACAGCGACAAGCGATGGATACCGCGTCAAAAGGGGTGGAGGATGCGTTGGCCGCCATGAACCAGACGTTAGAAGGGTTTATTCGAGGACTCGATCAGAACCAAGTGGCCGCGGCAGATCGCGAGCAGCGGCTTATTAAACATATTTCTGATCAAGTAGACGAACTGGTTGAAAAGAATACTGAGCATGGACAGCGGCTTGCTACTGCCGCTGAGCAGCAGATCGGGAAAATCGCCGAAACCCTGCAGCATTCCCAGCAAGCGCAGGAAGAGAGGGAGATACGGCTCGGGGAGAAGCTCAGCGAAGTTGCTGCCGGTATGGACCAAACCATAGCGCAGTTGATTAAGCATATTTCTGAGCGCGTAGATGAACTGGTCGAAAAGAATGCTGAGCATGGACAGCGGCTTGCTACTGCCGCTGAGCAGCAGATCGGGAAAATCGCCGAAACCCTGCAGCATTCCCAGCAAGCGCAGGAAGAGAGGGAAATACAGCTCGGGAAGAAGTTCAGCAGGGTTGTTGCGGATATGGACCAGACCATAGCGCAGTACACGACTGCCTCCAACGCTTTAATGGAGCAGGGTAAACAGCTTCAACAGCAGGTGGCAGCTAGTCAGTCGAACTTCGAGAGGGTGGCCCACGGTATTAACGCGGGGGCAGCCGAATTGCGCTCGGCGGCGAGTCAGCTCAAGGATTACGGTGAAGGGGTTAAACAGTCGTCTATACAACTTAGTGGCGCGCTCAACGAGGCGGCTAGGTCAACAGCGAAACTGGCGGACGAGAACAAGAAGTCTTCAGTTACCGTCGGCCAGGTACATCAGGAGATGTCGCACAGTATTGAAAAATTACAAGCGGTGGCCGCGCAACTGGAATCTGTTGTCCAGGCGGCTGATTCGACATTTAAGTATATGGAAGTGCACCAGAAGAGCTATTTGGATTCACTGAAACGGAATGTGCAGGAATTGTCGGAACAGGGCGCTAAACTGTTGAGCGATTACGCCGGGCAAGCTAATGCGCAAACAAAAGAACATCTGAATATATGGGCGGGGCATACGACTAATTATGCAGAACAGATGAATGGCGCGGCGAGAGCATTGTCGTCCGTAGTTGATGAAATCGAAGATAAGTTGAGTCACTAATGCATGCGCTTATTCGACCAAAACCAAGAAGAGTGGACGAGGAGAATCCTTACTGGATTTCTTTCTCGGATTTAATGTCGGCGTTGCTGGTGATCTTCATTCTAGCTGCGGTGGCGCTGATCATTGAGTTAACTCAAACACAGAAAAAAATTGAACAAGACATTGACCAGCTCAAGAATGCGGAGCAGGCAAGGAGGGATATCCTCCACGAAATACGAGATGAGTTGGCGAAGCGAAATATCAAAATCTTAATTGCTGACAACGACACCGTGTTGCGCATTCCAGAGAGTACATTGGCGTTTGCTTCTAATAGCTATGCGTTGCCTGCTGACGAAAAGGTACGTTCATCCGTGGTAGCTATCGGCCAAGTCTTGCATGCGGCGATTAACCGATCTTTCAAGCCTGGTGTCTCTGAAAAGAGGCGGTTTGACTACCTAGATACGGTGTTTATTGAAGGCCATACTGATAGTAGACCTACGAAGCGTATTAAAGGGAACTGGGGACTTTCGACGTTCAGGGCTATTTCGCTCTGGGAGTACTGGGACGATGTGCTCGATGTTTCTCCAGTGCTCACGGATATGTCAAATGCTTTTGGCGATAAGCTATTTTCGGTGAGTGGCTATGCCGCTACCAGAAGAGTGAATGAGGCAGAAATAACCCGTGAGGACAGGAGAGAGAATCGAAGGATCGATATTCGCTTTACCGTTAAGCGGCCCCGTATTTCTGAACTGGAGGATATCGTCGAGCAATGAGATTACCTCTTAACAAGCTCCATTTCAGTTTATCTGACGAGTCTCTTTTGTCATACAAGGAGCGTATCGACGCCGCGGCGCAGGAGATTAAGCAGCTAGCACGTGGGTCGGGAACAGGAAGCGCTGCGTTTAAGCAAGCGTATGAACGTGTGCTGAAAGCGTTAAGCGAAGATCGAGACTTGAACGAGGTTTTGCGGACGCCGACTGATTTGCGGGCTTTTGCAGTGTCTTTTAATACAGGGTGGGTGTCCAAAATCAGGTTAACAGAGCCCGTGCTACAAAAAATCAACCAAATCCGTCAAAAGCCTACGGCTTTATTGGTCGATGCCATTTATGCTCACTATTTGACTGATTACGACGCCCTTCCAGACAGGGTAGCTGTAGAAAGCTGGTTGCGTGTTGCTAAGGGAAGAAGGGGAAGACTGAGCGAAGAGGTTTCAGCGATTCTAGGTGGTAATGGCCCAAAGTGGTTGGCGGAAGATGCCCGCCGGCAAGGCGTGGACTTTGATGAGCAGGTGGGGCGCGTTGGGCTTGATCGTTTTCGCTCGGGTCGATTTATGACGGTTGCGAAGAATATTTATTATCTGGACGTACTGCGCAAGCTTGAGCCCAATCAGGATCACCCGTTGCTGGATGAGATGCAAAAGCGGCCAGTTTATAACTCCCGGTACGACGAGCGGCATCTTTTGGGTCATCAAATACTTGGCATATTGATTGAGAAGGCTCCTGTCAATGCTGTGGGGGAGGCTTGGTTGAATGCAGTCCTGGCGATTGGGGGAGATCCGAGGGTGCCTACTTGCCACCCCAATCACCAGAAGTGGTGGTCTCAACTCGATCCTCAACTGAAAAATAAGGTACAAGGTTGGCTCTCGAAACTGGATCTTCGACTTTTCCTGGAGAGCTTGGAAGATTTCTCATGTCAGCCAGGCAAGGAAGACCTAAAGCGAATGTATCCCGCGCGTAAGCGCTTCATAGAGGGCTTGTTGAATGAACAACTGGTAACGGGTACGCGTTTGTATTTGTCGCCAAGCGCCGAATCGTATTTGAAAAAGGCGTATAGGGCAGAGCATCTACCCCATTATTCCGTTGTTACGGATCATGGAGGTAGGTCTTTAATCCATATTCAATTAGGGGGCATTCATTTGATTGAAGGCAGCCACAATTGTCAGCTATGGATCTATGAGACTCTCGATTCCTCCGCCATCGTGTTCGATTACTCTAAAAACCGAGTTACCTACCATTCCTTGACCCAAGGACTTAGTCTCATAATGCGGAAAAAGGGTTTGCCCCCCAAGGCCAATATTTCTCATTGCACTGGTTGGCAACATAAGGCGATTGTTGCTCTGAAAGAGATGGAGGTTCCGATTGAGGCGAAAGACGTTCTTACGCCAGAAGATTATCGCCAATACAAGCGGTTGTATGGAGCGTAGAGATGTCCCTGAAGGAATGGATCACGGGCCTTGTTGGCGCCAAGGCGACGGGTTGCGCTTGGAATTACGATTCCGAGGGCATTAATTTTATCTTCACTGAAAAACAAGAAGCGCAAATTCATGGTGGTGGCGCAAGCGATCTGCTGATACATCAATATATTGCCCTAAGCATGCTAGTCGAACAGGGGCGGGCAGAAGAGTTGCCTAACGGTGTGCTCGTCCCTTCGGACGTTGTGGTACAACTAGATGAAAATACCCGCCTACTGTTGGGGCTGCCCGACCGATGGAAGGGCGTCCTCAATGCAAACATCAAGGGTAAGACGGGCAGCGCATCTTTTCAGGTAGAGCTGGCCGCTGCGGATGCGGGGGGCGGATTTACGCATGGCTTTGCAGTAGAGGGGCCAGTCATTCGCTTTTCGGCGGAAAAACGTTATGTGCTGTCTCCTGCTCATTTGCTCATATTTGAGGCATATGAGAAGCATGCACATTCCGCGAAGATGGAGTATGACGACTTACGTCTCGTTCTCTCGTTGCAAAAGGCTCAAGAGCTAGGCGCTTCGATCTCTCTGGGCCATTTTGGAAAGCTTAATATTCGCGCGCCAGCATCAATTACGGTTGCAGCCGAGCTAGACGAGCACGGCCGCCTCGTGCTTACGCCACGGATGGGTCAGGCGGCGAGTCATGAACGTATTCAACGTGTTCTTGGGCAATTGAGGGCAGAACACGCGACTTCTCTCCGCGTAGACGGCGAAATTATTCTTTTCGATGAAGAAAAATTAGCGGCCGTTCGGGAAATTCTTCGGAATCGCGTGATACCGAAGGATAAAGTGAGCGCTTTTCTCAAAAACCCAACTGCATTTATCAATGCCAGCTTCGTAGACTTAGACCTTGGTTTTTCGGCTAGAGTGAAGGGAGCGACGAAATTCAGGCATGCGTATTTTGGTGAGACCGATGAATCTGGCATCGATTGGTTCGGTAAAAAATTCTCTCCTACGGAGGTATTTGCGCCGGCAAAGTTAGTGGATGTCATATCAGATGGAGATCAATTAGACGACGTTCGGCAGAAGCTAGCGAATGTCGCGGAAACAGGCGCTCAGGAGATGGAATTTGGGGGCCGGATCTTCGATGTTTCTAACCCAAAGCTGGTCAATTCCATCTTGGAGAAGCTTGAACGTAAACTGATTGAAGAAAAAAGGGAAAATGTTTCGGCTGTTGAAGCCGATAGCGCCAGCAAGAAAGAGCAAGCGGAACCCACCGTGGTCGATATTGGGCTCAACGATGTAGATTTAGAAACGCCTTCAGCTTCACTTAATAGAGCGATTAATGACGTCCTCATCGCCGAGTCTGCGCTCGACTGGGGCACTTTCAAGCGATTGCCGTTTCCTCACCAGGTATTGGGTACGCGCTGGATCTTGGGGTTGGCATTAGATCGCGACGGACGCGGTGGAGGTCTTCTTGCGGATGACATGGGACTAGGAAAAACATTCATGTCCCTTGCAGCTATGGAGCATCTATACAAATCGTATCGAGACCGAAAGCTTACCGAGAAGCCCTGCCTTGTCGTTGCACCCTTGAGCCTGTTGCAGAACTGGAAAGATGAGGTCGGTCAAACTTTTAAGGAGTCGCCTTTCAACGATATCGTTATCCTGCAGTCGGATGGGCGGCTTTCCGAGTTCCGAGCAGGAGGCGTCGAGACGAAAAACCAGAATATTACTGAGGATGAAACCGCTCCTATCCGGTATTCGCTGAAGATCGGTAGCGGTTTTGCGCAGGAGCGACTTGACCTACCGAAGCGCTTGGTGATTACCACCTACCAAATGCTGCGAGACTATCAATTCTCTCTTTGCTCAATTGACTGGGGGATAGCGGTATTCGATGAAGCTCAGAACATAAAAAATCCAAATGCCCTGCAAACACGGGCAGCAAAGGGAGTCAAAGCAGATTTCAGGCTGATTGCCACGGGAACGCCGGTTGAAAACAGCCTTACAGATTTTTGGTGCCTAATGGATACAGCCTGTCCTGGGCTCTTGGATAGCTATCAAGCGTTTCGTAGTGCTTACATCACGCCGATACTGCGTGCGGCTGGAGATGAAATTGAACATGTTAGGGGCATTGTTGGCCGGCGGCTCCGAGAACATGTTGGACCTTGGATGTTGCGCCGTGTGAAAGAGGATAATCTGGAAGGTCTGCCGGATAAGTCCGTTTTCGTGGGTATGAAGGATGATGTTTGGGCGTATTGCCCAGCGCTGCATTCCACCCTGGAAGGGGGTCAGTTTGAATCCTATAACACAATTCTTATGCGTGCCTCCAGTTCAGATAGCAATGCCGCATTGGCTGCGTTGCAGAAGCTCAGAGATGTTTCTTTGCATCCACGACTCGTATTTGGCGGGGGGCTAGACACGCCGCGCCCATTAGCAGATTTGGTAAATTTGACAGACGAATCCGGGAAAATTCGTAGTTTACTGCCTATTTTGGATCAAATTCGGGATCGGGGCGAAAAATGCATCATTTTTGTAATCAATAAGAAGCTCCAAGCATTTCTCGCATTGACCTTAGCAAAGATATATTTGCTGCCCCCTGTTTCAGTCATAAATGGTGATGCGAAAGCGGTGGCAAAGAGGGCAGCAAGCCCCACTCGACAAAGCATGATAAGAGCTTTTGAGGAGAGGGACGGATTTAATGTTATCATCATGTCGCCGATAGCCGCGGGCGTTGGACTTACCGTGGTCGGCGCCAATAACGTTATTCATCTGGAACGCCATTGGAACCCAGCGAAAGAGGCTCAGGCAACCGACCGTGTTTACCGCATCGGACAGAAGCGGAAGGTAAATGTGTTTATTCCTTTGATTCACCATCCTGAATACCAGTCTTTTGATGTCAATTTGCATCAACTTCTGTCGAGAAAAGGGCAGTTGAAAGACGCAGTAGTTACTCCCGTGCAGGTAATGCCTTCACCGGAAGGTTTACCTCAGGAGAGCAGGTCTTCAAGTCAGCGCATTTCGTTCGATGAGTTGAGAAATTTGAGTTGGCAACAATTTGAGGCGCTGTGCGCAGAATTGCTGTACAAAGAATATCAAGCGGATAACTGTTGGTTGACACACAGTGGCGCGGATTTTGGTGCTGATGTTGTTTTGACGAAAGATGGAATTGGGTTATTGATTCAGTGCAAGCATACGAGCGGTAGTGCTTATGATGGTTATAAGGCTATTCTTGAAGTTCACTCTGCCACAGTCAAATACGAAGCGGAACTCGGTAAGCGGATCGATTCTTGGATACTTGCTACGAATGCCGTGTGTTTAGGATCAGCAACTCAAAAGGCCGCAAAACAGTACTCGGTTGAAATTTTAGATGGAAAGACGCTCTCCCGTCTGCTAGGCAGACACGCGGTGACATACGCAGATGTGCTTAATCGGCTCGAAAAAAAGCGTCTTCGTGTGTAAATTAGAAGTCACAGCAGATGCATTGGATGTGCTTGGGCGCTCACAGTAAAGATTTCTTAAGAAATATTATAGCAAAGGTAATAGATGTTATTTGCCCATAGTTTAATCCCTTTAAATCTAGCAATTACCGCTCTTAGTCCTTTCGAATATCTTTAGATAACTGTTTTTGTTCCCGCGCAAACTCGCTAGGGAAACCACTAACTCTTTGAGCCTAAAATTTGAGTTACTCACCTAGGCCGGATAAATTAGAGCAAGCCTAGCCATCACCCCGCCACGGGTTCGCCTTGGTGGTGTTTCCACGGGAGCAAAGACGATGATCGACCCTAATAAAGACTTTTACGGTTGGACCCAGGAGACCGCCGAGAAACTACGCCAAGGCCGGTTTAGCGAAGTGAATCTGGCGCACTTGATTGAGGAAATAGAGGATATGGGCAAAAGCGAGCGCCGGGCGCTTGAGAGCCGTTTAACCGTGCTACTAACGCACTTGCTTAAGTGGGAGCATCAACCAAATTACAGAAACCGGAGTTGGCAGCTCACCATCAAGGGGCAACGGGTAAGTATTAGGCGGTTAATTCGCGGCAACCTCAGTTTGAAGGCGCAACGCTTGGCGATATTAGCGGAGTCTTACGAGAGCGCTGCTATCGACGCGGCACGGGAGACCGGATTAGAAGAAAATATCTTCCCCGCCACCTTCGAGCAGACTGGCTGGACGTGGGAGCAGGTGTTGGATATGGCGTTTTTGCCGGAGTAGTTTCCCGATTGTTTCATAGGGGTTAGCCCGAGTAAGTCTAGTGATGGTTTGAGGATGAGCTATATATATACTCATGGATGGAGGAGGTTCATTATGCCTAACAAGGTTGAGTTTCATATAGAGGCATTATGGGATGAGCAGGCCCACGTATGGGTTGCCACGAGCGAGGATGTGCCGGGGTTGGCAACCGAGGCGGATACACAAGAGGCTTTAATGGAAAAGCTTAATATGATGGTGCCGGAATTGCTGGTGTTGAATGGTGTTCGCATTGGCAAAAAAACTCAAATTGAGGTTTTAAGCAAGAGAAAGGCGCTTTTGCCCATAGCTCCTTAATGGGAAGTTTCACTAGAGAGAGTTAAAAGCCTTATTAAAGGAACATGGATGCCGCTTCCATCGTCAAGGCATACCGTTAACGCGGTATTTGGGTACCCTTGGGGGGCTTCTGGCGCTTACGTTCAAACTAAAAAGGCTCACGCCGAATAGACGCAAGCCTTTGAATTATTGGCTCCCCGGGACGGGCTCGAACCGCCGACCTAGTGATTAACAGTCACCCGCTCTACCAACTGAGCTACCGGGGAAGAATAGCTATATCCTAATAATCCTGGCCGCTTTCGTCAACTTATCAATTTATTCCAATCGCCGCTTATCCTTGAAAGAGCACAGGGATGTGCAACGATCCCCCAGCGAGCGTGACTGCCTGTGCGGTGCATGCAGACAGGGCGCGCCGAGCGCGAGGGTCAACATAAAGTTCTGTCGTCGCCGTGATGGCGCTTAAACAGTCAAAAGTCCGTAATCATAACCATCTCCTCTTTGAATGAGTTGGAAATTCTTCCAGTTGGCCGAAATCTTACCGGCCTTGGCCTTGATATCGAAAGTTCCTCTGGCCCGGATACCTGCGAGCATTCCTATATGGATACCCGCATACTTCCCTTTGGGCTGAATGAGTTTTGCTAAGTCACCCGTCTGAAAACCCTTCACCCGTTTACACCGCCCGGCCTTGCCACGGGGGAAGCCGTGTTTATCCGTCCTCACCACTTGCCGGGCACCGCGCCCCATGGCTTTGATGTGCAGCGCCCGAACGTCCTCGGTGATAGTGACCTTCGCGCCGTTCTCACCCACGCACACGGCATCTATCCAGTGGTCTTTGGGGTAACCTTGGGAAAGGCGGTTTTTCTTGGTTCTGCCTCCGCTCCAGAAGGAGGTGGGTAAGCTTAGCGATTGAATAGCGCGACCTATAGCGTAACGCGTCGCATTGACGGCGGCGTCTCTCAGGGGTAGCTTGGCCTTGGCTTGTATCTTGGGGTAACCAAACTCAGCCGCCGTTTGGTGGTTCTTTCTTTGGTTGCAGGGCGTACAGGCGAGGGTTAAATTAGAAACCCGATGGCTGCCGCCGCGGCACCTCGGGGTAATGTGCTCCACTTCCAGCGGGATATCTTGCTTGTTGCAATAAGCGCATTTCCTACCCCACTTCTCCAGCAGATATTCACGCACTTCATATCCCAGCAATTCCCCTTGTTGGTATTCAACGCCGCTAATCTCAGGGTTTTGGATTTTCTGTATATCAAAGCGCACGGTCTCAATATGGCATTCGCTGATGGGCGCTCTATCCAGTAAACGGTTCAGCCACGTCGAGACATTCTCAACCCGTGAGCGTAGCGAAGGTGGCAGCCAGCCTTTGGGCTTGGTTCTGTTCAAGAACCGGGGCGCACGGTAGCGGGTATTTCGGTAGCGTCTTCCACGGCGTAAAGCGCGTCGTCTCTCTAGCCTGTCGCGGATAGCCTGCCCTCGGTGCGTTAGATTACCTGCCCACAGCACCACCCGGCCTTGCGCCTGGAACTTACCCACCAAGGCGAGCCCCGTGGTTTTGCTGCCGGGGTCCACCTTAAATTCAATGGGCTGTGGGCTGGCTTCAACCCGGTATTTCAACATGAGGGTAAAAGGCTGCATCCGATAGACCGCTGCCTTCCTATCCCGTAGTAGCCGCCTGGCCCGAGAGGGACGGCACGGCATGAGCGGGGTTTTATTAGCGTCTAAAACAAATACACTATTCACTTTCGTGACTCCTAAAAGTTAAGGTTCCCTCGCCCATGTTTGAAGGGTCGTTCAGTCTCGGCATTCGCTCGTGTGTCGCACCAAAGTTCATTGCCTTTGACCTCAGAGCCTGGGGCTGGGAGATGCACCCCAGGGTGAGTCGCTTTCGCTTCAACTGCTAACGTAGCCCCGAAGGGCTCAGGCTGGTTGAGCCAACCAACTAGCTCGACAAGTCCAGGGAAGGACGCGAAGAGCTAGTTAGGCGACGACTCAACTAAGAAAGGCGGCAATACGTTCAAGGGCCTGTTCCAGATTTTCCATACTGGTAGCAAAAGAAAGGCGTAGATGCCCTCGTGCGCCAAAGGCTGACCCCGGTACTACGGCAACACCTGCCGCATTAAGCATATTTTCCGCGAGCTCCACGTCATCTTTAATATCTTCTCGTGAGGCGATAGCTGCTTGGAAATTGGGGAAGGTATAAAAAGTTCCGCTTCCAGCTAAGGTTTGCACTCCAGGGATACCGTTAAGGTATTCGAGGACAAAATCATGGCGGTTTTTAAATTCTTGGCACATGGCCTTAACGCAAGCCTGCTCTCCTGCGATTGCCGCTTGCGCGGCTACTTGAGAAATAGAGGTAGGATTTGAGGTGCTCTGGGATTGAATGGCTTTCATTGCTTTGATGAGTGTTGGCGCGCCCGCCGCATAACCGATGCGCCAACCGGTCATGGAATAGGCTTTGGAAACGCCGTTGAGCACCAGGGTACGCTCATAAAGATCGGGGCAGGCATTTAGAATATTGCAAAAAGGTGTTTCACCCCAATAAATATGCTCATACATGTCGTCGGTAGCGATAAGTATTTGGGGGTGGCGGCGGAGGACCTCTCCTAGGGCGGCGAGTTCATCGTTTCTATAAGCGGTACCCGTTGGATTGGAGGGGCTGTTGATAACCAGTAGCCGGGTAAGAGGGGTGATGGCGGCTTCTAGTTGCTCGGGGGTAATTTTGAACGCTTGCTCCTGGGGCGCGGCGATAACAACGGGTATGCCTCCTGCCAGGAGGACCATATCGGGATAAGAGACCCAGTAGGGCGCTGGAATGATAACTTCATCCCCTGGATTCAGCAGAGCCTGGGCTAAATTATAGAAACTCTGCTTGCCGCCCACAGAGACTAGAATCTGATTAAGTTCGTACTGGAAGCCATTTTCTCGGGAGAACTTGGCGATAATGGCCTCTTTCAGGCTGGGAATGCCGTCAACGGCAGTATATTTGGTAAAGCCATCTCGAATGGCTTGAATAGCCGCTTCCTTGATGTGCTCTGGCGTATCGAAATCGGGCTCGCCGGCTCCCAGACCGATAATATCTTTTCCTTCGGCCCGGAGGGCTTTGGCGCGGGCAGTGATGGCAAGGGTAGGAGAGGGCTTAATTTTTTGAACGCGGTTAGAAAGAGTAATGTCCAATTGGGGCCGTCCTGATTTTAAGAAAATGTTACGATAACCTTGAAATCTTAATATAGCGAATTTGTATTTTTTCAGAAAGGCTTTAATAGAGCAGTGAAGGGCGTATTTCAACTGGTAAGCGACTATCAGCCGGCAGGCGACCAGCCGAAGGCGATAGCGCGGCTGACGGAAGGTCTAGCGGCTGGGGAAATGTATCAGACTCTGCTGGGGGTGACCGGATCAGGTAAAACCTTCACCATAGCCAATATGATTCAGCAGGTTCAGCGACCGACTATTGTGTTAGCGCCTAATAAGACTCTAGCGGCCCAACTCTATAGCGAGATGCGGGAATTTTTCCCTCACAATGCAGTGGGTTACTTCGTTTCTTACTATGATTATTACCAACCAGAGGCCTATGTGCCAGCTTCTGATACTTATATTGGGAAAGACGCTTCGGTTAACGATCATATAGAGCAAATGCGGCTTTCCGCAACTAAAGCATTTCTGGAACGGCCCGATGCCATTGTGGTGGCAAGCGTCTCCGCTATCTACGGTCTTGGCGATAAGGATAGTTATCTGAATATGGTACTGCACCTTATGGTGGGTGATACGGTAGACCATCGGGGAATATTGCGCCGCTTGGCGGAGTTGCAGTATCAGCGCAATGATACGGAACTGCGCCGGGGCACTTACCGGGTACGGGGAGAAATTATTGATATCTACCCTGCCGAATCGGAGCAAGAGGCTATCCGGGTAGAGCTTTTTGACGATGAGATAGAAAGTCTCTCTTATTTTGATCCCTTAACAGGTGAAGTACTGCACCAGGTTTCCCGCTTGACTGTTTATCCAAAGACCCACTATGTGACTCCCCGGGAAGTCCTGCTGCAAGCAGTTGATGAAATTAAGATTGAGCTTGCTGAGCGATTGGAACAGCTTTATGGCGTTAATAAATTAGTTGAAGCCCAGCGCCTGGAGCAACGGACCTGCTTTGATATCGAGATGATATTAGAGCTAGGTTACTGTGCGGGGATTGAAAATTATTCCCGTTTCCTATCTCGGAGGCAGCCTGGGGAAGCGCCGCCAACCCTGTTTGATTATCTCCCCAAGAATGCTTTGCTGGTTATTGATGAAAGCCATGTGACAGTGCCCCAATTGGGCGCTATGTACCGGGGTGATCGAGCCCGTAAAGAGACCTTGGTTGAGTACGGTTTCCGCTTACCTTCAGCCTTGGATAACCGGCCTTTAAAATTTGAGGAATGGGAACAGTTAGCACCCCAGATTATTTTTGTTTCAGCTACGCCTGGACCCTATGAACAGCAGCGTTCGGGGGCCGTGATTGAGCAAGTAGTACGTCCTACGGGTCTGGTTGATCCGGCGGTAGAGGTAAGGCCCGCTGGTAGTCAGGTGGATGATCTGCTTTCGGAAATCCGCCAGCGAGCGGCGGCAAATGAGCGGGTATTGGTAACGGTCCTTACCAAGCGTATGGCAGAGGATCTGACTCAGTATCTGGAACAGCATGAGGTTCGTGTGCGCTACCTCCATTCGGACATTGATACGGTAGAACGGGTAGAAATTATCCGTGATCTGCGTTTAGGTAAGTTTGATGTGTTGGTGGGAATCAACTTGCTGCGGGAAGGATTAGATATTCCAGAAGTGTCTTTGGTGGCCATCCTGGATGCGGACAAGGAAGGTTTTCTCCGCTCGGAGCGGTCGCTCATTCAGACTATAGGACGGGCTGCGCGCAATTTACATGGAAGAGCCATTCTTTATGGGGATACGGTCACAGGCTCTATGGGCCGGGCCATTGCCGAGACAGAAAGACGGCGGAAAAAACAGCTTGCCTTTAATGAAACCCATCGTATTATTCCTCGTGGGATACAAAAAGCGGTGCGGGAAATCATTGATGGTGTTTATACGCCAAGCCCTGGTAAAGGAGGCCGCCACTCCCCTGACCAGGTGGAGGAGAAAGCCGCCGAATATACACGCTTGCCGCCCCAGCAATTGGCTAAACGTCTACAACAACTAGAGCGGCAGATGCACAAGCATGCTCAGAATTTAGAGTTTGAACAAGCCGCCCGGTTGCGCGATGAAATCAAAAAGATTAAGGGCTGGGTCTTTAACGGAGGCGATTCCATCTCTGCTCCGAGGCGGGGGGAATTCTCAAGCGGGGGCAATTTGATAGGGGAAGATAAACGCCGCCCGTTGCGAAACCGAGTATGACATGGTAAATTAATCTTCTGTTTTTACAGGCGCGTAGCTCAGCTGGTTAGAGCACCACCTTGACATGGTGGGGGTCGTTGGTTCGAGTCCAATCGCGCCTACCATTACGCTTGCAAGGCACTGCGACGGTGGTGTCTTTTTGTTCAACCGGCCTCTTGTATGGGCCATGAACAGGATTTTATCACATGCCTGTTATTACCCTTCCGGATGGTAGCCAGCGCGGTTTTGACCATCCTGTTACCGTTTATGACGTAGCAGCTGATATTGGCCCGGGCCTAGCGAAGGCGGCCCTTGGGGGCAAAATCGATGGCCGCTTAGTAGATAGCGCTTATCCCCTTGAGAGGGATACGAAACTTACCATTATTACTGAGCGGGATACTGATGGCTTGGAGATTATCCGCCATTCTTGCGCGCACTTGCTAGCCCAGGCGGTCAAAGCGCTTTACCCGGAAGCCCAAGTAACCATTGGGCCGGTGATTGAGGATGGCTTCTATTATGATTTTGCCTATCCTGAGGGGTTTACCCCAGAAGATCTTGAGGCCATTGAAGCCAAAATGCGGGAATTGGTGGAGCAAGATATTGCGGTTCATCGAGAATTGAAATCCCGTGAGGAGGCCATCTCTTTGTTCCGCCGGATGGGGGAAGAATACAAGGCTGAGATTATTGCCTCGATTCCCTCGGAGGAGGAAATTTCTCTTTACCGGCAAGGTGATTTTGTGGATCTTTGCCGCGGGCCTCATGTGCCTTCGACCGCAAAGCTCAAAGCCTTTAAGCTGACCAAGGTGGCCGGCGCTTATTGGCGGGGCGATGCCAATAACGAGATGCTGCAGCGTATTTATGGCACTGCCTGGCCTGACAAAAAAGCTCTTGAGGCTTACCTTCATCGTCTTGAGGAAGCGGAAAAACGAGATCATCGCCGGATTGGCTCTGATTTGGATCTATTTTCCATTCAGGAAGAGGCGGGTGGCGGCTTAGTCTTTTGGCATCCTATGGGCGCGCGTATCCGGCGGGTGATAGAGGACTTTTGGCAAGAGCGTCATACGGCGGCAAGCTATGAAACGCTCTATACGCCCCATATCGCTCATGAGGAGCTGTGGCAGACTTCCGGGCATACGGATTTTTATCGGGAGTCCATGTATCAACCCATGGAGGACGACCACCAGCTTTACCAGCTTAAGCCCATGAATTGCCCTTTTCATGTGCTGGTGTACCAAGGCCGGCTACGCTCCTACCGGGAATTGCCCATCCGCTGGGCGGAACTGGGTACCGTCTACCGCCATGAAATGTCTGGCGCCCTGCATGGGTTGATGCGGGTGCGGGGGTTTACTCAGGACGATGCGCATATTTTCTGTCGCGAGGAGCAGATTGAGAATGAAATTCTGGGTATCCTTGATTTGACTTTAGAAATGTTAGCGGCGTTTGGTTTTGACCGTTATGAAATTGATCTTTCCACGCGGCCAGAAAAATCAGTAGGGCCGGAAGCAATTTGGGACCAGGCCACCCAAGCGTTGCGTTCAGCGTTGGATAAGAAAGGTTTGGATTATGCCGTGGACGAAGGCGGTGGTGCTTTCTATGGTCCCAAGATCGATATTAAAATCGAGGATGCCATTGGTCGTAAATGGCAATGCTCTACGGTCCAGCTAGATTTTAATCTACCGGAGCGTTTTGCAATGGAATATGTGGCCGAGGATGGTGCCCGCCATCGGCCTATTATGATCCATCGAGCGGTATTAGGTTCCTTAGAACGTTTTTTTGGGGTACTGATCGAGCACTACGAGGGTAAATTTCCGCCTTGGCTTGCGCCTATACAGGTCGTTGTGATGAGCATTACTGACCGCCAGGAGGGATATGCCCGTCAAGTGGAAGAAACGATGAAAAATAAAGGTTTTCGTTCTCTTTTAGACTTGAGAAATGAGAAAATCGGTTTTAAAATCCGCGAGCATACTTTGCGCCGGATTCCTTATCTGTTAGTGATTGGAGACCGGGAGGTGGCAAACCAGACCGTGGCCGTGCGTACTCGATACAGTCAGGATCTGGGGGTGATGAGTCTCGATGCCTTTATGGAGCATCTTAGCGTTGACGTTGCTCGTCTTGGTCGTAACATTTCTGAGGAGGATTAGAATATCGCTGTAAAAAAGAGCACGCGCCTGAATGAAGAAATTACTTCTCCGGAAGTTCGCTTGATTGGTGTTGATGGCGAGCAAATTGGAGTTGTTTCCATTGAGGAAGCGTTGCATGTAGCCGATGAAGCAGGTGAGGATTTAGTGGAGATTGCTCCACAGGCCGACCCCCCCGTGTGTCGAATTATGGACTATGGCAAGTATCTGTTTGAGGAGAATAAAAAACGTCAGGCTGCTAAAAAGAAACAAAAACAGATACAGATCAAAGAAGTTAAGTTCCGGCCAGGGACTGAAGAAGGGGATTATCAGGTCAAACTGCGCAGCCTGGTACGTTTCCTGACAGAAGGGGATAAAACCAAGGTGAGTCTGCGTTTTCGCGGGCGAGAGCTGGCCCATCAAGAATTGGGACTTAAATTGCTGGAACGGGTCCGTAACGATTTAGAGGAATATGGAGTCGTTGAGCAGCATCCAAAACGGGAGGGTCGGCAAATGGTCATGGTTTTGGCCCCTAAAAAGTAACGAGGGCGTCTACGCTAGAGGTAGACGTCTTTTCTTTTAATTAAATGCGGAGTAATTTAAGCATGCCTAAGCTGAAAACCAACCGCGGTGCCGCCAAGCGTTTTAAGCGCACGGCTAGCGGGAAATTCAAACACGCCCAGAGCCACCATAATCACATTCTTACTAAAAAGAGCAGCAAACGTAAGCGTAAACTGCGTCCTTTAGCAGTAGTGAGTGCAGCGGATGGTCCTCGGCTAGATCGTATGTTGCCCTACGCTTAAAGGAGATGGGTTATGCCTAGAGTAAAACGAGGAGTAACGGCTCACGCCCGGCATAAGAAGGTGATTGCTCAGGCTAAGGGTTATCGCGGCCGACGCAAAAACGTCTACCGGGTTGCGAACCAGGCGGTCACGCGTGCTAGCCAGTATGCCTACCGTGACCGGCGTCAACGCAAACGGCAGTTTCGCGCTCTTTGGATTGTGCGTATTAATGCGGCTGCCCGCGAGTGTGGTCTTTCCTATAGTCGCCTTATCAGTGGATTGAAACAGGCTGCGATTGAGATTGATCGTAAGGTGCTTGCCGATCTTGCTGTTAGAGATAAGGCAGCCTTTACCACCATTGCCGAGCAAGCTAAAGCTGCGCTAGCGAATTAGTCTCTCTGGTGAGATAGGTAACTGGCTTATAGGGTTAGATTTAAAGGGGGAGGCTATTTGCCTCCCCCTTTATTGGTTGACGATGGTTTAACCCTTGTATTGTGAGAATTTAAAGAACCCATGCAAGAAGCATTAGCAGAGATAGTCGCAAAGGCTCGTCGGGCGGTGTCAGCCGCCCCTGATTTGCCAACCTTGGATGAATTGCGGGTTCGTTATTTAGGTAAGAAAGGGGAGCTTACAAACCATTTTAAAGCGTTAGGACAGGTTAGCGCTGAGGAACGCCCTATTTTTGGTAAGGCGGTCAATGAGGCTAAACAAGCGGTGCAGAACGAAATCGAGGCCCGGCGCAAGGACCTGGAGCAAGCGGCACTGGAGGTGCGCCTTGCTTCAGAGACGATTGATGTGACTTTGCCAGGCCGGGGCCTGGATGTGGGTGGATTACATCCGGTGACCCGCACCTTGATGCGTATTGAAGCATTTTTCCGTTATGCAGGGTTCGAGATACATGAGGGACCGGAAGTAGAAGACGATTATCATAACTTTGAGGCACTTAATATCCCGTCTTCCCATCCTGCTAGAGCGATGCATGATACTTTTTATTTTGATGCTCATACCCTTTTACGAACCCATACCTCGCCGGTACAAATTCGGGTGATGGAGCACCGGGGGCCGCCGCTGCGAATTATTGCTCCTGGGCGAGTTTATCGTTGTGATTCCGATTTGACTCATACGCCTATGTTCCACCAGGTGGAAGGGCTGCTGGTAGATGAGCAGGTGAGTTTTACCGATCTTAAAGGCACTCTTGCGGATTTTCTGCGGGCCTATTTTGAACGCGAAGATTTAGAAGTTCGTTTTCGTCCCTCCTATTTCCCTTTTACGGAGCCATCGGCGGAGATGGATATCCAATGTGTTAACTGCGGCGGCAAGGGTTGTCGGGTGTGCGGCCATACTGGCTGGCTGGAGGTGTTGGGTTGCGGTATGGTCCATCCTAAAGTTTTTGAGCACGCGGACATTGATAGCGAGCGATACCTGGGGTTTGCTTTTGGTCTAGGAGTTGAGCGACTGGCGATGCTTCGTTATGGAGTGGATGATTTACGTTTATTTTTTGAAAATGATTTACGCTTCTTACGCCAATTTAATTAAAAGTTAAATGATTGCCAGTGAACCATGAAATTCAGTGAAGCCTGGTTACGAACATGGGTTGATCCAGATATCAGTAGAGAAAATCTGGTTGAACGGCTCACCCTGGCCGGGTTAGAAGTAGAGAGTACTGAGCCAGTAGCAGCTACTTTTAAAGGTGTTAAGGCTGCTAAAATAGTAGCTGTGAAGCCTCATCCCAGCGCCCATTGTCTACAGATTTGCCAAGTAGATATCGGCAGTGATTCCCTTTTGACGGTAGTATGCGGCGCGCCTAATGCTCGAGTCGGGCTATGGGCGCCGCTTGCCATTGTTGGCGCCCAATTACCGGCTGGCATAAGGATTGAGCCGGTGACATTGCAGGGGGTAAAATCTTTTGGAATGCTTTGCTCCGCGGCGGAATTGGGCCTTGCTGAGCAATCAGCAGGATTATTGGAGTTACCTGAAGGAGCCTCTCCTGGCACCGATCTCCATGAGTTCTTGCAACTCGATGATATCAGTATTGAGATTGACTTGACCCCCAACCGCAGTGATTGTCTAAGCGTTGCCGGAATTGCCCGGGAAGTGGGCGTACTCACCCAGTCTCCCGTAACGGAACCCGCCATCGAGCCTGTGACAGCCCAAATCGAAGATATCTTCCCAGTGACTGTAGCGGCGCCAGCGGCTTGTCCCCGCTATTTAGGCCGGGTTTTACGGGGTGTTAATCCCCAAACACAGACGCCTTGGTGGCTCCGTGAGCGGCTTCGGCGTAGTGGTCTTCGGAGTTTAGGGCTGGTGGTCGATGTGACTAATTATGTCATGTTGGAGTTGGGGCAGCCAATGCATGCTTTTGACCTAGAACGGCTGAAAGGTGGCATTCAAGTGCGTTATGGGCAAGCTGACGAGGCGCTTACTTTGCTGGATGGCACCCCTTTACGGTTAGATGAAGAAACGTTAGTCATTGCGGATCAGCAGCGAGCACTTGCCTTGGCAGGGATTATGGGGGGAGAGGAATCGGGAATTAATAACCAGACCCGGCATCTATTTTTGGAGAGCGCTTTTTTCAACCCGAGTGTTATTGCAGGTCGCGCCCGCTTTTATGGTTTGCATACGGATTCTTCCCACCGTTTCGAGCGTGGGGTTGATTCCGAATTACCGCGGCGGGCCATGGAACGGGCGACGGCTTTACTGCTAGAGATTGCAGGGGGGCAGGCGGGACCAGTCATCGAGGTGGTGGATTCATCCCAGCTTCCTCCTCAGGCAACGATAATTTTGCGGAAGGCCCGCATTCACCGGGTTCTCGGAGTTGAGATTGCTGAGAGCCGTATTACTGAACAATTGACTCGTCTTGGTCTAGAAGTGGAAAGAATTGAAGAGGGTTGGGAAGCGAAGGTGCCGAGTTTTCGCTTTGATCTTGCCTTAGAGGTGGACCTTATTGAGGAATTAGGACGCTTATATGGTTATGATCGCCTTCCTAGCACTCGGCCTGTGGGACAAATCCAGCCTGTGCTGAAAACAGAAGCGGGGGTTTTTATTGATCGTATTCGCCAGGTGCTGGTAGATCGGGACTATCAGGAGGCGATCACTTATAGTTTTGTGGACCAAGGACTGCAGCAATTATTGGACCCTGATGAGAGCCCGTTGGCCTTGAATAATCCGATTTCCACGGACATGGCAGTTATGCGTACTACCCTGTGGCCAGGATTGATTCAGGCATTGCAGTATAATTCATATCGCCAGCAAGAGCGAATTCGCTTTTTTGAACATGGTCTTACATTTAATGGCCAGTTAACTGATCTTAAACAGGAAAGAACGGTTGCTGGCCTTATTTCAGGGGCTAGCTACCCAGAACAATGGGGGTTAGCGAGCCGGCCGGCCGATTTTTTTGATCTCAAGGGAGATGTGGAGGCAATATTAGCTTTGGGGGGGCAGCGAAATTGCTTTGAGTTCGTGGCGGCCTCTCACCCTGCTCTGCATCCAGGGCAGAGTGCTCAAATTCTTCGGGAAGGCCAAGTAGTGGGGTGGCTAGGCGCTTTGCATCCGTTGTTGGAGAGTAAATTGGACTTGAGCAGCCGCGCCTACT
This sequence comes from Nitrosococcus watsonii C-113, assembly GCF_000143085.1. Classification (NCBI taxonomy): domain Bacteria; kingdom Pseudomonadati; phylum Pseudomonadota; class Gammaproteobacteria; order Chromatiales; family Chromatiaceae; genus Nitrosococcus; species Nitrosococcus watsonii. Next base: position 2,058,934 of record NC_014315.1, on the reverse strand, counting down.
TGTTTTCTCTTCGGCTTGAGGCGGTTGAGCGGGGTAGTTTGCCTGTTTTTCAGTCCTTATCTAAGTTTCCAGCGATTCGCCGGGATATTGCCTTTTTAGTGGATACTAATATTCCCGTGCAGGCAGTTTTTGATTGCCTCAAGGGGTGTGAATCGGATATTCTTAAAGAATTACAATTGTTTGACGTTTATACTGGGAAGGGAATTGATCCTGATAAAAAAAGCCTTGCTTTAAAATTCATTCTGCAGCACCCTTCCTACACGCTGACAGACGATAAGGTTAATATCTTTATAGAACGAGTGGTGGCGCTATTAGTAGCTGAACTAGGCGCCATTATGAGGGAGTGACTTATGGCTCTAACCAAGGCCGATATGACTGAAATCCTTTACCAGGAGCTTGGTCTTAACAAGCGGGAGGCCAAGGAAATTGTAGAAATGTTTTTTGAAGATATTCGTTGCGCTCTAGAACAGGGAGAAGCGGTTAAGCTTTCCGGCTTTGGTAATTTTGAGCTTCGTGATAAAGGAGAACGGCCGGGGCGCAATCCTAAGACGGGTGAGGAAATTCCTATCACCGCGCGACGCGTGGTAACTTTTCGGCCTGGACAAAAACTTAAGGCGCGGGTAGAAGCCTATGCTGGAGGCAAGCAATAATAACGAATTACCGCCGATACCTGGAAAACGTTATTTTACTATCGGCGAGGTCAGTGAGCTGTGTCATGTAAAGCAACATGTTCTGCGTTATTGGGAACAAGAGTTTCCACAGCTTAAACCGGTGAAACGACGCGGCAATCGACGTTACTATCAGCGTCAAGATGTCATTATGATTCGCCAGATTCGCAATCTTCTTTACGAGCAAGGATTCACTATAGGGGGTGCCCGGCAAAAGCTTTCCGGTGCTGAAGCCAGGGAGGATAGTACCCAAAGTAGGCAAATTATACGTCAGCTCCGCTTAGAGCTCGAAGAGATTATGAGTTTGCTTAAAACTTAAGGCTTCTTCAGTTATGGAAGGTTTTAAGTTATCATACGCACATAACGGGGCGTAGCGCAGCCTGGTAGCGCACTTGAATGGGGTTCAAGTGGTCGGAGGTTCAAATCCTCTCGCCCCGACCAATAATGCAAATGCATCGGTAATTAGAAGATTACACGATGGCAGGATCCTCTTTTTCTTAACTTCTTTCATAATTGTAAATCCTGATAATCTAGGAGTTTGACGGGCGGTCTCCGGCATACATAGCATAGATGCACAGCGTTTGATGATACAGGAGGTTATGCCAGTCGAACAAGTAGTAGTCCCTCCAATTTGGCTATGCACTACGATACTACAGCCACCCATACGAAGCGGCTATACCATCTCGTTTACTAATAGTAAGCAGGACGGAGATGTCTTTGTTGCCTACCTTTATCAGAAGGTGCTTACGAACAACAATAGAAGCTCCTGAACTGCGTGCAATAATGGTTAAGCTAGCGGAGCGGACCTTAGAGCTTTAAACTTAATTCAAGTTATCACAAAAGCTGGGGTTAACAACTTCTAATTAATTATACAGCTCGCACTTTCAGATTGTATTTCAGTTTCGTGGAGTCGAATGGTAGCAAGCTTTGGCCTTAAGATAGGCGGCTCAATTAAGCCCTATAAATCAGAAAGATAGCGCTGCTTAAAAGAAGGCATTTCAATGGTTATGAGCAATTTAATTACAGCGTTCGAAAAATATTTCAAGATTATTCCTGCCAATGTGGTTGATAGTAAAAACCGTTTCCATCGTTTGCGCTATCAAGTGTATTCTCAGGAGCTTCAGCTACCGGATTTTGAGGCTTGGCGCTATCCAGATGGTCGCGAGATAGATGAGTACGATAATCGGTCTATATGTTCCCTTTTGTACCATCGAGAAAGCAAAAACTTAGCCGGGGGAGTACGCTTGGTATTATGTAATTCCGATGATCCTCTTCAACCCTTTCCTATTGAAGAGCATGCCGGACACTACTTTGATAAGAATCTGGTTGTCCCTAACCAATTACCGCGTCGTACTACGGCTGAAATTACCCGTTTGATGTTAGCAAGGAACTTCCGTTGCCGCGGACAGGAAGCGCTTTACGCTCATGGGATGGATGATTCCAATATCAAGGATAGTAGATCAGATAGCCGGCGGCAATTTCCCCATCCAATATTAGGTCTTTTGGTAGCGTTGGTGCGAATGTCTTCGGAATGTGGGATCACCCATTGGTATGCGGGCATGGAGCCGGTGCTGAACCGGCGCCTAAGGCAATTCGGCGCTAACCTAAAACCGATAGGTCCATTAGTGGAGTATCATGGAGGACGCCGACCTTATTTAGATACTATAGATAATGTATTAGGGCGGATGTTCCGAGAGAACCGGGCATTCTGGGAGTTAATTACTAATCACGGAAAGCTCTATCCAGACTCAGTAAAAAAGCTTAGTGAGAGAGAGTGCAGAGTACAAATTCTTAAGCAAGGATTGTTTTAAAAGGTAGGAGTTTGTCTCGTACGCGCGCAGACTGCAGCCAAGATATCGCCGGAGCCAAAGACATTGTTGCGTTTGTCTCGTACGCGCGCAGACTGCAGCCCTCCAGTACAAAGCATAATGCGTTTACTTGTTGCGCGTCCCTGGAAGTGTGGGCTTGTTATCCGCCTTATATTTATTCTAACTATTATTTTCCCGGTAATCCCAGAAGTTGGCGCTCAGGAAGTTATTGTCAATCCAGACGCTCCGGAAATGAAGTTAACCCGCAGCACTCTGCGGGCAATTTTTAGCATGCGCCTGCGAACTTGGCCTGACGGATCGCTGATCAAGGTGTTTGTGCTGAGCGATAACTCTCCGTTACACATACAATTTTCGAAAAAAATTCTCAATATTTTTCCCTACCAGCTTCGTAGAACATGGGACCGGCTAGTTTATTCAGGAACTGGCCAAGCTCCTATTGAAGTGGATTCCATCAAGGAAATGGGTAATAAGGTAGCCTCTACGCCGGGCGCTATCGGTTACTTGCCTGGTGGAAATACTGATTTCCGGGTGCGCGTGGTGGAAAAGGCAATGGGAGCCAAGCGATAGCGTGTTTAAAGGAGTTAAAAAATTCTGGTATAGGAAGGGGGGGAAAGTAGTATTGGGTACTATGTTATCCCTGCTGATGAATCCTTTACAAGCTGAATGGAAGCTTCCCCAGTCTTTGCAAATTCATGGTTTTGTCTCGCAAGCATTTACATTGACCACGGACAATAATTTTTTCGGTGACAGCAAGGATAACGGGTCATTTGATTTCCGAGAACTGGGAATCAACGCTTCGTGGAGAATTATGCCTAAACTTCAAGTTGCGGCACAGGGGGTTATGCGCTGGGCCGGCAAAAACGACCAAGGCGATCCAAGGCTGGATTATGGCTTAGTGGATTATACCTTCTTGAGTAATACTGAAAACACTTGGGGCTTGCGGCTTGGTCGTGTGATCAATCCTCTCGGTTTTTATAATGATACCCGCGACGTGGCTTTTACCCGGCCAAGCATCTTTTTGCCCGAGTCCATTTATTTTGATCGCACTAGAGATTTGGCGCTATCCTCGGATGGAGGCCAGATTTATGGTGAACGGCGTACCCGTATGGGTGATTTTCTATTCCAATTTAATATTGCTAGACCTAGAGTAGGCGAGCAAGAGGAATTAGCTTTATTAGGAGGTGATTTTCCAGGGGATCTTGGCGGAGGGACCTCTTTTTCTGGGCGCCTGCTTTATGAGAAAGATGGGGGCGTTGTTCGTTTAGGCGTTTCTTCTTTCCAGGTCAATTTCAGTTTCGATTCAGCAGGGGTGCCGAGTAACTCACCTCTAGGAGCTGGCTCAATCAAGTTTTCTCCCTTAATATTCTCAGGCCAATATAATGGAGAGCGGTTGAGTCTGACAAGCGAGGTTGCTCTAAGACATTTTAACTATTCTGATTTTGGACCTCGTATTCCAGATACCGATTTCACTGGCCTGAGCTGGTATTTTCAAGCCACCTATCGTTTTACGCCCCGCTGGTCAGCTGTCGCCCGTTTTGATAGTCTTTGTACCGAGCTTGGTGATTGTAACGGAGAAGATTTTGCTGCTAAAACCGGACAACCTGCACATCGCCGGTTTGCAGATGATTGGATGGTAGGCCTACGTTGGGATGTGACCTCTTCCATCATGGTGAGAACAGAGTTCCACCATATTAGGGGTACTGCTTGGATAACCACTGAAGATAATCCAAATATTAATGATCTCCACGAGGACTGGAATATGTTCTCCCTTCTGGTTTCATTTCGTTTCTAGAGATTTTTTCCGCTTAATTTTACCCCTCTATACGTATAAACACTTATTTACTGCCTTCGCTCTTAAGTCTAATCTGTGCATGAGTGATATTCATTTGGTGTAACACAGAGCTAGCGAATATCCTCTCCATATTTACAGCAGGTAAATAGATTCTCCGTAGGTGTACCTTAATAGAAGGTAGCTATCTGACGGTTTAGGCAGCATAGGGATGTGCTGCCAATTTTTATCTTCCACTCCTCACCGACTTCTTTTTTATCCTCTGCCGATCTACTGTTTTTTTATTCAAGTTTCCATTCAGTATTTAAATACCTTGCACTGTTCTGATAGGCAAAAGCCGATCATATTGGAGCTAAAACGGTTCGTTCTATGAGAGTTCAACTCGGCAGCGCAGTTGTAACCGTCCCTTTTTTCTATTAACGCCAGGCATAAAGTAAAGTGTCGTGATGGGCGTATAGCTAGTTAAGGGAGTAATATGCTCCATAATTGTTATTGGGGTGCCCATAAGCATTAAAAATAGATTATGGAGGGTAAAGATGCCGAATGATAACCAAGGCGAGTACGGTTTTGCCACGCTAGCAGTGCGAGCAGGGCAGCAGCGTACTGGCGAGGCTGAACATGCCGAGCCTATATTTCCTACTTCCAGCTTTGTGTTTGAAAGTGCCGAGGCGGCTGCGGCTTGCTTTTCGGGAGAGAAAGAAGGGAATATTTATTCCCGCTTCACTAATCCCACAGTCCGGACCTTTGAGCAACGCCTCGCGGCTTTAGAAGGAGGTGAGCGTTGCGTGGCGACCTCATCGGGGATGGCCGCCATTCTTGCAACTTGTATGGCGCTGTTGAAGGCGGGAGATCATATCGTTTCCTCGGAAAATATTTTTGGAACGACGCGAGTTCTTTTCAACAAATATCTGGCCCGCTTTGGCGTAGAAACTACCTTTGTTCCTCTCGTTCGGATGGAAGCTTGGGAAAACGCCTTACGCCCCAATACTCGCTTGCTATTCCTAGAGACGCCCGCCAATCCTCTCAATGAGATAGCGGATATCGCTCAGCTATCCCGTCTAGCGCAGGCCCATGATTGCTTATTAGTGGTGGATAATTGTTTTTGTACCCCTGCTTTACAGCGCCCTTTTGAGCTAGGAGCGGATCTCGTTATTCACTCTGCCACCAAGTATCTTGATGGCCAAGGACGGTGCGTGGGGGGCGCTGTGGTGGGTGATGGGCAGCGGGTAGGAGAAGAAATCTTTGGCTTTTTGCGTACCGCGGGTCCTACCATGAGTCCCTTCAATGCCTGGGTTTTTCTTAAAGGTTTAGAAACCTTGCAATTGCGGATGGAAGCCCTGAGTCGACAGGCTCAGACATTAGCCGAATGGCTGGAGGCAGAGCCAGGGATTGCAAGAGTGTATTATGCGGGCCTGCCTTCCCATCCTCAACACGCGCTGGCCTCAAAGCAACAGTCGGGCTTTGGCGGCCTGGTTGCATTTGAACTGAAAGGAGGAAGGGCGGCTGCCTGGAAACTTATCGATTCCCTTAAATTTATCTCTATTACTGCTAACCTTGGGGATGTTAAAACCACTATTACTCATCCGGCTACCACGACCCATGGCCGTTTAACGGAGGAGGAACGGTTGACAGCAGGTATCAGCGATGGTTTGGTGCGAATTTCCGTGGGCCTGGAGTCCATTGAGGATATTAAAAGGGATCTACGGCGGGGTTTGGGTGGGGCGACTCGGGGCTGAAAATATCTCTGTTTAATTCCACGGTGATCTTAAAAGGAGCCTAAAAAATGAAAAGTTATCGTAAGGAGCTCTGGTTCAATGTGCCTAGCCGTCGGGGGTTCGTCAACATAACGCCCCAGGTGGAAGAATGCCTGGGCGACAGCGGAGTCAAGGAAGGTTTGGTGCTAGTTAATGCCATGCATATCACCGCCAGCGTTTTTATTAATGATGACGAGTCTGGATTACACCATGATTACGAACAATGGCTAGAGAAGCTCGCGCCCCATGAGCCCATCCGGCAGTATCGACATAATGATACCGGAGAAGATAACGCCGACGGTCACATGAAACGCCAAATCATGGGGCGGGAGGTTGTGGTTGCCGTGTCCGAGGGGCGTTTGGATTTTGGGCCCTGGGAACAAATTTTTTACGGCGAGTTTGACGGTCGCCGGCGTAAACGGGTTTTGGTCAAGATTATTGGCGAATAGGCTTTTTCCGGGTTTCTTTTAAGTTTTCCAGAATATTGCTTATATAGTTGACAAATACAGAGAAATGGCCTTCATTAGGGAGATAATGAACTTGGGCGGCGGGTAGCGTTTTTGCTAGGTACCGGGCATGGGAGGGGGGTACCGTTGCATCGGCTTCCCCCTGCCATAGCTGAATGTTTAAACTAATGTCTTTTAACTGGAATCCCCAAGGATGAGCATAGAGTTTAAAATCTAAAAGCGCGCCTTTGGGGCCGTTGCGAAAGGCTTCTTGTATGGACCCCAGGTGGAATCTCTCCATATCGGGGCGTTTTAGCGCTTGGCTATCTGCCTCTGGGGCAGAAATAGTCAATAAGGATCGGGTCAGCCGGGGGAACCAATACAACGCCCGGGCAACAATTCCCCCATAGATGAAGGGTAAGAGCCGGGATGCACGCTTGGCTAGGCCAAAGCCTAAGCGAGCCGGCCATTTCATCTCATGGACTGCCCAGGATTGGTACACTGGCCCGAGGCTATTAACAATGCTCACTCCCCGAAGGCAGGAAGGAATTTTCCAGGCGCAGGCGAGGGCATAGGGACCTCCTCCTGACATTCCTAAAAGGGAAAAAGAAGAGATATTCAGGATATGAGCGAGTTCAGCCACATCATCTGGCCAATCAAGGATGCGCCGCTTGGGCTTGAAATCCGATAATCCATAGCCTGGGCGATCAACAGCAATAATATGCCATCCATGCTTCCTTGCCGGCCCATCAATGACTCGAGCTTCCAGCCGGGAAGCCGGAAAACCATGGCAGTAAAAGAGAGGTTCGCCTTGAAGATCGCCGTATTCGGCATAACCAAGCCGGCGGCTATCCTTGAGCATCACGTGTTGATTGCTGAGATTAGTCATTATTAATTATTACTGTTCTTAATGTAAGTTTTTGATTCGAAGTATTCTACCGCTTGCGGGATATGAGTGGGCAGAGTCTTGCCAGGTGGCTTTCCAGTACGTAGAATTAACCTAGCCGCGGGTGTAGTTCAATGGTAGAACCTCAGCTTCCCAAGCTGATGACGTGGGTTCGATTCCCATCACCCGCTCCAGTTCCTTTTCCTTGTTTTTAAGCTCTTCCGCCAAGCCCTCTAGTTCCTTGGACAGCAGACGAAGTAATTTTATGCAAAGGACCAAAATAGGGAAATTGGCTGATATCATGAATACCATAAACCATACCTGGGCGCTTATTAAGTATAGTCTTCTGGGAGCAATACTCATTGCCGGCATTGCCTGTTCTTCTGGTGATTCCACCCAGCTATCGAAGCTGTCTCCCAATGGAATTATCCTCGCTTTTGGGGATAGTCTTACCTATGGTACGGGGGCGGGGGGTTCCCAGTATAGCTATCCGAGTATTCTCGCGGAAAAGATAGAGCGGCAAGTCATTAACGAGGGAGTACCTGGGGAGTTAAGCGGGGAAGGGGTGGCCCGCCTACCCCAGGTGTTGGATCGATACCAACCTCATCTAGTAATATTATGTCATGGGGGCAATGATCTTCTGCGTCAGCGGGCTGACAGCCAAATTGTGGCTAATCTCCAGAAGATGATAGAACTTGTGCGGGAACGAGGTATTGAAATCGTCCTATTGGCGGTACCCCGGCCCACGCTACTTTTTATGGAATCCGCCAGCTTTTATACCGAGATTGCAAGGGAATATCATATTCCCGTTGATAACAAAACCCTGGTAAGCCTGGAGAAAAACTCCGCCCTTAAATCTGATCGGGTTCATCTTAACCGCGAAGGTTACCGCCTGTTAGGGGAAGCGGTTTTCCGTTTGCTGCGCGGCTCGGGCGCCCTTTAATTCATGGTGAAGCCATTCAATCGCCGATGGTTTGCCGGTTCCATACTGGCAGGTTATCTGGCGTTAGGGGTTCTAGGCCCGCTTCAGGGGGCGGGCGATGATCCGGAATTGCTACCGGGCAGGACGCTATTAGAAGCACTCGAAGATGTCTCCGCCAAGTACGGTATTCTTATCAAGGGCCTGGAGAAAACGAGCGCCATTCCGGCCCGTTCCGTCCACGGCTCCCTGCGGGAGCAGTTGCGGCAACTGCTTTTTGATTTTAATTACGTTTTGGTTCAATCTGCCGATGGCAGCGTTGAGAAAATATTTGTTCTGAATCAGAAAAAGGCGGCGCCGGCAATACCGCAATATCCAGAACATATCGTTTTGAATACCCTACGAAAGGGCGGTCATCATGTTGTCCAAGCTATTGTTCAAGGGCCGAGCGGGGCCAGCATGGAAGTTTCCCTATTAGTGGATACCGGCGCTTCCCTAGTGGTGCTTCCTGCCTCGATGCTCTCTGAGCTGGGCTTTTCCCCTGGGGAGCTGAAAAGCCAGGAAATAGCGACCGCTAATGGCCGGCTTCAGGCAAAAATTGGCCGACTGGACTCTTTCCAGATAGGTTCAGAACGGATGGACGCTGTTAACGCGGCTTTTATAGAAGATAGTCTCCTTGGCTCTAATGGCCTTTTAGGCATGAATGTCCTGGGCCGTTACCTTGTGACCATTGACGACCAACAGAATCTGATTACCTTAATCAGGCAGCGTTGAGAGAGCAGGAAAGGCGCATGGTGGGTTGTGACGTGTTTCCATCTCCCCTAGCTGGCTAGGGATTTGCAAATATTTTAAGAGGAGAAAAGATGCTTGCCCCTGTAGAAAAGCCCTATGGCGCTTGGTTATCCCCCATTACCGCTGATCTCATTGTCTCGGAAACCATTGGCCTAGGCCAGATAGCACTATCCGGGGACGCCATTTACTGGCTGGAAATGCGTCCTACGGAAGGGGGGCGGAATGTAATCCTAGGCCGCGCCAGGGACGGAGAAGTCAAAGAGATTAATCCCGCTCCTTATAATGCTAGAACCCGAGTCCATGAGTATGGCGGCGGGGCTTATCTAGTGGCTGGGGATTCGGTGTTTTTTTCCCATTTTGAAGATCAAAGGCTGTATCGGCGTCAGATAGATGATTCAATTGAGCCGCTTACTCCGGAAGGAGATTATCGTTACGCCGATGCGATTTTTGATCGCTTCCGCAATCGTCTTGTCTGCGTTCGTGAAGACCACACCGATAAGACTCGGGAGCCCGTCAATACGCTGGTTAGTATCCCCCTCGACGGCAATGGGCGGATATCTGTATTGGCCTCGGGAGCGGATTTTTATGCCTCGCCCCGTCTTAGTCCCGATGGAAGTCAGCTCGCCTGGTTGACCTGGAACCATCCCAATATGCCCTGGGATGGCACGGATCTCTGGTTGGCCCCGGTAGAGGCCGCGGGCTCCTTGGGAGAGAGCAAACACATTGCGGGCGCAGCGGATGAGTCTATTTTTCAGCCCGAGTGGTCCCCTACAGGCACTTTGTATTTTATTTCTGACCGCACTGGATGGTGGAATCTTTATCGCTGGCGGGAGCAGAAAACAGAATCGGTTACTCGGATGGAGGCCGAATTGGGCGTGCCGCAATGGGTTTTTGGTTTATCCACGTATGCTTTTGAGTCGGCGGAGCGTATCATTTGCGCCTATAGCAGGAATGGCGTGAGTCATTTAGCGAGTATGGATGCCGCTAGTGGCGTTTTGGAAGAATTAGAGACTCCTTATACCGAAATAGGATCTTTGCGGGCGCGGGCTGGATATGCCGTATTTATTGCCGCCTCGCCCACGGAATTTCCCGCTGTCGTCCAGTTTGACTTAGCGACCAGAGAAGTGGAAGTTTTGCGTCGCGCCAGCGAGATGAGCATTGATTCCGGGTATCTTTCCATTCCCGAGGCTATTCAGTTCCCGACCACGGCGGGCGCTCAGTCCCACGCTTTCTTTTATCCGCCGAAAAATAAGGATTTTACCGGCCTGCCGGGGGAGCGGCCTCCTTTGTTGGTCATCAGCCATGGGGGGCCTACCGCGGCCACGGATAGCACCCTGAGTTTAAAAATTCAATACTGGACTAGCCGGGGCATCGCCGTGCTTGATGTGAATTATCGGGGCAGTAGCCACTATGGACGGGAATACCGCCAGCAATTGAAGGGGCAGTGGGGATGCGCCGACGTGGAGGATTGCCTCAACGGGGCCTTGTATTTAGCGCAGCGGGGAGAAGTAGATGGGGAGCGTCTTGCCATTCGGGGAAGCAGCGCGGGCGGTTTTACCACCTTGGCGGCCTTGACTTTTCATGAGGTATTTAAGGCCGGGGCGAGCTATTATGGCGTCAGCGATTTGGAAGCGCTAGCAAAAGAAACCCATAAATTTGAGTCCCGCTATCTGGATCACCTAATTGGACCCTACCCGGAACGAGCTGATCTGTACGCGGCCCGCTCGCCAATCCACGCGGTTGATAAACTCTCTTGCCCCGTTATCTTTTTTCAGGGCCTGGAAGATAAGATTGTGCCCCCTGAACAAGCAGAGGGAATGGTGGAGGCGTTGCGTGGGAAAGGGGTGCCCGTGGCCTATGTTCCCTTTGAAGGTGAACAACATGGCTTCCGACGGGCGGAAAATATTAAACGGGCGCTGGAGGCTGAGTTTTATTTTTACTCTCGGGTTTTTGGCTTTGACTTGGCGGAACAGGTTGAGCCGGTAGCAATTGAAAATCTTTAACCAGCTCCAGCAAAACCTTACCCCGTAAGAGGCGGTGCGTAAAGGGATACTTCTCGCCTGCCAGTAAAAACAGGCTACCCGTCTGGGGCTAGCCCTCTCTCTCCATTCCCCCCGTTTGCCATCAAGGCGGTGGTTTGATTTATTGAGCACCTTCGTCCTATGGTGATTCCGCAAGTAGTGCCCGAGTAGCTGTGCTGGTTTACCAACCGGCCCGTTTCCCAGAATTTTATGCAAAGCTCGGCGCTTGGATCTGCGATCCGGCGTGTGGTTATGGCGCCTAAATCCAAGGGGGACTATGCCTTTATGAGCCACATGATTGAAGCGAGGGTGGCGAAAGAAGGCCGGGCGGCCGTTAACAAAGCTTGAGTCGGTTGCTGAAATTCAAACAGGTATTTCAAAAAGCACAAATAGGGAATTGAAAGAACCTGTAGAGTTGCCTTATCTACGAGTTGCGAATGTTCAAGATGGTCATCTGTTGCTAGATGAAATTAAAATTATACAACTTGAACGGTCAAAGGTTTCATGTTATTCCCTTAAAAAGGGAGACGTGCTTTTAACCGAGGGTGGCGGCTTTGAACCTGTGTTGATGCATGAGCTTTGCCATTTGCGGCACCACCATCATGGACCCGAGTTCTATCAACTCCTTGATCGCTCACTACCCGATTGGATGAAAAGAAAGCATACACTGGAAATGGCTTTGGCTTGATGGCTACGGTCCAGTATTCTGAAAATTGTCGTTTAAAAATTTCTGCAAGAAATCGCTACGTCGGCTAGAGAGTCAAAATGAAAGCCGCAGCGGGGCAAAATAGTTGATTACAAAATCTTATTTTTTTTGCCGTCCATTGCCTAAAAATTTTTTCTATTGATTGCGTAAGCAGCTTCATATTGCGCCTGCATAGATGGGGGCAAAATTGATAATTTATTGGATATTTACCTTTTCCATTCCTTTACTATACTTAAATTGTACTCACTTAAAGTGATGTGAACTTGATCTCATCAAAGGATGGTATTGGATTTTAGGCAATGGATAAGGGTATGAGTAAATCTTCCAAAAAAGGCGTCATCCTTGGTCAAGGTGGAGAGCTTCACCAGCAAACGGTTAATACCGAGGAAACCCTGACTACCCAACAAGGGGTTCCCGTTGCCGATGATCAAAATTCCTTGCGGGCGGGTCCACGGGGGCCAACGCTTCTGGAAGATCAGGTAATGCGTGAAAAAATCTTTCATTTCGATCACGAACGCATTCCAGAGCGAGTGGTGCATGCCCGGGGTTACGGCGCCCATGGTTATTTTGAAACATATGAGAGTCTCACCGATTTAACTTGCGCGGATATTTTCCAGAGAAAAGGAGAGAGGACGCCTGTTTTTGTGCGTTTTTCCACGGTCGCCGGCAACAAAGGTTCCGCCGATCTCCCCCGTGATGTGCGCGGTTTCGCCGTTAAATTCTACACCAAGGAAGGCAACTGGGATTTGGTAGGCAACAATATTCCCGTTTTTTTTATCCAGGACGCTATTAAATTTCCCGATTTAGTTCACGCCGCCAAACAAGAACCCGACCGGGGTTTTCCTCAGGCGCAGACTGCCCATGATAACTTCTGGGATTTCATATCCCTTACGCCCGAAAGCATGAATATGATTATGTGGACCATGTCGGATCGGGCCATACCCCGCTCATTCCGTTTTATGGAAGGTTTTGGCGTTCACACCTTTCGCTTTGTCAATGGAGGAGGAAAATCGACCTTCGTAAAGTTTCACTGGAAACCCAAGCAAGGCTTGCAGTCCGTCGTGTGGAATGAAGCGTTAAAAATCAATGGTGCCGATCCCGATTTCCATCGCCGTGATTTATGGGATGCTATCACCATGGGCGACTATCCGGAGTGGGAACTGGGCCTTCAAGTTTTTGACGAAATTTTCGCCGAAAAATTTGACTTTGATGTGCTGGACGCTACCAAAATTATCCCGGAGGAAGAAATACCCGTGAAGGTGGTGGGTCGCTTGGTGTTGGATCGGGTGGTGGATAACTTTTTTGCGGAAACGGAGCAAGTTGCATTTTGTACTCAAAATATTGTTCCTGGCATCGATCACTCGGACGACCCTTTACTTCAGGGGCGTAATTTTTCCTACCTGGATACGCAGCTCAAACGTTTGGGAAGCCCGAATTTTACCCATATTCCCGTTAATGCGCCTAAATGCCCCATGCACCATTTTCAACAGGATGGCCATATGGCGATGCATAATCCCAAAGGGCGGGCAAATTATGAGCCCAATAGCTGGGGCAAAGAAGGTGGACCCCGGGAAAATCCCGTCAAGGGATTTATCAGCTATGGTGCTTCCGTGAATGGGCCAAAAACCAGGGCTCGTTCAGAAACATTTGCGGATCATTACAGCCAGGCCCGGCAATTTTATATCAGCCAAACCCCCATCGAGCAGAAGCATATTGGTGATGCGCTCATGTTTGAGCTAAGTAAAGTGGAGCGGGAGGAAATTCGGGAGCGGGTAGTCTCCCACTTGCTCAATATTGACGATGAACTAGCCAAGAGAGTGGCCCGGGGGCTAGGGCTTGATAAACTTCCTAAACCCGCCGATGCGGCTAAGCCTACGCAAAAAAATCTACCAGCTTCCGATAAACTCAGCATTATTAAAAATGGCCCGAAAAACTTTAAGGGACGTAAAATCGGTATATTAATGACCGATGGCGCGGCTGCGGATATTTTTTCTGAAGTTGAAAAAGTAGCTAAATCAGAGGGCGCGCTTGTTGAAGTCGTTGCCCCTCAAATTGGTGGCGTAAAGAATAGCAAAGGTAAAAAAATTAGCGCGGGACAAAAAATTGATGGTGGCCCTTCCGTACTCTATGATGCGGTAGTGATTTTAACCTCTAAGGAGGGTGCGGCAAATCTTGCCGGGTTCCCTCCGGCTAAGGATTTTGTCAGTGATGCCTTCGCTCATTGTAAATTCATAGGTTTTGTCGAAGACGCAAAAATGCTTTTGGAAGCGGCTGGCATTGCCGAAAAAGTAGATGAAGGCTGTGTCCTCATCGAGGATACAAAGTCTGCAAATAACTTCATTAAGCGGTGCAGGGAAGTGCGGTTTTGGGAAAGAGAAAAAAACTTTTCCTAGCGGCGGTAATGGGATCATAATAAAAGCCTTTTTTGGGGTAGGAAACGCCAATTCCAGAACAAATATCCGTTGATTCGGGTATTTAAAATCCGCGTAAACTCTTGCCCAGTCGGGTGGGAATATTAAGAGAGGAAGATATGAAGATATTATGAACGCCCCACCCGAACATCCAGCTCAAATCTCCGGAGACCACGCTAGTTGTCAAACCCTTTCCCGGCGCCGGTTTATGACCGTGAGTGTCGCCAGTTTTGGCCTGGTGGGTCTGGGAGTCATTAGCTTGGCGGGGGAGGGCCGGGCAACGGAAATAGAGAAGCCTTTCAATAGGGAAAGGGCGACCCAATGGATGCGGCGCGCGATTGAGCTGAGCAGAAAAGCCATGGAACTGGGCGATGGTTTTCCCTTTGGCTCGGTGATCGCCAAGGAGGGGGAAATCGTTGGTGAAGGGTGGAATCGATCCTGGGTCAACAGGGACCCGTCCGCCCATGCGGAAATCGAAGCGATCCGTGATGCTTGCAAGCGACTGGATACACTAAGTCTAGAGGGTTGCGATGTCTACGCCAGTGCTCAGCCGTGTCCCATGTGTATTGCTGCCATCTACTGGGCGGGTGCGAATCGGATATTTTTTGGTAACAGCGCACGAGACATTGCCGCCCTCGATCCGAATCTCGATGCCACCTTCATCTATCAGGCTTTGACCAAGCCAGCAGAACAACGTCCGGTGACGGAACGGGAATTATTACGTGAGGAAGTGATGGAGGTCTTTCGTGGTTATGCCGCCATTAAAAAATAGTTTTCCTAGCGTGGATTGTATGATCAGTATTTAGTAATGACGGGGAAATTCCACAGTAAATTTTGTCCCCTGGCCTACCTCAGACTCGAGGGAAATGCCTGCATCCAATAGATCGCACAGCCGCTTTACAATAGTCAAGCCGATTCCTTCGCCGGTGTGGGAATGATTCGGATTGATACTAGAGGATGCGTGATCCGCGCTGACGCCGAGGGCGGAGTCAGGATGATTCAGTTCCTGGGCCACGGGCGAGCCAAGCACTGCCTGCATTCCCGGCCCCGTGTCGCTAACACCCATTAGCCATCGTTTAGATTCTAGCCTCCAGCACATATGAACCTCGCCGCTAGAGGTATGCTTCAAAGCGTTAATCAACAAATTTTGAGCGATACGCCGGGCTTTTTCTGGATCGGTTCGCACCCACATTTCCGTGGGACCGTCGGTGCTTAACCGCAAGTCTTTTTTTAGGGCTACTGCCCGGTATTCTGCTGCTAGTTGCTGGAGCACATCGGCAATGTTAACCGAAAGTAACTCAACTTCGTCCGCGCCTGATTCCAACCGGGATAGTTCAAGTAGCGAGTCCAGCATCTCTTTTACTGAATTTATACCCGCATTGAGAATTTCTAGTATGTGGGTAAAGGACTCATGGGGGTTTTTAGTGATATTAAGGATAGCCGAAGCGCCTTCAATAGCCGATAATCCTCCCCGTATATCATGCGCCGCTTCTCGTAACAACTTTCCCCGAGCCTGAGTTAGTTGCTCAAATTGGGCTCTCGCAAATTCCAGATCTTGGGTCAAGGCCGCCGCTTCGGCCTGGCGAAGGTTGTCAAAACGTTGCACGCTGTGACTGGCGGCTTCGATCATAAAATCCCCCATCCGCTCTAAGGCTTTGATCCTATGAACAGTGGCATGGGGATGGTGGATTTGGAAGAAAGTTTCGATGGTAGTGATCAGCACCTGATTTAAGTGACCCCAGTCCCGAATCAGCTCCTTGAGACTGAAACCCTGCTTCCAGCGGTGGTGCCCGTGCTTGGCAACCTCGCACCTTACCGTCTCTGAGGAGACTCGCCTATTTCCGTGCTTCAATATTCGGCATAGCCCTTCTAGGGCGGCGGGTATATTGTTGCGGAATTCAGTATAGGTAAGTTTGGCTGCCGCGCCCAGCGCGTCATCCTCCTTGCAGGCTTCCATCCAGCGCTTAAAGATCGTTTGTTGATGGTTGCTTAGGTAGCTGCTTAACTCTGAGAGAAGGGGGTCCATGTGTAAAATCCGTATTTTTGTAAAGGGTGCGGAAATAATGTATCTATTTACGCCGATAGCTTTTTCTATTTTTGGGGGAAGTTTTTAAAATCGTGATTATCCTATAAATAAAAAGTGTACTACAGTAAGCGCCGCAAACAATCCAAATAAATTTCTTCCGACAGGGGGTTCCCATTGCTTTGGGCTTGCCAGAGCATTTGGGCTAAGCATTCCATCATCCGATGCTCGGCTTGATGGAGATGGGGAGAGCGGGAGGCTAGGGTTTGGTAGATCTCCCGAATGCCGGGAGGACGATCCACCTGAATTTGCTCCTGAAGCGAGATATGGAGCGCCATATGCAAAAAAGGATTTTCCTGCCCCTTTTGACCGGAAAACTCTTGTTGTAAGGACTCCTCGTGGTCGAGGAAAGGATGATATTCCGGGTGCTGATCAATGACTTTTTCCATCAGCGCCTCCAGGGGAGAGAGAGGTTCTTTCTCCCGCTGTTTTTTCCGTACTTCCAGGAAGACTTGCCGCATCTGTTGCCGATCTTGACTATACATGGCTGCTTAGCTCGCTGTTTTCTTTAATCCACGGGATTTTTCCTTTGCTATCTTTGAATAATAGTCACACAGATCGTTGATTAAACACTCCTGGCAGCGGGGATTGCGGGCGGTGCATACATAGCGGCCATGGAGAATGAGCCAGTGATGGGCGTCGTGCATAAATTCATCGGGGACCACACGGGTTAGGGTATCCTCCACTTGGCGCGGTGTTTTACCGGAGGCCAGGCCGGTGCGATTGGCCACCCGGAAAATGTGAGTGTCCACGGCAATGGTGGGTTGGCCGAAAGCGGTGTTGAGCATGACATTAGCGGTTTTTCGTCCCACGCCGGCCAGGGCTTCTAAAGCAGCCCGATCATGAGGTACCTGACCGCCGTGTCGTTGGAGTAAGAGACGGCAAGTTTGGAGAATATTTTTAGCTTTGCTATTAAACAGACCAATAGTTTTAATGTAATCTTTTAAACCTTCTTCTCCCAGATCCAGGATTCCTTGAGGAGTATTAGCTACCGAAAAAAGCTGAGCGGTGGCTTTATTAACGCCTTTATCGGTAGCTTGGGCGGACAGGATAACGGCGATCAAGAGTTCAAAGGGAGTATGGTATTTCAGCTCTGTGCCAGGGTTAGCGTTGGCCGCCCGAAAGCGGGAAAATATTTCCTGGATGTCGGCGTTTTTTTTCATGCTGGGGCGGACATTTTTAAATGCGCTCGGGCAAGACATCTATTGGTTTGGTGGCATGGCTTTTTTGGACAGCGGTCCGTTGGGCTAGACGGCGGTCAATCACATTCTTCAGGGCGATCAACAATCCGAGGCCAATAAAAGCCCCTGGTGGCAGGATGGCTAGCAAAAAACCCCGATAGTCTTCTACGAGGGTCAGCTTGAGATCTCGGGCGGCTTCGCCGAACATGAGATGGGCTTGATCCAGCAAGGTGCCCTGACCCAGCGCTTCCCGCAGCCCGCCCAGGAGCATCAATACCAGGGTAAAGCCCAGGCCCATCATGAGACCATCGGTAAAGGCTCGTCCCACCTTTTGCCGGGAAGCGAAGGCTTCGGCGCGGCCGATAATAGCGCAATTGGTCACGATAAGCGGAATAAAAATGCCCAAAACTTTATATAAATCGTAAAAATAGGCATTCATCAACAGCTCAATAGTGGTCACGATGGAAGCGATGATCAGCACGAATACGGGCAGGCGCACTTCCTTGGGAACCCAGTGGCGGATGAGAGCCACCAGGCTGTTGGAGGCTACTAGGGTCAGCAAGGTAGCCAGACCCAGACCCAGGCCATTGATCACCGTTCCGGTGACTGCCAGCAGGGGACAGAGGCCCAGCAACTGCACTAAGGCGACATTGTTATTCCATAAACCGGCGCGGCTAATTTGGCTGTAGCTAACGGGGGGGGGTGCCATTTAAGTGTTTCTCCTTTTGTGCAAAGAGCCTATCCCGGTGGTTCTTAAAATATCTCAGGGTGTTACGGACAGTTTTGACGATGGTCCGGGGCGTAATGGTGGCGCCGGTAAACTGATCGAAGACGCCACCATCCCGTTTTACCCGCCATTGTGCTATTGGGGGGTTACCCAGGGAGCGGCCGCTAAAATTTAAAATCCACGAGGATTTTTCTTCCTCGATTTTATCTCCTAGCCCAGGAGTTTCTGTATGGGAAACGATCCGCACGCCTGTCAGACTTCCATCGTAGCGGATTCCCACCAGCAGCTTAATTGCCCCATTATAACCCTCCGGCGCCACAGCCGTGAGAATTACCGCTACTGGCCGGTCGTCCTGACGGGCTCGGTAGGCCAGTAAAGGCTCTTTCGTTCCCAGCAGATCCGGGGCTGTTATACGGAGTGTATCTTCTAGAATGGAATTATTGTAGGCCGTTGTGGGCAGGACCGCTGTAATGGCCTGCTGTAAGGCTGCCCGTTCATTGGCGGTAATTTGTTCTTGGGTAAATGTTTCCGTCATGGCCACGATACCGGTTCCGGCTACCGCGAATAGGCCGAGTAGCAGGCCGGCGCGAAGCATAGCGTGATTTCCCTTCACTTTAATGCCGATTATGGCCAAAGACCCGGGGCGGAGTGTAATAATCAATCAGGGGAACGGCCATATTCATCAGCAGCACTGCAAAGGCGACTCCATCCGGGTAACCGCCCCAAGTGCGAATGATATAGGTCAGGCAGCCGATTCCCGCCCCATAAAACAAACGGCCTCTGGGAGTAGCCGCGGCGGTGACCGGATCGGTGGCGATGAAAAAAGCGCCCAGCAAAGCGCCGCCACTGGCCAGGTGGAACAGGGCAGAGGGATAGCCGGCAGGATTCAGCCATTGGAAGCATAGGGCCAGGATTAGCAAGCTGCCCAGCATGGCAAGGGGAATATGCCAGCTAATCACTCGCTTGTAGAGCAGCCAAAGGCCCCCGAGGAGAAAGCCGGTATTGATCCACTCCCAGCCCTGGCCTCCTACGATGCCAAACAAGGGTTGGGTGAGGATTTCCATCATGGGTTGGCCGAGCCCTAGCTGAGTTTTGGCGTAATCCAGGGGGGTGGCCCCGGAGAGGGCGTCAACCGCCATTCCTTGGACGGCGGTGGCGCCAGTAAAGACTAATTCCAAGCTTTCCTGTAGTCCTACCGTGTGGCTTGCCAGCTCCCGCGCCGGTAGCCAGGCGGTCATTTCCTTGGGAAAGGAGATCAGCAGCATGACGTAGCCTACCATGGCGGGATTGAAGGGATTATAGCCCAGCCCTCCATACAGATGTTTGGCGAAAATAAGAGCGAAAGCAGCGCCAATAACAGGCACCCACCAGGGCGCAAGGGGGGGGAGGCAGAGGGCCAGCAGCACGGCCGTCACCACTGCGCTGCCGTCAGTCAAAAAAAGGCCCACGGGTTGCCGCCGGATTCTTAATATAAGGGCCTCGGTAGTCAAGGCGGTGGTGACAGCAAGAGCAATGTTGATGAGCACGCCGTAACCAAAATACCAGCTATAGGCGGCGATGCCTGGCAGCAAGGCCAGAATGACCTGGAACATAAGCTGGGAGACGCCGCTTTTCTGGTGGAGATGGGGCGAGCTAAAAAGCGAAAATTGCATGGATAAGGCTGGACATGGGAGGTTACCGGTGGCGCTATGGCGAAGAAGATGGCTCGTCTTCCGCCGTTTTTTGGGCGGCGCGCTTAGCCTGGGATCGTTCTACCGCCGCTTGAATGGCGGCTTGCTTCTCCGCCTTGCTGGCCGAGGGCGTGACGGGAGCCTTTCTGGCTTGTTGCCGAGCCGCTTTTTGTTGCTGCTCCCGTGTTAGCCGTTGCTGCCGGAATTCATGGCGCTGGCGGGCCAAGTCAGCCTTTTCCCGCGCCTGCTCCTGGGTCCAGATCTCGCTTTTGGCATAACGGTAATACTGGACCAAGGGAATATGGCTAGGACAGACGTAGGCGCAGCAACCGCATTCAATGCAATCAAAAAGATGGTAGTCTTGAGTTTTATCCAGCTCTTTGGCCCGGGTGTGCCAATAGAGTTGTTGCGGAAGTAGCCCCACGGGACAGGCTTCCACGCAAGCGCCGCAGCGAATACAAGGCATTGCCGGGGGATGGTGAGTGTTTTCATAAAGTCCCGCCAACAGGCAGTTGGTGGTTTTGATGACGGGTGCCTCCTCGTCATGGAGCGTAAAGCCCATCATGGGACCGCCCATGATCAGGCGGTCAATGCCTTGGATATCCGTATCCTGCAGCGCCAATAGATGGCGGATGGGCGTGCCCAGCAAAACTTCTAAATTACCAGGGCGGGCCACGGCCTTGCCGGTCACGGTCACGATCCGGGAGAGGAGGGGTTCGCCTCGGTGGATGGCCCGGTAAACTGCCGCCGCGGTGCCTACGTTGTGGCAAACGACGCCGATATCAATAGGCAGGCCGTTGCTCGGGACTTCCTGGCCAGTCAAAACCTTAATGAGCTGTTTCTCGCCTCCCGCCGGGTAGCAGGTTGGAATTGATATCGCCTCGATCCCCTCGGTCGCGGCGGCGGCAAGAGTCGTATAGGCTTCAGGTTTATCATCCTCAATGCCAATCAAGCAATGATGGACGTTAAGGGCATGGGCCATGATGGCGGCCCCCTGGATAATCTCCTCGGCCCGCTCTCTCATAAGCGCTTCATCGCAGGTGATATAAGGCTCACATTCGGCGCCGTTGAGAATTAATGTCTTGACCTTGGGGTGGGGACCGGGGTTGAGCTTGATAAAGGCGGGAAAACCCGCGCCCCCCAGTCCCACAATGCCTGCCCGGCGAATCAGGTTGCGCAAATGGCTAGGATCGAGCTGTTGATAATTTTCCACCGGATGGCGCTCACTCCAGGCGTCCTTGCCATCGGTTTCGATGACGATACAAGGGGCGCTGAGACCGGAAGGATGGGGAATTGGCCGGTTCTCTAACGCCACTACCTGACCGGAGCTGGAAGCATGCACCGGAGCGCTGAGATAGCCTTGGGCCGTGGCAATCACTTGCCCCTTCAGTACCTGATCGCCCCTATTAACCACGGGTTCCGCCGGTTCACCAATGTGCTGTTGCAGAGGCAATACCAGTCGTTTTGGCAGGGCGGCCTGCACGATGGGTATTTGCGCGGAGGGACTCTTATGGCTGGGAAGCTTCAGGCCACCGGAGAACGACCATAGCCGGTGGGTTTTCATAAAGACCGTTCTTCCTGAAAGCAAATGGTTTCTGGCAGGGATGGTTGATCAATTCCTTCTCTTTGTTTTTGGGCAGCAATAGGCAATGGGGGGTGGGTAGTTTCAGGAAAGGGCCATTTCCAGGTCCCTGGTTCAGGAGCAACGGGAACCATCTCAATGCAATCCACGGGGCAGGGAGCGACACACAGTTCACAGCCGGTGCATTCCGCCGTAATGACGGTATGAAGTTGCTTGGGCGCGCCCAGAATGGCGTCTACCGGGCAGGCCTGAATACAAAGCGTGCAGCCAATACAGCGGTTCTCATCAATGACTGCTAGGGCTTTGAGTTTTTCCTGCCGCGCTGGGTCTAGAGGCTTGGGCGCTTGTCCTAGCAGATCCGCTAGGGCAAGGATGGTGGCTTCTCCTCCTGGCGGGCAGCGGTTGATATCCGCTTCATCGGCGGCAATGGCTTGGGCGTAGGGACGGCAGCCAGGGTAACCACACTGACCGCACTGGGTTTGGGGCAGGAGCGCATCAATTTGCTCTACTACTGGATCGCCGTCTACTTTAAAGCGCAAGTTGGCGTACCCCAACAGAAGGCCAAACAATGCCGCTAAGGCGGACAGCGCCAAAATTGCAACCAGCATGGGATTATCCTTTCAGTACGGTATAAAATCTGAATATGATAGTAGTTGATAACGGGTCAAGATGTTCGCGTAAGCAGTGGGAGAGAGGATACGTATGTACGCTAAACAGAAGCGTAAGTAGTTTCCCACTAGCTACGGGTTAGACTACCAATTTAAGGGTTTTCTGCCGTAGCATCAAGCCCGCGTTGGGCGTTGAGCGCGCCGGAAAATAGAAAAGCGGGCGTGAGTATGGTAGCCACGAGATTTTAGCCCACAAAGCAAGACAACTTGCATATGCAAGGAATGATGCGGTATTTTGAAGTATCTGGTGGTAATAGCGTGCGCCACCGCTTGAAATGCAGAAAAGTATTTTTGACCAGATGGTACAATGGGTAGAATTCTTTGTCGTAATGCTTTTGTTCAGTGCAATTTTTCTTTGAAGAAATGG
Organism: Nitrosococcus watsonii C-113; assembly: GCF_000143085.1. NCBI lineage: Bacteria > Pseudomonadati > Pseudomonadota > Gammaproteobacteria > Chromatiales > Chromatiaceae > Nitrosococcus > Nitrosococcus watsonii. The sequence goes on along the minus strand of NC_014315.1, from coordinate 2,036,435 downwards.
CCGTTTCCATTGCTTGTTTTTCTGCTTGTTTGATTATCTCGTCGTTCCCATAACCGCGATCTCCAGGCAGATGATCAGCCTCAACCCTTTCAATTAGGCAGATGGCCTGCGCGTGATCGGCTCTTGTATCTTGCATGATGATCGCTCTGAGCGGCATACCCTGCGCATCCACGGTCACATGTATCTTGGTGTTAAGCTTCCTGTCGTGAGGCTCATGTCAAGGAGCGAGCGGCAGCCATGGCCGCTCGCGATGAAAAAAACTAAACGTTTCTATAGCACCGGCGGTAACCGACCAAACCCAGCAAGCCAGCGCCGAAAAGCACGAGGGTTGTCGGCTCTGATACAGTGGTAGGACCACCGGTTTCAATCTGCAACTTCTGTCGAATAGCCTGACTAAAGTTGTCGAAGTCAGCTGCGGCTGTGATGAGTCCGTTGGATGTGATTACATGGTCTGTGTAAAAATCAGTGATACCCTGATCTCCGATGGGAAGACCATTGACGGTAATGCCAGCCGCTGCGGCGGCATCCCGGGCACTTTCCGTAGCCGAAATGCTAGAGATACCGTCACCGGAAACGTCCATAAGAAGGTTCGAACTCTCAAAGCCATTGTCGCCTGTCAACAGAGTAAGCGCTTTATTCATTCCATCTTGGATGTCTGTGCTGCCAGAGCCGGGGCGGGTAAAATCATCTAGCTGCTGAGCATAATCGTTAATTGTGGTATTGCTATCGAGCAATACGAAATCGTCAAGGATTGTTGTAAATGCGCTGCTTGAGAAAAATATAGTATTCACCGCGATGCTTCCTTCCGACCCTCCTAAAATATTATTCTGTATACTTGAATCGCGAAAGGCGTTGGCATAACCATCCATTTGCAAATTGTATTCGCTTGTATTGACGCTTCCCGAAACATCAATCACCAGCGACAGCTCAAGATCAACAGGTATAGCAGACGCCAAACCGGGGGTAAGTATCGCAGCGGCAGCCATGACCATTAGTCTACCGGCTTTTTTATTTTTATAGCTCATTTTTTACTCTCCATATTTTTTACATACATTACGGGCCAGAAAGCCCAATAGGTGCGCGAATGGCGGAGTATCGACGCAGGTAATTATTTTTTATCAAATCCGCTGATTTTCGGCACTGTCACAACGAACGCAAATAGAATGCCATTAAATTAATAATTTAATTTTCAGTAACTTAAAATCTATATGTGTTGTGTTGGGGAATAATGTGTAAATTTTTTTGACAAACATGGAAAAGCGTATGTTAAGAGAGACTTAAGGGCTAGGGCTTGCGTAGCGTATTAAGGCAACGCGCCTACTCACTTGCAGACTTGGAGGCGGCGTTTCTTCTCCTCGACTGAAATGAGGAGCTTCCGCACCGAAATTTCTGTGATCGGAAAGTATTTCGATTAATATTTAAATTTAAAACGGCCATATTTGGGGAGCGATAAAAACAGTCATACTCCATACTAAAAAATTAAGAGGGAGGCCGATACGAAGATAATCGGTAAAATGATAGCCGCCAGGGCCATACACCATTAAATTAGTTTGATAGCCTATGGGGGTTGCAAAGCTGGCCGAGGCAGCGACCATGATGGAAATAGCAAAGGGCGTAAAATTAACGCCGAGGCTATCGGCAGCTGCCAGAGCAATAGGGAACATGAGTACGGCAGCGGCATTGTTGGTGATGAGCTCCGTCATGAGGGCGGTGAGAAAATGCACTGCGGCAAGCACTCCCCAGGGGTTATCGCCAATAAGCTTTAGTACGATATGGGCAATATGCGCAGCGGCGCCGGTATTTTGCAAGGCTTGGCCAAGGGCAAGGGAAGCTGCGATGACCATCAGCACCTGCCAATCCACGCTGCGGCGTGCGGTTGCGATTTGAAGGCAGCCCGTTACAAGCATGAGTCCGGCGGCGGTAAGGGCGGCCTCTAGTAAGCTAAGCCATTGTAAAGTAACGGCTATTACCATAAGTACCAGGATAATAAGGGCTATCCAGGCCCGGTCATGGCGGGGCGGGCTGGAGTCGGCAACTTCACTGACTAGGAAAAAATCCCGTGAGTTACGTTGCTGCTCTAAAAAGGAAGGGCGGGTTTCTAGAAGCAGTGTATCCCCCGGCTGGAGAATAATATCGCCAATCTTGCCTCTTATTCTTTCCCCATTACGAGCCGCGGCAATCACCACTGCATTATAGACACTGCGGAATTGGCCTGCGCGGATAGTGGTTCCAATCAAGCGGCAGGTATTGGACACTACCGCCTCAATTAGGCAGCGTTCGGCACGAGGTGAATCGAGTTTGAAGACCTGGTCGGTTGCGGGCATTAACCCGCGAATCTTTTGTAAATCCTTAACAGTATCAATGACACCCACAAAGACTAAGCGATCATGGGGTTGGAGCTTCTCGTTGGGTCGTACCGCTGGGATTATCTGATTTTGACGGTTAATTTCGACTAGGTATATACCTGGCAGATTACGTAGTCCCGCGTCCTCAATAGTCCGTTCCACGAGGGGGCTATTAGGCTGGAGCAGCATTTCTAGGGTATATTCTCGCGGATCGTTCCAGTGACTGAAGACGGGTTTCCTATCGGGGAGTAGCCAATGTCCCAATAGGAGTACATAAATAATTCCCATTATTGCAACGGGCAGTCCCACCCAGGCAATTGTAAACAAGCCTAGTTCTGCCCGCCCCGTTTGCTCGATTAACAGGCTATTAACGACTAAATTAGTACTGGTGCCAATGAGGGTGCAGGTTCCTCCTAAAATGGCTGCATAACTGAGGGGAATCATCAGCTTTGAGGTAGCGAGACGATGGCGGCGAGCAAAATCGCTGATGGCTGGGATAAGCATGGCTACCACGGGGGTATTGTTCATAAAAGCGCTTACGGCAACGGTGGGCACCATAATCCTAGTTTGCAGCCGAACTAGCGAACGTCCATTGCCCAAGAGGTGATGGGCCAGCCAATCGATACTACCGGTTTCACGCAGGCCCGCGGCGACGATAAATAATACCCCTACCGCCGCCATTGCAGGATTGGATAGACCGGCTAATGCCTCTTCCGGGGTAAGCACGCCACTGAGTAATAGCAAAGTGACTCCACCGGCCACAATAACGTCAGGCGGTTTGCGGGTGAAGATTAATAGCCCCAGGATAAGGGCGATAATGCCTAGTGTCAGCCATGCTTCAGCACTCATTGATTTAAAACCGTCTGAGGTGGGGAATACGTGGACTGTTTAAACGGCTATTGGATCGAGAGAGTGCCAGGTAGGCATTTTTCTAGTGCTTTATTCATCATCCCGCAAGGTTTCTAGATGTAGTAATTTTCCATTCTCGTCAACCTTAAGGTGGAAGAGGATAGGGTGACAGCAAAGGGTACAATCCTCATAGTAAGTTTGATTGCCAGCTGAACAGTCTGCCATGGTTTCAAAGCTGGCCCCACAGTAGGGGCAAAGAACGGTTACTGGTTCAGTCATAGGGAGGCTCTTGAATCGTAATGAATACTAATACTAGGACTACTTGGCGATCCGGCTAAAGCCGGCTCAGATTATACTAATAGTCCGTTATGTTACCTAATTATAGTTCAATAGTGCGGATATCCATTATTATTCCTACCCTTAACGAGGCAAGGGAGATTATCGAGACACTCCAGCCGTTACAGCCGCTACGAACAAAAGGGCATGAGGTTATTATCGTGGATGGTGGGAGTTCTGATCAGACCGTCTCTTTAGCCCGGCCGTTGGTTGATTATATCCTGGTAACCCAACAAAGTCGCGGTGCCCAAATGAATGCTGGAGCTAAAGTAGCCAAGGGTAAGTTATTGCTTTTTCTTCATGCTGACAGCCGTTTGCCAAGCGATTTTGAGAGCGCGATATGCACTGGATTTTCAATAAGTCAGCGCAAGTGGGGGTATTTTAATGTGCGACTTTCTGGCCCCTCAATCTGGTTTCGGCTTATTGAATGGAGCATGAACAGGCGCTCGCGCTTGACTGGAATTGCTACGGGCGATCAGGCGCTATTTATGCAGCGGGGCGTCTTTGAGACGGCCGGAGGATTCCCCGAGATCCCATTGATGGAAGATGTTGAGTTGAGTCGGCGTTTAAAACGTTTTAGCTGGCCGCTGTGTTTAGGCTTATCCGTGGTAAGCTCTAGCCGTTACTGGGAAAAGCGGGGTATCGTACGTACAATACTACTGATGTGGGCTTTGCGGCTGGCCTATTTTTCGGGAGTAAAGCCAGAACGCCTAGTGCAAATTTACTATCGGACTAAAGCATAGAAAGTACGGCTAGCGGGTATAGGTTAGGAATCCGTTTTTCGAAGTTGAACGTTGATTAGCTGATGGAATTCCCTGATGTTCGGCTGCTGGTTTTTGCGAAAGCGCCTGTTCCAGGGCGAGCTAAAACCCGCTTGATTCCGGCTCTTGGAGCCCGCCGTGCCGCATTGCTGCAATGGCGGCTTGCTGAGCATACCTTGGCAATGGCAACCGAGGCTAAGCTTTGCCCCGTGGATTTGTGGTGTGATCCAGATACCCGCCACCCTTTTTTTATTCACTGTCAACGCAAATTTGGAGTACCTTTACAAAGCCAGCGAGGGGCAGATCTTGGCAGACGAATGTATGGAGCCTTGACGGTTGCTTTACGGCAGGCGAAGGGTGCTGTGCTTATCGGTACGGATTGCCCCGGGTTAAATAGCGAAGATCTGCATGGGGCTTTCGCTGCCCTAGCCGCGGGTGCTGAGGTGGTTTTAGTGCCCGCTGAGGACGGTGGTTATGTCCTTATCGGAGTACGCTGCTGTAGCTGGCGGTTATTTTCTGGGATATGCTGGGGAAGCGATCAGGTGCTGCAGCAAACGCGTACCCGCTTGCAAATGCTCAATTGGCAGGGGAAAGAATTAGGGCCGCGATGGGATGTGGATCGTCCTGACGATCTGAAAAGGATAGAACAAGTATACCCTGATCTCCTAGCTATATAAGGTGCGGCGTAATATTTCCTCAAGATTTTTCTGAAGACGTAAAGGCGGCGGGTTGATATTAACGCGGTTCTTTATACCCTTCTTGCTTTAATTTGTGGCAATATGTGCGATTACGGGGGGAGAATCTTTATCCGGTTTGATTTTAAATTGAACATTGTATTGGTTTTTGAGCGAGGCGATGGGATATCATTTTCATGCATATGATGACGAGCGTTCCAAGGGAGAATATATGAAGTATAAAAGTATTTTTAGTTTTGCTTTTCTTTTGCTCGGCTGTGCTTTTATGAGCGCGGCGGTTTATGCGGAGCCTGTCGTTAAAGACCGCTCGGATATTGCCGGAAGCTGGGCATTAGAAAAGACTTCCCTAAAGAAAGATGGGAAAAACGGCAATAAAGAAGTGGCAACATGGGTCTTTCATACTGATGGAACGGTAGTGATTTCAGGCTACAATAAATTTCTTAAAAAAGATACTGAATTTACTAAGTCGTATGAAATTGATGAGGACTCCACGATTCATATCAAGGATAATTTAGGGACGAATAAATACCGGGTAGTCGAAAAAGGCGATCATGAAATGATTCTCAAGGGGCCTTACGGATACTATTTTTTTGAGAAGAATTAGAGGTTAATTAAGCGTGAATTTTTTTATTGCTGATGCTTGGGCCCAGAGTAGCCCGCCGCCAGGAGCGCCTGGAGATTTTTGGGTACCCTTGCTTATATTTTCCACCATTTTCCTCGTTTATTATTTACTTGCAATCCGGCCACGGTTAAAGCGTCATAAAGAACGACTTCGTATGCTGGCATCCGTGAATAAAGGCGATGAGATCATCACTAACGGGGGCTTATTAGGGCGTGTTCTCCAGGTAGGCGATAATTTTCTACTGCTGGAATTATCGGAAGGAATGGAAGTTAAAGTTGAAAAAAGCGCGGTATCTAGAGTGGTCCCCAAGGGAACGGCAAAGAGTTTATAGCCCATCCATAAAAAGGCCCGCCAGGTAAAATGGCGGGCCTACTGTTGCGCTCCGTAAAATGAGTATTAAATCCGATAAATGGATTCGTCATATGGCGCGAGAACACGGCATAATAGAGCCCTTCGAGCCGCGCCAGATCCGGGAAGCTAATAATGCGCGCATTATTTCTTATGGTACCTCAAGCTATGGTTATGATATTCGGTGCTCTAATGAGTTTAAGATTTTTACCAATATCAACTCGGCTATTGTAGATCCTAAGAATTTCGACGCTAGTAGTTTTGTGGATGTGCAATCCGATGTTTGCATTATTCCCCCTAATTCTTTTGCGTTAGCCCGAACGGTTGAGTACTTCCGAATTCCCCGTAGCGTTCTTACCATTTGCTTGGGGAAATCGACTTATGCCCGTTGCGGGATTATTGTTAACATTACCCCCTTGGAGCCAGAATGGGAGGGATACGTGACCCTGGAATTTTCCAATACAACCCCTCTGCCGGCTAAAGTTTATGCTAACGAAGGGGTCGCTCAGGTGGTATTTTTCGAGTCGGATGAGCTTTGCGAAACTTCGTACCGGGATCGTGGCGGCAAATATCAGGGCCAAATTGGCGTTACGCTTCCAAAGGCTTAATCCAAATAATTTGTTCACCTTCAAGGCGTATTTTTTCCTCCGCAAAGGCCCGTATCGCCTTAGGGTAAATTCGATGCTCTTCTTGTAAGACCCGTGCAGCTAAGGTTTCGGCGGTATCTTCAGGATAGACTGAAATTCGGGCCTGTAAGATAATGGGGCCTCCATCGACTTTATCGGTGACAAAATGGACGCTAGCGCCATGTTCCCTCATGCCCGCCAGGAGTACGCGATGGTGGGTATCCAGGCCAGGAAAATTCGGCAAAAGGGACGGGTGAATGTTGATCAGATGTCCCTGATAATGACGGACAAACTTACTGGTTAAGATGCGCATAAAGCCAGCGAGCACCACTAATTTGGGTGTGTAACCGTCAATTATCTTCATTAGTGCCTCGTCAAAGGCTTCCCGGCTAGGATAATGGCGATGATCAAGAACTTGGGTTTCGATCCCTGCGCGATGGGCCCGTTCGAGACCCTGCGCTTGGGAGTTATTACTGATAACGGCGCGGATTTCTACGGGTAATTGTCCAGTTTGAGATTGATCGAGAATAGCTTGGAGGTTGCTGCCCCGCCCCGAAATGAGAACCACTATGGGTAAGCGTTGGGTAGAGATCACAAGGGGCGCTCTGTGTTAAAGATGACCCTTTGCCCATCCCTTACTTGAGGAATAATTCGCCCTATCAACCAGGCGGACTCGCCCCTGTCTTTTAAAAATTCCAGGGCCTGTCCGGCATCTGCTTCATCTACGCAGGCCACCATGCCAATTCCGCAATTAAAAGTACGATAGAGTTCCTGCTCAGAGAGATTACCTTCTTTTTGCAGCCAATCGAAAATAGGCGGGCGTGGCCAGCGGGACGCATCGATTTCAGCACTAACCGTTGGGGGGAGCACTCGGGGTAGATTTTCTGGCAACCCGCCCCCAGTGATATGGGCTAAGGCATGTATCTCAATAATTTCCAACAGCTGTAGCAGAGGCTTGACATAGATACGGGTAGGGGTCAACAAGACATCGCCTAGGGTTTGGCCCGCCAAGGGGGTATTCAATGGGCAGCGGCTGCGTTCCAGAATTTTGCGGATCAGGGAATAACCGTTGGCATGAGGCCCGGAAGAGGCGATTCCAATAAGATGATCGCCAGCCTGCACTTGACTTCCATCAATAAGACGTTCCTTTTCTACGACCCCGACACAAAAACCGGCTAGGTCATAGTCGCCTGCTTGGTATATTCCTGGCATCTCCGCCGTCTCTCCCCCTACTAGCGCTGCCCCGGCTAATTCGCAGCCATAGGCAATGCCTTCGATGATTTCAGCGGCGGTATCAACGTCTAATCGGCCTGTAGCATAGTAATCCAGAAAAAATAATGGTTCGGCTCCCTGGACGATAATGTCGTTGGCGCACATAGCGACCAGATCGATCCCAATGCTATCGTGACGATTGAGCTGAATAGCAAGTTTGAGCTTTGTGCCTACGCCATCGGTGCCTGCCACCAGTATGGGATGCTGATAACGATGGATGGGGAGTTCGAATAAGCTGCCGAATCCTCCTAGTCCAGTTAATACGCCAGGGCGGGTGGTTCGATTCGCAGCGGGCTTTATCCGCTGGATAAGTTGATTACCGGCCTCGATATCAACGCCAGCGGCGCGGTAGCTTAAAGGCGAATGGGAAGAGGGAGGCAGTTTCTTTTTACTCATAGAGTAACTTTGATTTAGCCCGTTTGAGTACGTTGCTTACGCATTGTAATTATCAACTTATTTGCTTGCCGGCTGTGCTCGCTTGCACTCTGCGTGCTTTCTGCTTTGATGAGGCTCCTTATAGCTCAAGGATCGTCGTTTTCCGCCCCGATGGTAGGCTGGTGGAGAATTGTTCGAAGGGTTTTGCGTTTTGGTGCGCTTTTTGGCGGCGACCCCCTCTCCTAGTTCGATGCCTATTATACCTAAACCCGTTGGCGCAAACAGCATTTTATGCGACTCTACGGGTTATGCTTCACAACTTGGCTTGGGGACAACGGCGTATGCTCCCGCATTTCTTCAAGGTTACGCTTCTAAATGAAAGAATGATGGATTTAATTTAAAAGTTAAGGAATGCCCTAGTTCTTTGCTTTGAGCTAGCGTTGCTGAATCCACATGATAAACTAATGGGATGAAGCAAGTTATTTTGGCAATGGTGATATTTTATGGGATGCCATTAGAGGCTCAAGCGATAGGAACGGTGGATCTTTATGAAGCCCAGGTGCCTGTAAGTAATCAAACCCCGGAGGAGCAGGCGAGGGCGGTGAAAGAGGCTTTCCAAAAGGTGTTATTAAAAGTGATGGGAAATCAGGGTACCTTGGATCGCGCACCCCTTGCCTCATTGCTTGAGAAGTCCTCCAGCTTGGTTCAGAAATTTCGCTATAATGCTTCTGATGAGGAAAACGGTGAGGCGACCTTCTGGGTTCGTTTTGATCCACTAGGCGTAGAGCAATTGCTACGGCAAAAAGCACTGCCCGTATGGGGCCGGGTCCGTCCTACTGTATTGTTATGGGTTGCGGTTGAAGAAGGCAGGCGCCGCTATTTGGTAGATGCAGACGCCAGTTTGCCTACTGCTGCAATCCTGGAAGAGCAGGCGGGAGTACGGGGGATACCCGTGATTTTTCCTCTTTGGGATTTAGAGGATCAATCTCAACTGTCCTTCAGCGATATTTGGGGTAACTTTCCCGAGCCCATGCTGGCTGCTTCCAATCGCTATCCCGCTTCGGTGCAGCTAGTGGGGCGTTTATCGCACCAGAATGAGGACGACTGGCAGGCCCGTTGGACTCTTTACGGCGCTGGTAAAGTGCGAGACTGGCGGGTTAATGGCGAGTTTGCACGAGTGTTGCGTACCGGTATCGATAAGGCAGTGGATACGATTGCCGCCCAGATGGTGCCGGCTAGCGGAAATAACCCCCTATCCTCGGTGCAGGTTAGGGTGACCGAAGTAGCCTCTTTTATGGATTATGCCCGCCTCTTCTCTTATCTTAGTAGCCTTAGCCAGGTGATTGCCATGGAGCCGGTACAATTATCCCAGGCAGAAGTAAAATTTAGGCTTGAGTTACGGGGAAAGCCCGAGGGGTTAGCCACCTCCATTCGCTTTGGAAGGGTTTTAGCGCGAGCAACGGAAGTTATGGAACCAAAAATAGAGCCGATTCCCATGGAATTGAATTATCGGTTATTACCTTAATCTTGATTGAATGTTTATGTTGGATCCGGCTAGAAGGAAAGGAAACAGAGAGTAATGTTAACTTGGTGCTCATGGCTTATGGCGGAGGGAAGAGCGCCCTCCTGACTTGAGGCAAAGGTTATAGCGGTATTATGCAAGTAAGAGATATCCCCAACCTTCTTACTGGAATACGCATCTTGTTAGTGGTGCCGCTCATCTATGTATTGCTTGCGGAAAACTACTGGCTTGCTTTATGGATTATTTTTGTGGCGAGCATTTCTGACGGTTTAGATGGATTTCTTGCCAGGCATTACCATTGGCAGAGCCGGCTTGGTTCAATTCTTGATCCTCTAGCCGATAAGCTATTGTTAATCTCGAGCTTTATTATGCTAGCTTGGCTGGGCCATCTACCCTATTGGTTGATGCTGCTAGCCCTTGGCAGGGATTTTGCCATTATGCTAGGCGGTGTTGGCTATCATTTTTTTATTGGTCCTTTTGAAATGGAGCCCGTTCCCCTCAGTAAGCTGAACACATTATGCCAAGTATTATTGATTATGGCTGTTATAATCGCCCAGCTACCAGGATTGGACATGTTCCAATTAACGGATTGGCTTATTTATTTGGTGGCGGTTACTACTATTTTAAGCGGTATGCAATATATTTGGCATTGGGGAGGACAGGCTTGGCGGTTGAGCAGAGCTCAGAAAACAGAATCTGAATCTCACCGGCGGCGGCCGGAAAGCACAAATCGCGGGTGAAGGATTTCGCGCTTGGTTACTCAGCAACTTCCTCTGCCCATTGGCGAGTCCGGTGCTCCCAGTTTTGAGAATTATTACCTTGCTGCGGCTAACCGCGAGCCTATTGCAGCGGTAGAACGCTGTGGGCAAGGAAAAGGAGAACGTTTTCTTTGTCTCTGGGGACCTTCCGGGGTAGGGAAAACTCACTTATTGCTTGCTGCTTGTCAGATCGCGGCCCAAGAGAGCGAGCGGGTTGCTTACGTTCCCCTGAAACGGGTCGGTATCATGGCGCCCGAGATTCTGGGAGGATTGGAGGCTGCAGCCTTCGTTGCCATTGATGATATCGATCATGTTGCCGGTTACCGTCATTGGGAAGAGTCCTTGCTTCACCTTTATAATCTCCTGCAGGAGGAGCAAGGTCGGCTCCTGCTGGCTTCCACCGATAAGCCTAGTACGCTCCATTGGCTTTTACCCGATCTTCGCTCCCGCTTAGGATGGGGGGTGGGTTATCAGCTCCAGCCCTTGGACGATCATCAAAAGCATGCTGCGTTACAATTCCAGGCCGCGAAAAGAGGCTTAGAGTTGCCCGATGAGGTGGCAGGTTTTTTATTACGCCATAGTGAGCGGGATATGCACTCTTTGAGCAGTATACTGGCACAATTAGAGCGTGCCTCCATGGCGGCTCAGAGGCGGCTGACAGTTCCTTTTGTACGGCAAGTTTTAGGTATATAACCCCGTTAACCGCAATAGGACTTTTCATTTTGTTGTTTCGAACTCCACCTTTACATTTAACGCTTCTAGTGCCAGGACTTGCTCAGGCGCTAGCAGCAAGCGTTATAGAGGGGGAGGGGGCACGGCTACCCTTTCTGGAACGCATCATAGGACAGGCAGACGTAGAGGCGCTTACCACACCACTGTATGAAACTTTGCTCTTTGCTTTATTTGGCATTTCTCAATCGGGAACGATGGATGTTCCCGTGGCACCACTCATGTATTCCTGGGATAAGGGCGGTGGTTCCCCTGAGCCGGGGTGGTGGTTACGGGCAGATCCCGTCTGTTTACACCCTGATCGGGATCGGCTTGTGCTTTTTGGACCCTCCCACCTACAGTTGAGCAAAACTGAGTCCCAGTCCTTAGCGAAGAGGGTGGCGCCCTTATTTACTGAATATGGTTGGCAGTTTGAGGCCCCAGAGCCAGATCGCTGGTATCTTCGATTGCCCCAGCAGCCAGAGCAGGTCACTTTTACCGCTTTGGCCGCGATCGAGGGAAAGTACATTGAACCCGGACTCCCTTCGGGTCCCAATAGCTCCCGCTGGCGGACTCTGCTTAATGAAATCCAGATGCTTCTCCATGATTGCCCTACTAATCTTGAACGAGAGCAGCAGGGGCTTCCAGTAGTGAATAGTGTATGGTTCTGGGGAGCGGGGGAAGCGCCATTATGCCCAATTTCGCCGCCGTGGCGGCAGATTGGCTGGGGCCAGGATCCCCTTCTTCAAGCCTTGGCTGCTTATTGCGAGATTCCAAGCAGGCCCGTGCCGGAAGGGGCTAAAGCTTGGCTAGTACAAAATTCAACCATACCGGGTAACTATCTGGTGGGATTAGATTCTTTTTTGGCAGTACCCGATTTTTTTCATTGTCCTGAAGCTTTGGAAGCATTGGAAGAGAATTGGTTGAGTATTTTATATGCGGCCTTACGCGACAGAGAATTGGCCAGCTTAACCTTCTATCCGATGAACGGATGTTGCTATCATTTAACTTGGCTGCAAAGCTGGCGTTTATGGCGGCGTCCGCGCTCTCTTATAAAAAGCGCGGGGGGTTAAGCCCATAAAAAAAATTAAAGTACTAAACGATTATTAATGGCGGAGAAGGTTCTCAAACAGCGGCCCGTTAACGAGCTTGAATGGCCAGAGGCAATCCATCCAGTATTACGCCGGGTATATGGTGCGCGAGGGATCAAAGCTCCGGATGAGCTTGACTATACCCTGGAGCGTTTACCTTCCCCTTGGTTGCTGAGCAATATCAAAACAGCCGTGACCTTATTAAGGAAGGCCCTAGCGCGGGATTGGCGGATTTTGGTAGTCGCTGATTTTGATGCGGATGGCGCCACTAGCTGCGCGGTGGCGGTGCGGGCGCTTCGCTTAATGGGTGCTCATAAAGTAGATTATCTGGTCCCCAACCGTTTTATCCACGGCTATGGCCTTACCCCTGCCATTGTGGCGGAAGCGGTAGCCCAAGGCCAGCCAGATCTCATTATTACCGTGGACAATGGGATATCCAGTCTTGACGGGGTACAAGCGGCGCGGGCGGCCAATATTCGCGTGCTTATCACGGATCACCACTTGCCCGGAGCATCCCTGCCAGCCGCGAATGCTATCGTCAACCCTAATCTTCCCAATGATCCTTTCCCCAGTTCTTGCCTTGCAGGGGTGGGCGTTATTTTTTATGTCATGCTAGCTTTACGTGCCCACCTAAGGGAGCAAGGCTGGTTCGCCCACAGAGATGAGCAAGAACCAGCGCTTGCCCCCTTGCTGGACTTGGTTGCGCTTGGCACGGTCGCTGATGTCGTGCCGCTGGATCAGATTAATCGAATCTTGGTTGCCCAAGGACTGGCCCGGATTCGGCAGAGTCGCTGCTGCGCTGGTATTCAGGCGCTCGTGGCTTGTGCCCGACGCCCTCTTGAGACCTTGGCCACCAGCGATCTGGGTTTTGCGGTAGGGCCACGGCTCAATGCTGCAGGGCGTTTGGAGGATATGAGCCTTGGTATCGCTTGTTTATTAACCGATTCCCTGGAGCTGGCGCAGCAACAGGCCAATCAACTTGATAGGCTTAACCGTGAACGGCGAGAGATTGAGTCGACTATGCAAGCACAAGCAGTGACTCACCTGGAAAATTTAGTTTTTCAAGGGGAAGAGAAGGAGCCCCTAGGGTACTGTTTATTTGATGAATGCTGGCATCAGGGCGTAATCGGTTTGCTCGCTGCTCGAATTCGGGAAAGGGTCTATCGCCCGGTAATTGCTTTTGCCCCCCATGATAGCGAGGAGTTGAAGGGATCGGCCCGTTCCATTCCGGGGCTTCATATTCGGGATGCCTTGGATAGAGTAGCAACTTGCTATCCCGATTTGCTGACTAAATTTGGTGGCCATGCGATGGCTGCCGGTTTAAGTTTGCGGCGGGGCCATCTAGAGCCCTTCCGCGTTGCTTTTTTGGAGGTACTGGAAACTCTGCTTGATAAGGAAGCCTTAGAGGATGTTATTCTCAGCGATGGCAACTTAGAACAGTGGGATCTAGAAATGGCGGAAACCTTGCGGGATGGAGGCCCTTGGGGGCAGGGATTTCCGGAGCCCTTGTTTGATGGGGTATTTCGGGTAGCAGGATTTCGTATTGTGGGCGAAGCTCACCTTAAGCTGATGCTGGCTACGCTTGATGGCCAGCAGCAATTGGAAGGGATTGCCTTTCGTTGCCTTCCACCTGATGGATTCGCGCCTGGCGTAAAAATAAGGCTTGCTTATCGGTTGGATGTCAATATATACCGAGGTTCGCGGACGGCGCAATTGATGGTGGAACATTTAGAGGTGATTTAAATTTAGGTAGATATGGCAAAGCCTTTTAAAACTATTGGACTCATCGGCAAGCAAAAGGATCCCCGGATAGCCGAGTCATTACAGCAGGTTGCTGATTTTTTGGCAGCAAAAGGGCTGACGCTTATGATTGATCAGGAGACAGCCGCCCTTTTTCCTAGCCATCATTGGGAAGCCGTAACACGCCATGAATTAGGACAGTGTTGTGACTTAGCGATTGTTGTTGGCGGTGATGGGACTTTACTCCATGTTGCACGGAGTCTAGCGGACTCGGGAATTCCCTTGCTCGGTATCAAACTGGGCCGGCTTGGATTCCTTGCTGATGTGTTACCGGAAGCCTTAGGTACGGATCTGGCTGCGGTGTTAGCGGGGCACTACCGGGAGGAGGAAAGATTTTTGCTCCAAGCGGAGCTAGAGCAAGGGAGCCAATCCTGCCTTATTGGCACGGCTTTTAATGATATCACCACACATATTCGAGAAGTGGTCCGCCTGATTGAGTTTGAAACTTATATCAACGGTCGTTTTCTCAATAGTCAGCGTTCCGATGGTTTGGTAGTAGCGACGCCCACCGGTTCTACCGCCTATGCGCTTTCTGCAGGTGGCCCCATCTTGGATGTCAATCTCAACGCGATGGTGCTGGTTTCTATTTGCCCCCATGCCCTCAGCAACAGACCCCTTGTGATTGATGCCGATAGCTTGGTTGAAATCGTGATTAGCGAATATAACACTACGCCGGGCCAAGTGAGTTGCGATGGCCAGCCTGGCATAGTCTTAACGGTAGGTGATAAAGTCAAGATATATAAGCGGCCAGGCAAGGTTCGGTTGATCCATCCGGCGGCTCATGATCACTATTCCATTTTACGTGCCAAACTGCACTGGGGGCGAAAGCTTGAGTGATTAGAGAGTTGCTTGTTCGGGATCTCGCTATTATCACTGAGTTAGTGCTGCCTCTGGAAGCGGGGATGACAGCCTTGACAGGCGAAACCGGGGCGGGGAAATCTATCTTGGTGGATGCGCTGGGGCTAGTATTAGGTGACCGGGGAGATGTAAGTTTAATACGCCATGGCCAAGAACGGGCTGAAGTGAGCGCTATTTTTGAGATTGGCGCTAATAAAGCCCTATCTGTTTGGCTTCAGGGGCGAGACCTGGAACAAGATGAAGAATGCGTGTTACGGCGTATATTAAGTCGCGAGGGTCGATCACGGGCCTATATTAATGGGCGTCCCGTACCTATCCAAACATTGCGGGAAGTGGGGAGGCATCTGGTGGACATCTATGGCCAGCATGCCCACCAATCTCTGTTGCAGCCTGGCGTTCAACGGTCTCTTCTGGATGCCTATGGCGCTCACACCTCACTTCTTGATGAGTGGGGTCAAGCCTATCGGCATTGGCGGCGACTTAGCCAAGCGTTAGAGAATCTGAGCCAAACCACTGGTGAACAGGTTGCTCGTCTGGAATTGCTCCGCTATCAGGTTGAAGAGCTGGAGGCTTTTCGGGCTGAGCCAGGAGAGTTAGTGCGGTTAGAACAGGAACAGCAGCAGCTGGCCCATGGGGCTGAACTGGTGCAAGGGGTTGAGCTGGCGCTGGATTTGCTGTACCAAAACGAGCAGGGAGCAGTTTATGCGTTACTTGGAAAAGTAAATCGCCAACTGGCGCAATTGCGAGCTATCGATCCTAAATTGAACCCTCCGGTGGAGTTACTGGAAGGCGCTGCTATTCAAATAGATGAGGCCGCTGGCGGGTTACGTCATTATTTGGATTCCATGGACGTTGATCCAGAGCGTCTAGGGTGGATTGAGGAGCGTCTATCTAGTTTCTACGATTTAGCGCGCAAGCATCGTGTTGCACCGGCAGAACTTCCAACGTTGGCGGAACATTTGGCCTCGGAGCTTGAGCAGATGGAGAACATTGATAATCGTCTAGGCGAGTTGCAAGAGGAATGTACTGCTGCTTTGCAAGCATGCCAGGCTTTAGCTGCCGATCTCAGTAAGGCTCGCGCTAGTGCGGCGATAAAGCTGGCCCAGGGGGTCACCGAGGTGATGCAGTCCCTGGCCATGCCGGGAGGCTGCTTTAAGGTTATTCTGGCTTCCTTGAAAGAGCAGGAATTTTCAGCCCATGGCGCAGAACAGATTCAGTTTCAGGTGAGCGCCAATCCTGGTCAGCCCCCGGGTTCTTTAAGCAAAGTTGCTTCAGGAGGAGAGTTATCACGTATCGGGCTAGCTATCCAGGTGTTGACTTCCCAATGGGGTAGAGTTCCGACCTTAGTCTTTGATGAGGTAGATGTGGGCATTGGGGGGGCTGTGGCAGAGACTGTGGGCGCCCGGTTGCGAGAGCTTGCTAAACATCGGCAGGTACTCTGTGTCACTCATCTTCCTCAGGTCGCCGCCCAAGCGCATGCTCAAATACGGATAAGCAAATCTTACCAAAAGAAAACAGCAACGGTTGAGCTTACCTGTCTCGATAAGGAAGATCGAGTAGAGGAGATTGCCCGTATGTTAGGAGGACGGGAAATTACTGAACGTTCCCGTGCCCACGCCCGTGAAATGCTGGAAACAGTCCGGCAGATAAAGTAAATATCCGTTGATAGGGAGATGAGCGCATGGGCTGGGAGTCGCTGGGAAATTTTAACTGGCAATTATTGGGTAGCTTTTTTGCGGCGTTGGTGGGGGTGCTGAATCCCGTTGAAAAGATTGCGGTCTGGTCTGATCTAACCGGTGATTTGCCCCCACCCGTTCGTTTTCGGTTAGCTTTATGGAATTGTCTGATTGCTGCAGGACTATCGCTCTTATTCTTATGGCAGGGCCAGTCCATTTTAAGTTTTTTTGGAATTCAGCTCCCCGCTTTTGAAGTGGGGGGAGGCGCCCTTCTATTTATTACGGCGGTTTCCCTCTTTGAAGGAAAAGTAAGGGAAGAGTTTCATCTCCCGCAGAATGGAAAATTGGAGCCAAATTTACCGCTTATACAGCCATCTCCCATTCGGGATAGGCTTGCTTGGGCTGTTTCTTTTTTTCGTAGCCATCAGCTACCTCTTGCAGAACAAGAAAAACCAGGAGTTTCCCCTGCACGCTAAGCCTGGCGCTTGCTTCCTTCCACCATAGTGCCAATGGCGGTTCCCTTATTGGCGGGCCCGGGGACGTTGACCATAGCTATTCTTTTTGGCCTCAAGGCGGAGGGTCGGGGTGAGTTTTTACAGCTTTCCGGGGTGCTATTACTGAGTCTCTTTCTTGCCCTGGGTTTTCTTAGTGTTGGTCCCTGGCTTGAGAGACGGGTTGGAAAACCTTTACTTTTGGCTTTGATGCGGGTTTCCGCTTTGCTGCTGGCGGGGGTTGCTGCTCAGCTTATCCTTGAAGGATTGGAACCAATTGTGTCAGGAGTTGCTCTATAGGGGGATTCAGGTAAGCGTGAAGCGGTGAACAGGCGGACGGATTCTTTTTTGCCTGGGCAGCTATTATTCTCAGGAAGGATTACAGGGTTCGGCTTGTCCGTTTTAACCGAAAGGCGCGGGCCACGATCAGGAGAGCGAAGAAGTCATAAATAGTATGCACCAGCATGGGTATGAGTAAATTTCGCTGCCCGCCAGCATCAAGCAAGAGACCAAGATAAGTGCCCATCAACCCTGCTAGTAGCGCGTAGGCGTAGGTAATGAAGTGGGCTAGGGCAAATATCAGATTGCTACCTATTAAACCTAGCGTGGTTCCTCCTGCGGCCTCTATCCAAGGTTGCAGGAAGCCTCGAAAAAACAATTCTTCGCAAATACCGGCAAGCAGCGCAATGAGTAGCAAATCGTACCAGCGGCAAGTATTCAGATAAGGGCCTAAAGTTTCGATTAGAAACCGCTTGATGGGCTCTAATGGCCCTACTGGAAAGTGGTAGGAGAGCCAAAAGAGCACCATCAAGGGCAGGGTTCCAACTACCGCTAATCCAAACGCGGGCCAGCTAAAGATAAGGTGGGCAAGTGGATCAATGCCGGCAAACCATCCCAATATCCAGCCTACAAGCGCTAGCCCACCTTCAAACAACATCGTTAGGGTGAGAAAACTTGCCCGGTTGAGAAGAGGGTGAGGAGAAGAGGCCAATATTTTTGCAAAAATTCAGGGGGATTGTGTTTTCCAAAGGAATACGATACGTCAAGTTTTCTTTGCTTTTTGGTCCTTACCGAACTCAGCCTGCTGGCAGTCAGCACAGATACCATAAATGTAGAGGCAATGATCCGTCATATTGAAGCCGGCTTTACGAGCAAGTTCTTCTTGCTGCTTTTCGATAATTTCATTTACGAACTCTTCGATTTTACCGCAGCGAACACATAATAAATGATCATGGTGCTCGCCACTATCCATTTCGAATACGGAATGGACGCCACCACTCTGGCCTCCTTCAAAATAGTGACGGGAAACAAGGCCAGCAGCTTCGAATTGGGTAAGTACGCGATAAACGGTAGCAAGCCCAATTTCTTCACCTTGATCAAGCAAGGCTTTATAAACATCCTCCGCGCTCATATGGCGCTGAGAACTACTTTCCAGGATTTCCAGCACTTTAAGGCGTGGTAAGGTTACCTTAAGGCCGGCTTTGCGCAGGTCTTGGCTTTCCAAGATATGGGTCCTCATCATAGAATGTTCTTAGGGGGTGTACTGCCAGATATCATCGCTCTCCGTTACTAGAAGGACAGCAACCGTTAACGAATCCTTAACTGTCTATTATATAATAAATAATGTTTAAGCTTCTCATTTTTATCGTTGGATGTGCAAGTATTGTGCTGAGCGGATGTAGTATTGAGCGTTTGCCGGGTGTTTATCGAATTGATGTCCAGCAAGGTAACGTTATTACTCAAGAGATGCTGGAGAAGCTAAGCCCAGGGATGAGCAAGCAGCAAGTGAGCTTCGTGTTAGGTAATCCTCTACTAATTGATAGCTTCCATCCCGACCGCTGGTACTATATTTATAGCTTCAAGCCGGGTAACGAGCGCCGGAAGCAACGCACCATTACTATGTGGTTTGAGGAAGGTAAGCTTTCCTATGTAGGTGGAGACGTTGAAATAGGTCCCCAGAGGGGATTACAACAGGAACGAAGAGAAGGTCCCGTGTCAATCTCCGTGCCGCCGCGCCAAGAGGATGAGGGCTTGTTAGGAAGCTTGATGGATATGCTGGATTTTAGCGACTCTTCTGAGGATGAGGATACAAAAGAAAATTTGCAGAAGCGTAATAAAGACACCGCTTTACCGCCTGCCCTGGAGAGCGAAATCAACTAACTAAGATATCTAATTAGACTGAGTGTGAAATGAATTATTCGTGCTTTGCCTGCCGAGCTTTAGCGACTCGCTCCCGGCGAGCTTGCTTGGGATCAGCAATGAGGGGCCGGTAGATTTCTATCCGGTTACCGAGGCAAAGGGGTGCATCCCGCTTGGCCAATTTGCCAAAAATGCCTACTTTATTTTTGTCCAAATCGATTTCGGGGAACTGTTCCAGAATACCTGATGCCTGGATGGCAGCTTCCAAAGTGGTATTTTCAGGCACGGATGCTTTAAGGATAACTTGCTTATCAGCACGGGCATAGGCCACTTCAACGGTCATCATTTTAACGTTGACCATAGCAATCCTTGGCCCGGTTGCAGAAAGAATCAACGAGCGATGCGGTGATTTCGCTAAATATGGGACCGAAAGCCAGACTAATGAGCCGGTTTGAGAATTCAAATTCCATGGCAAGTGAGACCCGACAGCCCTCGGTCTCCCCGATGGGATCAAAACGCCAAAAACCTTCTAGATGATGGAAAGGTCCCTTGACTAAACGCATCTCAATAATCTTGTTTTTTTGCATTCGATTATGGGTGGTAAACGATTTATGGAGCGCCCCACGGGCGATTTCAATAGTAGCATAAACTTCGTCTGCATCGCGGCTGTGGATTTCAGTGGCGCGACACCACGGAAGAAATTCTGGATAAGATTCAATATTATCCACGAGGGCAAACATTTCAGCCGGAGAATGGGGAACTAACGCGCTGCGGTTTAATGTAGTCATAGAACGTATAGTTTAATCGATTTAGAGCACCACTCGCATCAAGAAATATAATAATAACCACTATCAGGGTAATAAAACGAGTGAGATAAGTTAGGATGGATATCCTTACCCATCGCCCATATTTAAATCCTCCGGTACCTGAATTAGGGTACGGAATCTAACCGATAAATGCGACAATATCTTTCGAGAATAACATAATATTAGGAGCTTTATTCTCTTTAATTTACAGCGAAAGTATGCATGGGTAAATGAAATTTTGGTGGTTCCACCGGCCTAATTTCGCCATACTTTTGGCAGGAATCTCAATGCAAAAGCATTGAATTATCCTTTATTAATGTAATAATCGCTTATTTTTACCCCATTGTTTCTTAAATATTTACTAACCTAGAAGAATTCTCTCTGATGGTTGAAAGTTTCGGCGCCATCTTTGGCATGGTGTTTGCTGATACATAAAAATAGCCAAGCTGTTTTACTGCATGGCGCTAATGTCGAAACCAGTGATTTGGGTTTTGTTGAAGGTGCCTGGAGTGGTGCGTTTATTGATTACGCCTTTGATAAAACAGATACTTTCATGGGGACAGGGGGGCGTATCCGTGGCTCGACATTCATTGTTTCGACCCCCTCACACAGCCTGGATCGTATCCACTACACGAGATGTAAACATTCAATTATTCTATCTAATTCACTGGTTTTCTTACTAAATCAACTAGGAGACCGGTTAGATCCCTGCAACCCTTTCTATGTGAGGGACTTGTCCAGCTACATTGGCGGCAAAAATAAAATGCGTAAGTGGATCAAAACCCTTTCAAAACGCAAAATCTACCTTGCGCGTATCGCTAATCTTGAAATTAGCACCGACTTGGACGTGCGAGTTATCCCAAGACAACTTCCCGTTATTGGCGAGGATTTTGCTAGTTTTAGCGATTTTCTGAGTAATACTGTTTCGGCGCTGGCAGAGAATGCCCGGGACCCTAAACGGAAAATAAAATACCATCCTGTGTCGACAATTTCTTCTGGCTACGATTCTTCAGCTGCGGCCGTTCTGGCCAAGAAGGTCGGATGCAAAACCTGCTTGACTATCGCAAATGCACGGGATGATTTAAACGAATTTACAAACCTTGACGATAGCGGTGCACCGATTGGCGATCGTTTGGGGCTAATAGTGTGCGAGTTTCGCAGAGATCAATATTTAAAATCAGCAGATTATCCAGAAGCTGAGTTCCTTGCATCCGGAACGGGCGGCAATGATGTGATACTTGCCGATGCTGAGCCCAAACTGGCCAATTCATTGCTCTTTACAGGGTTCCATGGTGATAAGGTATGGCAACGAAATAAAAAGAAAGTAGCTGACGGCGATATGATCCGTGGTGATACCAGTGGCTCTTCTTTGCTGGAATTCCGCCTTCGCACTGGCTTTATTCATTTACCGATACCGTGTATTGGTGCAACCCGTCAGACGATAATATCGGAGATATCCAATTCACCCGAAATGAAACCTTGGTCGGTTGGTGGCGCATATGATCGACCGATTCCAAGGCGGGTTGTTGAAGAGGCGGGTGTGCCAAGAGAAATGTTTGGTCAAGAAAAGAAAGCGGTTGGGCAGCCATTCAACGCTACTCCCAACGTATCATTAGTGCATGGCAGGCCGCTGCAACAACTACTTAGCCAGAATTCGTATGCAGATTTCCAGATCTGGCTAAAAAATCTAAGTTGTAAAGATACATTGCTCAATAATCGTTCATTTAAATTAATGCGTTTTCTACATTCACCCTTACCTTGGCGGATAAGAAATTTGTTGTATACAATAGGAATAGTCAAACGAACAATTAGTCTATTAGATGAATTTCGCTATACTTATCCGCTCACCGAGCATGATTATTTATTGCAATGGGCCATTGAAAAAATGGCGCATGTGTATGACGTTGATCATTCAGATTTACCGCATAATTTAATCCCCTCAAAACCACTAAACACCACGCAGCAAGCGGTTTAAGCCTTGACAGGGGCTCATTTAATCGCAATTGTTAGAAAACCCAATTTTCCCCAAGCAGAAAGGTCAACCTAAGACAAGCAACGGGATAATGCTGCAATGATATTTAGAATTTTGCATAATAAATTATGCAGTAGTGCTTATTGTATTCGGTAGGTTATAATTTAGAGAACCTAGACCCTAGGGGACAGAATCAAAGCGCGCTTCTTCTGACAGCTAAATTTGAAGCAGCCATAATAAAATGCTAGGTTATACTGATAGTTATGGCTAAAAGCAAAAAGAAACCGTCTGGTAATCCAAGTAATATCATTGCTTTGAACCGCAAGGCGCGCCATGATTATTTCATTGAGGAGCGTTATGAAGCGGGCCTTGTACTTGAAGGCTGGGAGGTCAAGAGTCTGCGGGCAGGACGAGTACAGTTGAATGAAGGCTATTGCCTTCTTAAAGGAGGGGAGGTATGGCTGTTCGGTGTCCATCTCAGTCCTTTGAACACCGTTTCGACCCACATTCATCCGGACCCTTTGCGAACCCGAAAACTGCTACTTCATGCCAAGGAACTGCGTAAACTCATCGGGGCGGTGGAACGCAAGGGCTATGCCTTGATCCCCTTGACCTTATATTGGAAAAGAGGGCGCGTAAAACTGGAAATTGCCTTAGCCAAGGGTAAGCAGAAGTATGACAAACGTGCTACTGAAAAAGAAAAGGAATGGACGCGGCAGAAAGAGCGTTTATTAAAAGTCCATTAACTCTGTTTGGCAGGGAACTTCTATTTTGGTTACACTGTCTCATAGAGTAGGTTGAAAGGCTGGCTGGATTTCTGATGAAAGGTAGCGATACGGCCTCTTGCCCATAGTAACAAAAATTTTTCTTAACCGATTCCTGAGGGGGCGACCTGGCTTCGACACGGGTAGCAAAACCTAAGGGGCATGCCGAGGTGCAGTGACCTCGTTAATCACGCTGCAACATTATAGTTGCCAACGACGACAACTACGCACTCGCTGCTTAAAACCCAGTAGGGTGCCGTCTGACTGAAGCCGTGCTTGTGCGTTCAGATTTCAGGCGTCGATTCTCACAAGATCGCGGTGAAGCTCTCCCAGGGTGGACCCGCTAAAACTTTACTGGGATCGCCGTGTGTTTTCCTTGCCCGTCGGGTAGCAGGCGGTTAAATTAATGACTGGGCTATGCATGTAGAACCGAAGGCGGAGTACTTGTGGACGCGGGTTCGATTCCCGCCGCCTCCACCAATTGAACATCCAGCGAAATCCAGAAACATCCCAAAGCCCGCATAACAGCGGGTTTTTTTGTGGGTTTTTGGTCTCTGGAAGGCCAGCAACATTCATTGACATCCGGGGGCAATTGGGGGCAAGCGAGTTGCCCCCATGCCACTGACAGATACTACGATTCGTAACGCCAAGCCTGGTGATAAGGCCAAAAAGCTGTTTGACAAGAGTCAACACTTTGACCAATATGCCCCATATCGTGCCCCTTTCCCGCCAGGCCGTAGTTATCCTGGACGAGCTGCGCCCCTTTACCGAAGGCGGGCGCTACGCGTTCCCGAGTGCGCGGAGCATGAGTGGTAACGCCATTCTTGCCGTGATGCGGCGCATGGGAGTAGCCAAGGAAGAGATGACCGGCCATAGCTTCCGGCCCGAGACGCTTGGCTGCTTCGGCCATGGCTTTTACCGGTTCAAGCTGAATGCCGGGTCCCGCATAACAGATGGAATGCTGGGCAGGCAGTGGCAATCAACTCAGCAATACGGCTTGAGGAGAGGCGGCAAAATAATGGCTCTGTGTTCATTTATCCCTGATTTCCCCCTGCCGCCAGCCCTGCCAGCACTTCCCGGAAGCTGTTCAGGCCCGCTTCTAGGTTCTCGATGATCGCTTCCGCCAGCTCCTCGGGCTCGGGAAGATTGTCGAGATCCGTCAGGCTTTTATCCTTAAGCCAGAATAGGTCCAGGCTGGTCTTGTCCCGGGCGGCCAGCGCCGCATAACTGAATTTGCGCCAGCGGCCTTCCGGATTTTTCTCCGGATGCCAGCTCTCCCGGCGTTCATGCCGGTTGGTTGGATGATAGCAGGCGATAAACTCCGCCAGGTCCTCATAGCGCATAGGCTTCTTTTTCAGGGTGTGGTGGACATTGGTGCGATAATCGTAGTACCACACTTCCTTCGTCCACGGGCGCGGGCTGGCCTCCCGGTTATCGAAAAAAAGCACATTGGCCTTGACCCCCTTGGCATAGAAGATACCGGTGGGGAGGCGCAGGATGGTATGCAGATCGGTGTTTTCCAGTAGCTTGCGGCGGATCGTTTCGCCGGCGCCGCCCTCGAATAGCACATTATCCGGCACCACCACGGCCGCCTTGCCGGTAGACTTGAGCAGAGCGCGAATGTGCTGAACGAAGTTGAGTTGCTTATTGGAAGTGGTGGCCCAGAAGTCCTGGCGGTTGTAAGTCAGATCGTCGCTCTCCTGCTCTCCCTCCTCGTTGGTGAAGCTCATGGCGCTCTTTTTGCCGAAGGGCGGATTGGCCAGCACATAATCATAGCTCTGGCCGCTGGGGGCCACCAGGGCATCATTGGGGGAGATGGCGCTCTCCCCGTCGATTTCCCCGATGTTGTGGAGGAACATATTCATCAGGCACAAGCGCCGGGTATTGGCGACGATCTCGTTGCCGTGGAAGGTCTGATGCTTGAGAAACGCCTTCTGCGCTTTATCGAGGGAATAGTGCTTGGGATCGCTCAGGAAATCGTAGGCGGCGAGGAAAAATCCGCCAGTGCCGCAGGCCGGATCGGCGATGGTCTTGCCCGGCTCGGGGCGCACGCATTCCACCATCGCTTTAATGAGGGCGCGGGGGGTAAAATACTGGCCCGCCCCGGACTTGGTGTCTTCGGCGTTTTTCTCCAGCAGCCCTTCGTAGATATCGCCCTTGATGTCGGCCCCTATCATCACCCATTGAACGCCGTCCACCATCTTGATGAGGCGGTAGAGTTTGGCTGGGTCCTGGATCTTGTTCTGGGCCTTGGTAAAGATTTGGCCGAGCATCCCCGGCCGCGTGCCCAGCGCTCGCAGCAACGCGATATAGTGTCCTTCCAGCTCCGCCCCCCGCTTGGTCTTGAGGCTCTGCCAGTTATATTCCGGCGGAATCCCCACCTCATGGCGATAGGGCGGTTGGCTGTATTCATCCGCCATCTTGAGGAAAATGAGGTAGGTGAGCTGTTCCAGGTAATCCCCATAACCCACGCCGTCGTCGCGCAGGGTGGTGCAGAAGCTCCAGACCTTGGAAATGATGGAGGCGGTGTTCATAGGACCACCGCTTCCTTCACTATCTGGTCGCGAAGGTGCCTGTTGAGTTCATGTTCCGGGATCACTTCCACCCGCCGCTGGAGCAACGCCTCCAATCGCTCCGTTAAAGGCAAGCGTTGCGCGAACAGATCATAACCCCGGGGGAATTCCACCAGCAAATCCACGTCGCTATCGGGCCGTTCCTCGCCCCTGGCGACGGAGCCAAAAACCCGGATGTGGCGGGCCCCATACTGGCCCCCCAACGCGGCGATGGCCTCTTTGTTAGCACGCAGCTCATCTAGTAACATGGGGGTTCCTCGTCATTTCATCATCCTTTCCTTTATACTCGATCTGCCCATGATTGCCTCGTCTGAGGTACCCTTTTCGATCCCGGTTTTCCTTCTGGGCTTCCGGGCGCGCCGCGTTGGGCTGGACATTTTTTCCTTCTCGGCGCGAATACGTTCCAGCAGCTTGGAGGCGGGTTCGTCTTTGGGGTCCTGGGGGACAAGCTGGCCGGAAAAAGCTTTTTTGAGGATGGATTGGCGGAGGGATTCTAATCTTTGTAAATTTCTCTCTATTTCTGCCTTGACTGCTGATATTGCCGTAAGCTGTTCTTCCAACCTTGACACAATTATTTTCTGTTCCATTAGAGAGCAATAAGGAATTGCAAGAGCGCTAATGGTCGTCTGGCTTACCGTATTCTGTCCCGCGCTTGATACTTTGTTTAACTCAATGTAGCGACGAACAATCTGGGTATCGAAAAGCATTTGAATATAGCTTGGTAGCACTACTCCCTGTGAGAACCGAAACCGAATGAAATGGTCGCAGTAGGCCATTACATTATCGTGTTTAAACAGTATCATTCGTCCCACTAGGTTCGGGCTGCCATTTACTCGGATACATAAAAGATCATTCCTGCTGAGTTCATATTTTTGGATTTCTATATCGTCGAGTTTTATAGATCTTAAATTTGAGCCGTCTATTTCCTGATTTTTAACATCAGCTAGCCTAATTACAGGAATTGGTTTACCCGAGATACCTTCTCTCTTCGCTAATCCATTTTGAGCTGATTCAAACAACTCTCGGAGTTGAATACTGATCCAGCCGTTTGGAAAATTTTTAGGTGTTGTAAAACTGTTAATCTTTATAGCTAAAGGCTTCTTAGGCTTCCCCGGCTTCTTCCCCTCTTTCCCCGTTGCCTCCCACGCTTTGACGGCGGCCTTCCATTCCTCCAACTGCTGCTGGTAGCGGGCTTCACGCTCCTGCTGGATGCGGGCGAGGAGTTGCTCGGGCGACTCCAGCTTGTCCTGGTTCTCCTCCCGCCACCGGGCGGTGAGCTTGCCCTCGAAGGCATGTTTGAGCACCGCTTGGCGATAGACCTTCAATTGCTCGCGGGCGGTCTTGAGGCTTTCGATGCCTTTATCCAGTTCGGAGAAGAGTTCTTCGATTTTGGCGACGATGCGCTGTTGTTCGTTTAGGGGAGGAAGTGGGACAGAAATTCTCAAATAATCATTAAACTTCAAATTTCGAAGATTATTGCTGCCAGCTTGATATCTGACAACCTTGCCGCTTTTATAGAAATAGCGAAGATAATTATTTAAGTAAGCCGATGATATTTCATACGCAGGTCGAATAAGGCGAAAAAAATTAGTACAAATTTTTGGTATCTCAGGATTTTGGAGAAGCACGGATTTTTCGATTAAAACCGTTCGTCCTACTGGCTGTTCGGGGCCTCCCCCAGAAATCTCAACAAGAATATCACCGTCCATTAATTTTCTAGACGCAAGGCTGGATTTTTTGATACGTCGGGGCGCTGCTGTACGACCTTTCTCCTGATCCCAATTGTGAAGCTCAGAAGCGCGAATACACCGGACATCAACATATTCGAGATCGCCGAAACTGGGTTCTTTCCCCCAGTCCCCGCCAATTGCAAATACAATTAGGTCGCTCAATGACGCTGAATTCCAGCTATGCGGTAAGCTATTATTGTTCACGCAACCAGCGCCTCATTCAACTCCCCCATCACCTCGTCCATCCTGTCCCCAAATAACTGATACATCCGCCCCATACCCCCTTGGGCATCAAAGGGCGCCATCTCCAGATCATCCTGCTCGATATGGAAAGAGCTGATGATATGATCGCGAATCAT
The DNA here is from genome assembly GCF_000143085.1 of Nitrosococcus watsonii C-113. Lineage (NCBI taxonomy): Bacteria > Pseudomonadati > Pseudomonadota > Gammaproteobacteria > Chromatiales > Chromatiaceae > Nitrosococcus > Nitrosococcus watsonii. Next base: position 2,008,959 of record NC_014315.1, on the reverse strand, counting down.
CCGCAGCCAGGCCATCTGCTCTTCGTTGAATTTCTCCCCCGCGCCGCTGTGGCGGTGCATGATCCAGTGCTGGAAATTGCGGCGCACGGTGGCCGCATAGGTAGATAGCTGGGAGTCCAGCCCGCAGACCCGGCGAATGAGCGCCACCAGGGCAGTCAGCTCGCTGATGGGGTGGTCCCCCTGATAGTCATCTAGGTGCGCGTAAGCCTGCCAGACCCGCAGGGGGGCAAGCTTGGGGCGGTCCTGCTTGAGCCGCTCCAGGAGCGCTTTGATCATGGCGTAGGTCACCTCGGCGCGGCGGGCGGGTGTCTGGAAGTAGATAGCTAGGGCCTCAATGTCGTCCCGGTGCTCGTTCAGATACTGCGCAAATTCCTGGACCAGCGTCTTGGCGTTCTCGGTGCTATCCCCCGCCCACCCGGCGCGGAGCAGGGTATCCAGATTGTCATGGTCGAGGGTCTGTTCCTTGTCCCGGCGGATGCCATCGATAAGCGCAATCAAGGGGCCGGTGAAAACCCGGGCTGCTTGGCCTACCAATTGGTCCCGGGCCTTTTCCCGCGCGCTATCGCCTAGCTCGCCAACGCCGGTAATTTGCCGAGCCTTCTCTTCAATCCGGTCCGGGTCCATGGCCTGGACGAGGGCGCCGACGATATCGGTTAAAGCCATGCCGCCAGCGGCTTCCTGAATGCGGGCCTTGTCCTTGTCGTTAAGCTGTTGGTCGAGGCGGGCCAGGCGGCCGGCAAGGGAAGAGACCGTGTCTTCGTCCCGCGCGCCCATCATCACCCCCATAGCCAAATCCTTGAGGGACACTGAGGGCTTGGTGATCAGGGGCTGGCTGGCGGTTTTCAGGGATTGGGTGACGCCGATGGCATCCACAATGACATAGTGGGTCTTGGCGGTGGCGGCCGAGGGGGTGACCTTCCTCAGGCTATCGGCATCCAGGGTCCGGGTGCCGCGCCCCTTCATCTGCTCAAAGTAGTTGCGGCTTTTGACATCCCGCATAAACAGCAGGCATTCCAGGGGCTTTACATCGGTGCCGGTGGCAATCATATCCACCGTGACGGCAATCCGGGGATAATAATCGTTGCGGAACTGGGCTAGCACCGATTTGGGGTCTTCCTTGGCCTGATAGGTCACCTTCTTGCAGAAGGGATTACCCTCGCCAAACTCCTCCCGCACCGTCTGGATAATGTCATCGGCATGGCTGTCGGTTTTGGCGAAAATAAGGGTCTTGGGTGCTTCCTTGCGACCGGGGAAGATCTCAGGCAGCTTTCCCTTAAAGGCGCGAATCACGGTGCGGATTTGATCCGGGTTGACGATGTCCCGGTCCAGTTGCTTGGCGGCATAAGCCTGCTCTTCGTCCTGGGTTTCCCAGCGCCGCTTGCGGGTGAGGCGCTCGCGCTTTTCCACCTGCTGATGGGCCTTGAGGGTGCCGCCCTGCCGGGTCCGCTCAGTCTCAATCACATAGACTTCATTGCCCACATTGACGCCGTCGGCCACGGCCTGTTCGTGGCCGTACTCACTGACCACGTTCTTGCGGAAAAAGCCGTAGGTGCGATTATCCGGGGTGGCGGTCAGGCCAATCAGGAAGGCATCGAAATACTCGATGACCTGCCGCCACAGATTGTAGATGGAGCGATGGCACTCATCAATGATGATGAAATCGAAAAACTCCGGCGGGATTTTGCCATTGTAGACCACCGGCAGGGATTGCTTGGGTTTTAGCCGGCGCTCGGCGGGGTGGTTCTCCTCGGCGGCTTCATCCAAAGGCTCATCCTTGAGCAGGGCGTACATGCGCTGGATGGTGCTGATGCAGACCTGGCTGTCCCGGGCCACGAAAGACGACTTGAGGCGCTGGACATTGTAGAGCTCGGTGAACTTGCGGTTATCGTCGTTGGGCAGAAAGGCCATGAATTCTTGCTCGGCCTGCTCCCCCAGGTTTTTGGTGTCCACCAGAAATAAAATGCGCTTGGCGTCGGCGTGTTTGAGCAGCCGGTACACGGCGGTAATAGCGGTATAGGTCTTGCCGGCGCCGGTGGCCATCTGCACCAGGGCGCGGGGCCGATCCGCCTTGAAGGAGGCTTCCAGGTTTTCAATGGCCGTGATCTGACAAGCCCGCAGGCCAACGCGCGCTAGCGGCGGCAGGGCGTGCAGCCGGGCGCGCAGGGAAGCAGGCTGAGTCAGCCATTCGGCCAGGCTCTCCGGACGGTGGAAGTTGAAGACCTCGCGGGAGCGGGGCTTGGGATCGCGGCCATCGGTAAAGCGGGTGATAATGCCGGTGCTTTCGTACACAAAGGGCAGCGGCGCTTGGTTGTTGACCCATTTGAGGGTGGCGTGGGCATACCCCGTGGACTGTTCCTCGACGGTGGTAATTTTCTGTCCCCAAGCCTCGGGCTTGGCCTCGATGACCCCGACCGCCCGCCGGTTTACAAACAACACATAGTCCGCCGGACCAGCATCGGTCCGATATTCGCGCACCGCAATGCCCAGACCGGCATTAAAGTCAAGGGCTTGACTATCCTGCGCCACCCAGCCGGCTGCCTGGAGTTGAAGGTCAATCCGATCACGGGCTACCTGCTCTGGATGCTGGTTGGAGGAGGTCATCAGCGGCGTTTATGGGAGTTTTGCTGGCGGCGCAAGAAAGCCTATCCCCAAGCGCCGGGGAGCGTGCTTTGAAGAGCGTGGTGCTTGCGGCGCCAGGCGTTTATCTATTTGCTTCTTGCTTCTCGTCATGTTGCGCTTGTTAAAGGAGAGGGGGCGCCAGGCGTTTACCCTCAGCCCCCATTTCTCCTCCCTCTCGGAGGACTAACGTTTTGTTTGTCAAGCTTTTCCCTGCGCAGTAGTATACTACCTGAGAGGTTCTCGGATGAAAGCGCGTTAACTTGATAACGGCTGTTGCAAGTCAATCTGAACTTGAATTCACCGTCGGATTACGCCTCAATCCAGGGGGAGTGGAAATTACCGGCAACCCTTGCCGCTGGTCAGCGTACTTCTTCATTCAACTAAAAGGAGAGAACCGTTATGAATTATGACTATACCGACGCGCAAATTAACGGAGACCTGGGGACTCTCCAATACGGTTTTGATCCGAAAGCAGCCTGAAGGCTGATCGAACACTGGTTTACTTGCCTCGATGAAGACGAACCCTTGAACTACCGTTTACTCCGTCAGTACCTCATTCATGGGCTTGGAGAAATCCGCAAGAGCAAAGCGCCGGGGGTGGCATTGGGGCTAAAAAGGGCCAAGAAAGTACAAGGAAGGACGGAAAGCAAGTAGATACAAAAGTTTCTGGCTTTTTTATTGTCCAAAGTAGCCTAAATAGGCTATTGCTATCCAAATGTAACAGGGGCTAACCTTCGCGGTATTCCAATCACTGAAAAAGGAGTACCGTCATGGCGCTAACCGATGTCTCCATTTGCAATACCAAACCGCAAAACAGGCCCCGCAAGCCCAACGGCGCTCGCTGGTGGCGTTTCGATTACCGCTTTAAGGGAAGGCACAAAATAATATCACTGGAAATCTATCCTGTGATATCGGCCTGCGAGAGGCCCGGCCCGTAAACTCCTGGCACAGGGGGTTAACCCTTGATGACAGCCAGTGGTTGCAGCTCGATTTGCACGTCGACCAGATCGACCTGGTTTGCCATCACCTCATCGATGTCCTTGTAAGATCCCGGCGCTTCATCCAGATCCTTGCGGTGGCGGATAGCGTGCAGTATTCCTCGGTCTTTCAATGACTTTACCTCTTCCTTCAGATCTAGCGTTTTGCGTGCCTTTGTTCGGCTCATGATTCTTCCGGCACCGTGCGCGCATGATTCGAAAGACTGGGCTTCTCCTTTCCCTTTCACGAGAAAAGACCGTGTGCCCTGGGAGCCGGGGATCATTCCCCATTCTCCTTTTCGGGCTCGGGTCGCGCCTTTTCTATGAACGATAACCCACTCTCCAAAATGTTTTTCCTCGGCCGCGAAGTTGTGAGGTTTATTGATAAAATCCGCGAACTCGACCTCGGGTAGAATCTCGGTAAACGCTAACTTGGCCCGTTCCATCATCAGTTTTCTGTTGGCCAGCGCAAATTCGAGGCAATAGTTCATTTCGTTCCAATACAGTTGGAAATATGCAGACGTTTCGGGAATATATGCCAGTTCCTGAGACACGTCCTCGCCGGCGTCCTGGTTCATCTTTTTCGCCACGCCATCGTAATGGTTGGCCACCGTAAAACCGATGTTGCGGGAGCCGGAGTGAATCATAATCCAGATATAGCCATCTGATCCCTTTTGTATTTCGATGAAATGATTGCCCCCGCCCAAGGTACCGATCTGATAAAGAGCGCTTTCATACTCTTGCTCAACAATGGGTAATTCCCCCTTTCTTTCAGGCATCCATGTTTCGTCTTGACGCGTTTTGTGGTGCTCAAAGCCCACGGGAACAGTCTTGCGGATGATACCCATGATCTCTTTCAGCTTTGGCGTTTCGATATGCTTGAGATTGGTTCGCAAGGAACACATGCCGCACCCAATATCCACACCGACAGCATTGGGTATAATGGCCCCCTTGGTGGCCAATATAGCACCGATGGGCATGCCGTAGCCTTGATGGGTATCAGGCATGATAGCAATGTGCTTGAAGGCAAATGGAAGATTTGCAAGGTTTCGCGCCTGCTCCAGTGCTCCCTCTTCCACCTGATCCTTTTCCAACCATAATTTTATGGGCAAGCTCTCTGTTTCAATGATCGCTTTTCCATTGGTGGATATGATATCTTCGTGTTTCATCACTTAAACCTCCAAGTTGGTACGAACGTGGAAGCCCCGTCGTTTAGGGCGGGAAGGAAGCGCCCTCCATAGACCCGTCTAGCTTTACCGGCGTGGATGTGTGGATCACCAAAATTGCCTCTGAAGAAAATTTGCCGCAGGAAAGCCCGGCCTAGAAGCCATCAAAATCATGTGATTTCCAAGCGATTTGACGAAAAAGCCAAAGACACCGGATGCGGTGCTTTGGAGAATTTGAAGCATATCCGTAGCCAGATCACGGTTCGGAAATTCGACAGGGCCAACCGTGAAACCCAATCCTGCTTTCAACGTGCCTCCTCTGTGAGCATGTCGCGGAGGAATTTTTCTATGCCTTTACTCCAAAAAATGAACTTGCGGTTTTCGTCCACGGTAAAAACCGCCACCTTGGGGATGAAATTGGCCGATGCCGGCAAAATCTGTCTGGAATCAAAGAAAGCGAGCCAGCGGACCAGGGGAAGCTATTCTGAACGTTTCATTTATGAAATACTGTATCAGTTATTATTTTAAATTAAAGCCTATGTTGAAACGAACCAGGCTTGGAGCAGCCAGAAAAATAGATTTTTCTTTATTTTTCAGCTTATTGGGTAATGCCAACGACATTGGCACTAACTTTGTATTATTCTCGTTAATACAAAGTCTCGTGAAATCGTGGTTACCAATTCAGCCTAATGGAGTGCATGATGATCTTTCGGCAGTTATTTGACCCTGAATCCTCGACCTATACTTATCTTATTGGTGATCCGGCTACTAAAGAAGCAGTATTTATTGATCCAGTGAATACCCGCGTTGATGAGTATCTAAATCTGCTTAATAAGTACGCTCTTAAACTGAAATATTCTTTGGAAACCCACGCCCACGCTGATCATATCACCGCTAGTGGTTTATTGCGCCAGCGTACTGGGGCCAAGACGGGAATTGGACAAGCCTGCGGCGCGCAATACGCTGATTATCAACTCAAAGATGGCGTTGTATTGGCTTTTGGTCAGGGCGAGGAGATTAAAGTGCTTGCCACCCCCGGCCATACGCCTGGAAGTGTCTCCTATCTGTGGCGTGATCGGGTGTTTACTGGCGATGCGCTGCTTATCAACGGTTGCGGGCGCACCGATTTTCAAGGCGGCGATCCAGGCGTATTGTACGATTCGATTACCCAAAAATTGTTTACCTTGCCCGGCGAAACCATCGTTTATCCGGGGCACGACTACAATGGCCGCTGGGTCAGCTCCATTGAGCAGGAGCGTACTCGCAATGGACGTCTTGCGGGCAAAACCCGCTCTGAGTTCATTGAGATCATGAATAATTTAAATCTGCCCAAACCTCAGCGTATTGATGAAGCTGTTCCGGCAAACAGGCGCTGTGGCTTGACCGAGGAAGAAATTCGCCAGGATACTATGATGATGGGCGAGAAACGCGTCAGCACGCCACAGGATTTAGTACAGGAGGCTAGGAAGCAGGTCCGTGAAATTGACGTTGCCACCGTGAAGCAAAGGTTGGGCGATGGTAAAACAGCCATTATTGATGTGCGGGAGCCAGAAGAATTCGCGGCGGGTCATTTGCCTGGCGCTATCAATGTACCGCGTGGTGTTTTAGAGTTTCGCTTAGGTAATACTGCGGAGCTTGCTGATCCCAATGTCCCCATTATGCTGTACTGCCAAACGGGTGGGCGTGCGGCATTGGCTGCCTGGTCGCTCAAGTGCCTGGGTTATACGGATGCGGTGCTAATAGCGGGTGGTTATGACGCATGGCGGGCAGCTGAGCAGAACGCCAATTGATCCGCGTTCAAAATATATTACTAGATAATGCTATACCCTATAGGATAATCATCTAAGGAGAAATTCATCATGCCCCGGACTCATCATAGACTGCTCATTGTGGGCGGTGGCGCTGCTGGTATTTCAGTGGCAGCCAATATGCGTCGTAAGGATAAAACCATGGACATTGCTATTATCGAGCCTAGTGAAGTTCATTATTATCAACCTGCATTTACGCTAGTGGGGGGCGGCGTCTACGATTTTAATAAGACCAAGCGCCGAGAACAGGATTTGATTCCTAAGGAGGTAGAATGGATTCGCGACTATGCCGAATCCTTTCAGCCAGAGAGCAATTCGGTTACATTGCGCTCGGGAAACTCGGTGAGTTACGATTATTTGGTCGTTTGCCCCGGTATCCAACTCGACTGGCATAAAATCGAGGGACTTGAAGAGACTCTTGGCAAAAATGGTGTCAGTAGCAATTATTCTCCGCGTACGGCAAGCTATACTTGGGAATGTATCCGGGATTTCCAGGGGGGCACGGCCTTATTTACCCAGCCGCCGATGCCTATCAAGTGCGCTGGCGCGCCGCAAAAAGCGATGTATCTAGCGGCGGATCGGTTTCGCCAGCGTAAGCTACTCGATAAAGCTAACCTGGAATTCTGCAATGCCGGTCCCACGATGTTCGGTGTTCCATTTTTCGCCGAGGCTCTAGATAAAGTGGTAGCCGGTTACGGTATTAAACCGAATTTTGGCTGTAATCTGGTTGCCATAGATGGACCCAGCCATACTGCAACTTTTGAGATGGTTCGGGCTGACGGTAGCAAAGAAAAAACTAATAAATCCTTTGATTTTATCCATGTAACGCCCCCTCAAAGCGCCCCTGACTTCATTAAGAATAGTCCCCTAGCCAGTGCCGCGGGATGGGTGGAATTGGATGAGAATACTTTGCAACACCCCCGCTTCAGTAATATTTTCGGGCTTGGCGATGTGGGTTCGACAAGTAACGCCAAAACCGCCGCAGCGGTGCGCAAGCAGGTTCCAGTCGTGGTGCGTAACATTCTGGCACTAATAAACGGCAGGTCACTTGCGCCAAAATACGATGGCTATGGCTCGTGCCCATTGACTACTTCATTGCACAGTGTGATCCTGGCTGAATTCTCCTACGGCGGTAAAGTGACCCCGTCGTTTCCGATACTAAATCCACGCAGTAACCGCTTGATCTGGTGGTGGCTGAAGAAATACGGCCTCCCGCCCCTCTACTGGGACTACATGTTGAAAGGCTATGATTGGGATATTCCGCATAAAGCTTCCTACGCGGAAAAGCTGGTTGCAGCCACTGCATGAGGGGAAGCTGGTCTGGCGCTCAAAAATAAGTTTTGCGCCAGACCAGCCTTTAAGCTAAGGCAAAATTTGCACTTCTGCGGAGGAAAGGCCCTCTAAAAAAATCATCCTGTGGCTGGAGCGGTGCTAACTAAAACTGAACGATTACATCCGCCGCGATGACAAATTGATTTTTGTCGCTGTTATTGTCAAAAGCCTTGAAATTGGTGGCCCAGTCATAGCGTACCTCTGGGCGAACGGTGACCCATCTTAATGGCCGCCAGTTTATCCCGCCGGTGATGGCGAAATAGCTGGTAGCGGCAGAGACGGGGAGACCGGCGCCGTCATTGACGAAGACACGGTCGCCGTCGTCATCGCGGAACCACTCGAACCGTAAACCCGTGCTTAGGGTTTCATTGATGTCATAAAATAAATATTGATTGATACCAAACCATTCCGCCGATTTGTTGTTATTAATGGCATGCTGTTCTATACCTAGATCATGCTGAAAAGTATAATGAAGCCGATCTGTGATATCGTGGTTGAAGACCACGCTATAGAGGGTGCGGTTGTTATCAGGATCATCAGAAGTTCCCTCCACATTAGAAACATTGCCCGTGATGATGGCGACGGCTAAAGAGGTCTGCGCATCATCGCTACTCCAGCTTACCCCACCTAAGAAATTCAGATTCTCGCCATCTTTGGAAAAATTGTCCCAACCGAGAACGCCGCCGCCGTTGATGCTGATATTGTCGGTCAGGGGGTAACTGGCCAAAAAACCAGTATGGGTAAAGGGTTCGCCATATTGCATGGTATAGGCATGGGAGTAAAAGAAGTTACCAGGCGCCGTCACGACTTCATTACCGATGATCGTATAAAAATGACCAAGCTTTAGCGTGATGCCGTTGCCATAGGGAGCATAGGCTTCCACGTACAGTTGCGGGATGGCAAATTTGTAGAAGCGAAAAGTATCATCACCGATGATGTTGTCATCTAGGCCCGCTGCCTGGGTGAAGCGGGTATCGGTACCAAAAAGAAAATCGACTCGCCCGCCAAAGTCCCAGCGATCTCCCTCGATATTCACGCCGCGTTCAAAGAACAGATAGGCTTCGTTTCCCATGAATTCATTAGCACGGTCATTAAAGGTGACGGGTCCATTGAAGTTATCACGGGGATCATCTGGATTGATGGTATAGCCGCCTTCCAGCCAGCCATTAATCGTTACTCCTAGTGACTGCATGAATTTTGTTTCATTGATACTGATGCCGGTTAAGGCATCGAACAGTCCTGTGGTTTCTCTAAAATCCTCTGCCTGTACACCGCCTGCGGTGGTCAGAAATAGCAATCCTCTCAGCCATGGATTGAGACGGGTTTTCTTGCTTATCGCAGTAGTATTCATGTTATTCCCCATCTATTTGTTGTGATATGTGGCGTTTTAAATCAGAAACACCGTGGGAATGAGGAGGGGTTACCGCTTATGATTTAATAATTTAAAGAGCTCTCCTCATACGCCCACAGAGAAGTGTACACTCTGTTTAAACTTAGCGTAAATCCGTATAATCTCCGCTCGTTTAGGTGGGGATGCGGGCGGGAATCGTGAAGTGGTTTCTAGGTGGGGGTGTTTTATCCACGAATGTACTTTCTGAGTGTTTCGATAGTGGTGCCGCCTGCGCTGCATTCAAAATACAACCGCGATCATTAAAGCCGCACCCTTACTCAAACACGAAATAGGGGTATTCAAAAAGCGTATGCAGCGGGGGGAAGTGGACTTCAAAGTGTTCACCAGCACGTTGATCGAGAGCTTCGGCAGTTACTCGATAAGCAGATGGACGCGATCTTCCGAGCCGTTTACCTTGCAGATGGACGCGATCTTCCGAGCCGTTTACCTTGATGATCGCTGTTACTAGAACTTGCTTTCTCTATATAGTTCCGTCTATAACTAAACTATAGAATGGGGTTTTGAAGCACGCCGCAGCCCTCTTGCTATGGGGACCTTGCCGACAACCCCTGTCTAGGTACGGTGGCCTAGGGTAAGTGAATTTCCCGAATGGCGGAACGCGAGCGAGAACTACTTCGCTTATAGAACTGAAGTTTCTCTCCTCATATCGAGTTTGAGGGGAGCATGATGCGGAGGAAAGCAATGACCGAAAGCATTCTAACGCAAGCGGCACAGAATCGGCGTATGCATGCACTCATGCAAGAAGTCTCGCGCGACTTCTTGCTCCGTGAAGAGTTGGTGACGGATCCGACGACTCTTGTCGCAGAATACATCAAGAAGGAAAAAGTCGATTCCGGCGCGGCACATGTTACCAATCGCCTGATCTATTCAATTGTCTCGTCGCCGAGGATACTGCAGCAGCTAAAGATCTCTTTCAAACAACAGAAAGTTGACGAGCGCCAGTTTCTCCGGGAGTTGAGTCATGCCGCCGCCATGTCTCAGGATTTAAACACTGTCTTCTCCTTGACTCAAAGTTCTTGGCAGCAGGTCCCGTTGCGGTATGACATTGTATTCATTCTTCTCTCTGCGCTATTAAGGACTTCTTCCCAGGGGAGCGAGGCACCGCAAACAGCCACCGCTCCAGAGACACAGACAGCAATCGCCACGGAGACGCTCACTTTCACTCAAACGTTTATGCCAGATACCGAAATTACCGGCATAACGACCACTCAATTCACGGCGCCTTTGACTGATCCTGTGTCCCCAGAGACACTTAGTACGATATTTACCAATGCTACATTTGCGGGACCCTTTACCGATGGGGTGATCGCGGCAGGCTTTGAGCAGGTATTGAGGGGCGAAGATCGCCTCGCGTATCTAACCACGCTTTCGGCGTTGGTCGACTACGCCTTACAGCTGAGAGCCACGGGAGTACTGAATGATTTGGGCGACTACTGATTTTACTGTCACTGGTAATTGACTAGTTGATCCGGGATCATGGACAGTATCGAGACGCTACGCAAGGTCCTGAGCGAGAACCCTCGTGATGAAGGGGCACTTCGTTCCTTCGGAGATTTGCTGACGCAGCGTAGTCGTCGGAGAGAAGTTCTGCAATGCTGGTCACGTGAGTTTATGCAAGATCAGAAGTCGCTAGCATGGCTTCAGAAGTTGGTTGCCGAAGCTATGCGAAGTGGGTCGTTGTGGCTCGCGGGGCAAGCTGCGGAATTATATGCGTTGTTAAGATGGGGGGCGCAGGATTATACCGAGTTCCGGGACGCCAACATCGAGGCTCCTTCCGAGCGACCAATCAAGCCTTACTTGACTCACCCTAAGCTGCGGCACGACATCGAGCATTTCACGTACCTTGGCAAAAAAGGAATCCTTGATTCGGCATTACTCTTAAGAGTTGCTGCCACGATATAAAGCCGCGGATGCTAGGCTGCGGCGGCGGGGCGGTGGGCGGCAACCGCTAGATGGGGATGACTACGAGCAGATTGGGCGATACTACAATCGTATCCTCCACCTCAGAGCAACGCCGTGCGTTGAAAAGGCGCTTTCACCGTCTTGGGATCGTGCCGGCGCGCAGCGTACGTATCTCGAGCGCGGAAGTGGCATTGCCGTCATTGATGACTTTCTGACCGCGGACGCGCTGGAGGAACTTCGCGCGTTCTGTTTGGAGTCAACGATATGGTTTGCTAACCGTTACGCGCATGGGCGCCTTGGAGCGTTCTTCCACGATGGCTTCACATGTCCGCTGCTAATACAAATCGCGGAAGAACTGGGAGAGGAACTTCCCGCGATATTCTTGCCGCGGTATCCTCTGACGCAAGTATGGGCATTCAAGAATACACGGCATCTGCCCGCGGGATCCTCGATGCATGCGGACTTTGCCGCTGTGACGGCCAATCTCTGGATTACGCCTGACTCTGCAAATACGATCCCTGACCAGGGCGGTATGACCATCTACAACGTAGATGCGCCTCTGCATTGGGACTTCGTAACCTATAATGGAAGAGCGGACGTTATTCTTCCCTTTCTTGCTTCACAAGGAGCTAGCTCAATCACCATTCCGTATCGGCAAAACAGGGCGGTGGTATTTAATGCTGATCTATTTCATGGAACGCAGGAGGTCGAATTCAAGCCAGGATACCAGAATCATCGCATCAATGTCAGTTGGCTGTATGGGCGTCGAGAGAATGACGCCCATCACCGAGCGGCTCACTCACCCATCGTGGCTGGTCGGAAGGTGCGATCATGGCGGTCGGCGGGCCTTCGGCAAGGCCGGTAACCCGTGTCGGGCTAATCAGATATGGGCGAATATTCGCAACTTGGTCAGGACCGATACGTGTTGAAGCTACTCGGCTTTCCCAGGTATGGTTTTTTCTTGGATTCAGGGGCATCTGATGGCATTAGCGCGAGCAACACCTATCTGCTGGAGAGCGGATACGGTTGGCGCGGCATATGCGTCGAGCCCAACGCAAGTTTTTACAATGCCTTGATTAAGAACCGCAATACATGCTGTATCAATTGTTGTTTGTATGACACTGAAGAGAAAGTCGATTTCGTCGAGGCAGGAACCCTGGGAGGGGTGCTCGACGACTATCACCCTGTGCTGTTAGCCCATGCAGCTCGAATATATTCTCTTCCCAAGGACGCACGCGGTAATCCACCTAGTGTTTTAAAGCCTTCACGTACCATATCATCGGTACTGAAGCAATTTAAGGCTCCGCGAGTCATTGATTACTGGAGCCTGGATACTGAAGGCTCGGAATTGCGCATCCTAAAAAGCTTTCCATTCGACCTTTATCGGGTTCGGGTGATTACTGTCGAGCACAATCGGTATCCAGTTCGAATGGACATTCGACGCTTCTTGCAGGGACATGGCTATGTCTTTGTCATGGACTTCGGCATTGATGACTGCTACGTAGAGGCACCATTGGTCGCTGAAAGTCTTGCTCGACGTCGGTTGCGAAAGCGCCGAACTGCTTAGCATTGAGCTATCCCCATTTGGCCTTCTACCGTTTATGAGTCCTGTGCATAGGTGCCAGTGTGTAGGCGGCAGCTCTCAAGCTAGCGAATTCCCGCTTGGCCACCAAGCGTGAGGCGCTAGAGAAGAACTGTGCCGATAGTCCGGGCTTTGAGTCTTTCTTAAAGACCGCGTTCGGGCCGGTATTGCTAGGGTAAAATACCTATGCAAACCTTCAGGGAAACCGTGCATGTGCCCAAAGAAAAGTGTCTCTCTGTATTATCATAGGGGAGAAAAGGGAGAGGAAAATGCCTCCCTCGCACCAGAATTAGCGGACAGCGAAATCTTCGCCCTCTAATAGTGCGTCTGTCAGATTAAGTCTAGTATTTTACAATATAACCTGCGTTGAACTTTAAAGTTCGGAAGGAGATTCCCGTAGGTTTTGTTCAAATGCTCTCGTTGTTCCTAAAAGGTTTATTCCGGGGCCATTCCTTTTTTGGCAAGCGCTTGTATTGCTTCATCGGATTTATCGAGTTGTTTGAATCCCATACCCCGTAAGATATGGGGCGCTTTGGTAAACTGAAGTTCGCTGTACTGAACGATTTGCACCCGATTGCCCCAGGGGTCAATGAAGTCGAGGAATTCACCAGGCACAGTTTCGATATTTAACGTCTCAAGCGTTTTTTTGACCTTGTTTTTGTCATCGACCACTAAGCCAAAGTGGCGCTGTTTATCCGGCTCTTGAGTGTGAGTGCGTTTTTTCATTAGGGCGATAAATTGATCGCCTAAGTCAATGAACGCCATTCCTTCATGGCGTCCCCGCAAGTTGAAATCGACGATTTGGCCGTAAAAATCCAAGGCCGCATCGACATCGCCCACTTCCAAGGCCACATGGTTGATTCCGAGAGCGCGTGCTTTGTGCATTGGCATGGCTGCTTTATCTCCGTTTATGTAAGGATTTATCGTTTAGAGATCATATGTAAACAAGTATAAACTTGCTTGGTAGGGAGGGCAGGCTTTCTCCAAAAAAGCCACGCTGGGCTTTAGGAAACTGCTAGGAGGCACCCCTGTTATCCACTCCTCGCTCATATGAGTGTAGATCTGGGCCGTCGACAAATCTACGTGTTCCAGCAAGGCCTGGATATCCACCAACTCGACCCCAACTTCCGGCAGTTGTGTGACGTAACTTGTGAGGTATTACCGGCTTGTCGAGATCTGCCTGTTCAATGAGTCGCCGCAAGCAGATCTGCGTCTGGGGTCCGGACGGTTTTCCCGTTGGGGCTTTTTTTGGCGAACGCGAAGTCGTTTGCCATATAGTCAAGCGCCCAAAACGCCTACCCGAATACCTCGGGTAGGCGCGCTGATTTTGGCCACAAGAGTTGACTATCCACACGTTCTGGATTTTTCACCGCCAGAGCTTTACCAGAAGAGAAGATAAAGCGATCAGAACCGGATGATGATATCCGCTGCGACGAGAAACTGATTTTTATCGCTGTTATTATCAAAGGCATTAAAGTCAGTAGCCCAATCATAGCGCACCTCTGGGCGGACAGTGATCCATTTTAGTGGCCGCCAGTTTAAGCCGGCAGTGATAGCAAAATAGTTTGTAGCGGCGGAGATTGGAAAGCCAGAATGATCATTGATGAAGACCCGAGTACCCTTATCATCGCGGAACCATTCAAACCGTAATCCCGTGCTTAGGGTTTCTTTGAGGCTAAAATATAAATACTGGCTAATGCCGAACCATTTTCCCGACTTCTGAGTATTAATTATGCTTGGCCCTCCCCCTAGGGTTTGTTGAAAGGTATAGTGAAGAAAATCGGTAAAGTCATGACTCATGACTATGCTATACAAAGTAAGGTTATGATCGGAATCTTTCTGAGCATTTCCTGCACCGGAAACATTGCCGGTAATAATCGTGAAACTTAGAGATGTTCGCTGATCGACGCTGTTCCAGTTAGCGACACCCAGGAAATTTAAGTTTTTAGGATCTTTGGAGAAATTATCCCAACCCAAGACGCCGCCTCCGCTGAGACCGATATGATCGGTTAGGGGGTAGCTGATCAAAAAACCAGTATGGGTGAAGGGTTCACCATATTCCGCTGTATAGGTATGGGAATAAAAAAAGTTGCCAGGCGCTGTCACCGTTTCAACCCCGATGGGGGTATAAAAATGGCCAAGCCTTACCGTGATACCCTTACCGTAAGGAACAAAGGTTTCTGCGTAGAGTTGCGGGATAGCAAACTTATAGAGGCGAAAAGTATTGTCGCCAATAATATTGTTATCTAGCCCTGTCGCTTGGGTGAAACGGGCATCGGTACCAAAAAGGAAATCGACACGCCCGCCAAAATCCCAGCGATCTCCCTCAATATTTACATCATTTTCGAGAAATAAATAGAATTCGTTTACTAGAAGCTCATTAGCCCGGTTATTAAAGATGACAGGCCCATTAAAACGGTCCTTGGGCTCATCGGGATTGAAGGTATAACCAGTTTCTAGCCAGCCGCCAACTGTTAGTTCAAGAGACTGCATGAGCTGTGATTTATTAAGATTGGTGTCGGTAAGAGCGTTGAACAATCCCATGGTTTCCCCAAAGCCTTGTGCCAGTGCGCAGTCCATAGGGATTCCGATGGCAAGGAATAATAATCCGCTCAGCCAGAACTTGAAGTGGATTTTATTTCTTATTACGGTGATATTGATGCCGATTCTTTCCAATCTATTTTCGTGTGCTTTATTTTGGTAGGGTTCAAAAGGGCAAGATGTAGGATATACTTAATTTTTGTGATTACGCTAGGCTATAGAGGGATAAGCCGATGATTGAACCGAAGCTTTTGGATGAACTCGCCCGTAAGCTGGCAGATGCCGTTCCGCCGGGCCTACAGGACTTTCAGAGGGATGTAGAAAAAAACTTTCGTGCCGTTTTGAGTAGTACCTTCGCTAAATTTGACTTGGTAACCCGAGAAGAATTTGATCTTCAGCAAGCAGTGCTAGCACGCACCCGCATGAAGTTAGAGCATCTGGCTACCCAGGTTGCTTCCCTTGAGGCGCAAGCCGACCTTACCAAAACGCCACAAGAATCCCAGAAAGCGCCAGAGGAGAAGTTAATAGAATAGATTCGGATTGAGACCAGCGTTTAACAGCTCCTGCTAAAAAAATAGCAATGTACACTATCTCCTAGAGAGCTTAAGAGCATTATTACCTTATCCTCATCTAAAAGATGAGTAAATAACGCCCTCGGAGAGGTATGCAGGAGAAGATAGAGGAGATATGGCTGACGCTCAAAAATCCTTGGGAAATGCGAGTCTTTGCAAGATAGACAAGAAATACCCTATGTCATAGATGTCGCTAGCAATTGCCTATAGCCGGGCCCAGGCGAGTCTGGATGCCCCTTTAGTGACCGTGGAAGTCCACCTCTCAAATGGCCTCCCTGCTTTCTCTATTGTGGGCCTGCCGGAAACTGCTGTTAAGGAGAGCAGAGAGAGGGTGCGGGGTGCGCTGCTTAACTGTCATTTTGAATTTCCAGCGCGTCGTATTACGGTAAATCTGGCACCTGCGGATCTGCCCAAGGAAGGGGGGCGCTTTGATTTGGCGATTGCTTTGGGTATTTTAGCGGCCTCGGGGCAGATTTCTTCCTCTGAGTTAAAGGCTTATGAATTTGCCGGCGAGCTTGCCTTAAGTGGAAAGGTGCGAAGTATCCGTGGAGTGTTACCCGTCGCATTGCAAACGGCAAAAGCGGGTCGTAGCCTGGTGGTTGCTGAAGAAAATGCTCCCGAAGCGGTCCTCGTGTCCAAGGTTGAAGTATTAGGGGTTTCTCATCTGTTAGAGATTTGCCAACATCTTCGAGGTGAGTCGCGATTAACTCCCTTTACTCCCAATCCCCTTAAAGTGGTTACTGATAAAAAGGGGGATATTGCAGATATTCGGGGCCAGTACCATGCCAAACGAGCGCTGGAGGTGGCAGCCGCAGGGGCTCATAATCTGTTAATGATTGGTCCACCGGGAACTGGCAAGACCATGCTGGCCAGCCGTCTGCCAGGGCTTTTGCCTGAGATGGCCGAGGCCGAAGCCCTGGAAAGCGCTACTGTGCAATCTATCAGCAGCCAAGGTTTTGATGTTAGCCGCTGGCGCCAACGGCCTTTCCGAGCGCCCCATCATACGGCTTCCGGGGTAGCCTTGGTAGGCGGGGGCGGGCAGCCACGGCCAGGAGAGGTATCTTTGGCCCATCATGGCGTGCTCTTTCTCGATGAGTTGCCAGAATTTGAGCGGCGGGTACTGGAAGTCCTTAGGGAGCCTCTGGAATCGGGCTGGATTATCATTTCCCGCGCGGCCCAGCAAGCCGAGTTTCCGGCCCGAGTTCAGTTGGTAGCCGCCATGAATCCTTGCCCCTGTGGCTATTTAGGCGATTCTAAAGGCCGTTGCCGATGCACCATGGAGCAAGTACAACGTTACCGAGCGCGGATTTCCGGGCCTTTATTAGATCGCATCGATATACAAATCGAGGTGCCGCCCGTACCCTTGCATCAGTTGCGAACCGAAAGTGAGAATGGGATGGAAACGAGTTGCCAGGTTCAAGCCCGGGTGGAAGCAGCGCGGGAGCGCCAGCTAGCCCGTTCTGGGCAACCTAACAGCAGGTTAAGCAACCGGGAAGTAGAACAGATTTGCCGCCTTGGAGAGAAGGATTATCAGCTATTGGAGCGGGCCTTGGAGCAGTTAGGGCTTTCGGCTCGTGCCTACCATCGTATATTGAAAGTTGCCCGGACGATTGCCGATTTGGAAGGAAGCGACACTATTCGCACGCCCCATCTTTCCGAAGCGATTGGTTACCGGCGATTAGACCGTTCCCTTGTCAAATCTTAACCCCCAACAGCGTTTGGCAGTCCGCCATATCGATGGCCCCCTGTTGGTGTTGGCGGGCGCTGGTAGCGGTAAAACCCGGGTGATTACCCATAAAATTGTCTATCTCATTGAACAATGTCATGTGTCGGCGCGGTCCATTGTAGCAGTGACATTCACTAATAAAGCCGCCCGGGAAATGAAGTCTCGGATAGGACAATTACTCACCAAGGGAGAAAGCCGGGGGTTAGTCGTTTCTACCTTTCACGCCTTGGGACTCAAGTTCTTGCGCCGCGAACATGAGGTTCTCAGGCTGAAAGCGGGTTTTTCTTTGCTGGATGCCCAGGATAGCCGCGCACTTATCTGCGATCTCTATCAGCAAGAGTTTAGTAGCGGCGGAGAGGAAAGCAGCTTCCAGTGGCAAATTTCCACCTGGAAAAATGCCTTAGTGACGCCTGAGGAAGCCTTATGCAGGGCCAGCAACGATCAAGAAACCATAGCGGCCCAGCTTTATGCCGCTTATGAGCGACGCCTGCGGACTTATCATGCCGTCGATTTCGATGATTTGATTGGCTTGCCTGTTCATCTTTTAACGATGCGTCCGGAAATTCTCAGTCGTTGGCAGAAGCATGTCCGTTATCTGCTGGTGGATGAATACCAGGATACCAACGCAGCCCAGTACCAGTTGGTTAAGCTCTTGGCTGGCGTACGAGGTGCCGTTACCGTGGTGGGAGATGATGATCAGTCCGTGTACGCTTGGCGGGGCGCCAGGCCGGAAAACTTGCATCAGCTCAAAGAAGATTTTCCCCAGCTTACGGTTATTAAGCTAGAGCAGAACTACCGTTCCACCACTCGCATTTTACGGGTAGCCAATCAGCTGATTAGCTCTAACCCCCACGTCTTTGAAAAACGGCTTTGGAGTGCTTTGGGCGAAGGCGATCCCATTCGGGTGTTGAGTTGCCGGGATGAGCACCATGAGGCAGATAGAGTCGTTGCTGAACTGATGTACCATCGTTTTAAGTACCGTACGGCATGCCGTGATTACGCCATCCTGTACCGGGGCAACTATCAATCTAGGCCCTTTGAGCGGGCTTTGCGTGCCCATGGTATTCCCTATGCTTTGAGCGGAGGGACTTCCTTCTTCGAGCGGGGCGAAGTCAAGGATATCATGGCTTACCTGCGTCTGTTGGCCAACGAGGATGACGATAATGCTTTTTTACGGGTGGCCAATACGCCGCGCCGGGGAATCGGAGCGGTCACCCTGGAAAAGCTGGCGGGATACGCGGCTTTGCGGGGGCAGAGCTTGCTAGCCTCGGGCTTTGAATTAGGCTTAGGAGGGCATCTTTCCAGTGAAGCCTTGCCTCGGCTGCGCCGATTTTGCGAGTGGGTTGTGGATTTGGCTGATCGGGGCCGCCGTGGCGATCCCGTTGCAGTGATAAGGGACCTCATTGCTGACATTGATTATCGTGCCTGGCTTAATGAAAATTGTCATGATCGGCGTACCGCAGAGCGGCGGATGGCTAATGTGGAGGAGCTGGTAGGGTGGCTGGAACGCCTCTATCAGCGGGGAGATGAACGCCGGACCCTAGGCGATTTGGTAGCGGAAATAAGCTTGCAAGATATCCTGGAGCGAACCCAGGAGAAAAAGGACCGGGATGCAGTTAACTTATTGACTCTCCACGCCGCAAAGGGCCTAGAATTTCCCTACGTTTTTATGGTGGGGATGGAGGAAGAATTGCTGCCTCATCGGACCAGCGTGGAGCAGGGCGCTTTAGAGGAGGAACGGCGCTTGGCCTATGTAGGGATTACCCGCGCTCAAAGGAGTCTTTGTTTTACCATGGCGGAAAAGCGCCAGCAGTATGGGGAAACCGTCCTGTGTGAACCTAGCCGGTTTTTGTCGGAACTACCGGCCGCCGATCTTCAATGGGAGCGGGAAGGAACTCCCCGTGACCCCGTAGAACGGATGGAGCGGGGTCAAGTGCATCTGGCTAATTTGCGGGAGATGCTCCGTTAGTAGTCATCAATTTATGATTTGGTTTTCGCACGATTGGCTGGAGAGCTTTGGGACTTGCGGTTAAGTCTCGCTTGGCTGTTTCCAACAGCCGTGCGCCGTTTCGTTGCCCTCACGCTCGATGCGCCGTTGCACTTTGCACGCTCGCTGGGGGCATTCAACATTCATGTTTAATTCCGAGGTAAAATAAGTTCTAATAAGATTAAACTGATTTTTTTGGAGGTGGTTTATGCCCGCTTATCGATCCCGAACGACGACTCACGGTCGTAATATGGCTGGTGCCCGGGCCTTGTGGCGGGCCACCGGGATGAAAGAAGGCGATTTTGGTAAGCCTATTATTGCCATTGCCAACTCTTTTACTCAGTTCGTTCCCGGTCATGTCCACCTCAAGGATTTAGGGCAGCTAGTCGCCCGGGAGATTGAAAAGAGCGGGGGCGTGGCCAAGGAATTCCATACCATCGCAGTGGATGATGGGATTGCCATGGGGCACAGTGGCATGCTGTATTCCTTGCCTTCGCGGGAAATCATTGCCGATTCAGTAGAATACATGGTCAATGCCCATTGCGCCGATGCTTTGGTGTGCATTTCTAATTGTGACAAGATTACTCCGGGTATGCTGATGGCTGCCATGCGCTTAAATATTCCAGCAGTATTTATCTCGGGTGGGCCCATGGAAGCGGGCAAGGTTAAAATTCGGGGTAAGAGTGTAAGCTTAGATTTGGTAGATGCCATAGTGGCGGCGGTTGACCCTGCTGAAAGCGATGCCGATGTAATGGCCTATGAGCGCTCAGCTTGTCCTACCTGCGGTTCTTGCTCCGGGATGTTCACCGCTAACTCGATGAATTGCCTGACCGAAGCCTTGGGGTTAGCATTGCCAGGCAATGGTTCCTTGCTGGCGACTCATGCTGACAGGAAAGAATTGTTCCTAGAAGCAGGACGCTTGATTGTGGCGTTGGCAAAACGTTATTACGAGCAGGATGATGAAACTGTTTTGCCGCGCTCAATTGCTAATTTTGGGGCTTTTGAGAATGCCATGAGTTTGGATATCGCTATGGGCGGTTCGACTAATACGGTGCTTCATTTGCTGGCCGCTGCTCAGGAAGGCGGAGTGGATTTCACGATGGCGGATATTGATCGCTTGTCCCGTAAGGTGCCCAATTTGTGTAAAGTAGCTCCTGCCACGCCAGAATATCACATGGAGGATGTTCACCGGGCAGGGGGGGTCATTAGTATTTTGGGGGAATTAGATCAGGCAGGGTTGATCCATCGCCAAATGGCAACCGTTCATAGCCCGACTTTGGGCGCAGCACTTGATCAATGGGATATCGTCCGCTCCAGCTATGAGGCTGCCCAGAGTCGCTATCTTGCCGCTCCGGGAGGTATTCCTACCCAAGTGGCTTTTAGCCAAGGGAATCGCTGGGAAAGTCTGGATTTGGATAGGGCGCAAGGTTGTATTCGCGATATTGCCCATGCTTACAGCAAGGATGGGGGGTTGGCGGTGCTTTATGGTAACCTCGCAAAGGATGGTTGTATTGTCAAGACTGCTGGAGTAGACCCGTCGATATTGATTTTTTCCGGGCCGGCCCGGCTGTTTGAGAGTCAGGAGGCGGCGATAGCAGCTATTCTGGGAGATAAAATCCAGCCAGGTGACGTGGTGCTTATTCGGTATGAAGGCCCCAAAGGGGGCCCTGGAATGCAGGAGATGCTCTATCCCACCAGTTACCTGAAATCAAAAGGGTTAGGCAAAGTCTGTGCGCTCATCACGGATGGTCGCTTCTCTGGCGGGACTTCGGGGCTTTCCATTGGCCACGTTTCTCCTGAAGCGGCTGAAGGCGGTACTATTGGTTTGGTAGAGGAGGGTGACAGAATTGAGATCGACATTCCTCACCGGCGTATTCATCTCGCAGTGGACGAGGAGGAATTAGCGCGGCGTCAAAGAGCCATGGAGGCAAAGGCGCAGCAGGCTTGGCAGCCAGTTAATCGGAATCGTACTGTATCCCTGGCGCTGCGGGCCTATGCGGCGCTCACTACCTCAGCGGCGAAAGGGGCGGTCCGGGACTTGGAACAACTTAATAGATCATAAATGTGTTGATACCGCGAAAGGGTGAAAGAGCGGATTCCGGACGAGATGTTTATTTGGAAAAGCGCCCCTCCCTAACGTTAACAGGGAGAGGCATCATAATATTGGGATTTGTTCTTATTTTTTTACTTGGGAGATGAAGTAAGCAATTGCCGCAGCGATGTCTTCATCACTGAGGTTAGGATTACCGCCTTTAGGTGGCATAGCCTTGTAACCTTGAGTGGCATGTTGAGTTAGAATTTCCACGCCTTGAGTAAGGCGAGGCGTCCAGTCTTCCGCATTCCCAATCACGGGAGCTCCCGGCAAATTGCCGGTGTGGCAAGCGGCACAACTATTTTTAACTATTGTTTTGCCATGGTTGAGCTGGGACTCTTTTCCCTTAGTGGCTGGCGGTGTCTCGTCATTGTTAGCAGCCGGGGCGTTTTCTTTGTTTTTTGCAGGAGCAGGTGCTGCTGGTGATTTTTCTTCAGAGCTTGCAGGGGTATCGGGCGTTTCGCTGGTTTTTTCCGGTGTGGAGGCAATATTTACTTTCCCCGCTGGTTCGATACGCTTAGCAATGGCTTCTGGAGAGCTGGTTTCGGCAGTTTGTTCCGTGCATCCAGCAGCTAAGAGGGAAAGAGTAACTATTCCCATACCCATAATAGAAAGCAGGCATTGAGGGGAAAGAAAATTCATTTTATGAATTTGTTTGTTCATGGTGTTAGCTGTCCTGATTAGAATTAATGTGTTATTAGGAGATAGGTTTAAATATTATTTTTGCTAAGAACATAGACGCCTACGCTAGAAATAGGTATCCTTCTTTATTTTAGGCGCCCGTAGCTCAGTTGGATAGAGCGTTGGCCTCCGGAGCCAAAGGTCAGAGGTTCGAATCCTCTCGGGCGCGCCAAGATTAGTAGGTTTTATCCTCTTATGGATTCATGTTTGGCGCAGGCGCTCCCTATTGTCTCCGCTAAATTCGATAGTGTGCGGTCTTCCTGTTTTACTAATACTTGAAGTTGCTTCTTGGGCAGTGGGGTGGGTTCCAGTTGCCATACTCAAAAAATCATTGACCAAGGCGTGGCGTTTAAGCATTTTTCCACCATTTGCACTCAATATCCGCCCTTATAAAAAACGCTACCAGCATCCATTGGACACATCACATGTGGCCGAGCATTCTAGTACTAAACATAAAAAAATTGTTAAAACTTTCAAGGCTAGGTACGGTTAAGTTGAAGCGTTTCTATATCATGGATAGTGTTCCAACAGGGTGATGGTTGACCCTAATCCTTGTAAGTGCTACTTCGCCAATATGGTTTATGAAGCAGGGATTGATTCCTTAAAAGGTAAAAATCACGGCGGCTCAACTTATTGATCGAAGACCGCACTGAAGTGCGAATTCTCTAAGCTGACAAGGCGAAAAGAGGCTGTGCGCTAAGCTATGGCGAAATGTCAGCAAGCCAGTCTAATCATCTAGAAATGGTTAAACTAATAAAAATACTCGCCGATATAGAAGCGGACTAATCTGTCGGCCGCATTCTTTATTGTTAAGTTTACCCGCCACCCTTAGCTGATTGGACTTTCCTCTATTGAGGATAAAAGCCGTCGATGGGATTATTTTTTCATATTCAAGAAGCTAGAGCAATTTTGAGATACTAATGTAGGGGGACGACAAAAGTGGGCACTGTTCGCTTCTTTAACCATCATATTAAACGCTCTTTTTTAATTCTCGCTTTTTGTGAGTCAGTTATTTTATTTTTCAGTCTCTGGTTAGCCGCGCTTATACGCTTTATGGGAAATTATCAGCTCATTCAGGAGAATTTAGGGCCTTTATGGCCGAAGGCGATAATTTATACCGTTGTGGTGATCATTGCTCTGATTGCCTCTGGGCTTTATCGTCGCCACCAGCGCTATGGTTTAGCAGGAATTTTTAACCGTTTAGTAGTGGCAATGTTGGTAGCGGGGACATTGATGGCGGTTACTTTCTATTTTATACCTGAATTCCATCTAGGCCGGGGTATTCTCGTGCTTAGCATTATTATTTCTACTTGCGCACTACTCCTTTCCAGGGCTTTTTTTCTTTATCTTATGGGACTACAGGGTCTGCAACGGCAGTTACTCATATTAGGTACGGAAAAGCGCGCAGCTTCGGTGAATACTCTCCGCCGCCGCTCTGACCGGCTTGGTATTGATATCGTTGGCTATGCTCCCTTGCCGGGGGAGATCCCCCTGATTCCTAAAGAGCAATTAGTAGAGGTGGGGGAGGGGCTTCAGGAGTACGTAACGCACGGGGGTATTGATGAAATCGTGATTGCTGTTGATGAACGCCGAGGCCGTCTGCCCTACAAGGAACTACTGGATTGCCGCATGGCAGGAGTTACGGTAACTGATGTGCTCGATTTTTTTGAACAGACGGCCGGTAAGCTCAAAATTGATATTATGTATCCTAGCTGGCTTCTGTTTTCCAGCGGTTTTCATCACCATTTCCTGCGGCAATTTACTAAGCGGCTCTTTGATATCACCGCGAGTGTAATGTTGCTTATTTTTTGCTCTCCATTGATGCTGTTTGCCGTGATTGCAATTTTACGGGAGAGTGGCCGACCAGTGCTTTATCGTCAGCGGCGAGTGGGTGAAAATGGCCAACCCTTTTATATCTTTAAATTTCGGACCATGAGTCAGGATGCCGAAGCGGATGGAAAAGCCCGTTGGGCAGCAAGCGGTGATCCTCGTATTACGCCTGTGGGGCGGTGGTTGCGGCGTACCCGGATTGATGAGTTGCCACAGATTTTTAACATCTTATGGGGGCAGATGAGTTTTGTAGGGCCACGGCCCGAGCGGCCAGAATTTGTGGAAACTTTAGCTAAGGAGTTGCCTTACTATGGGGAACGCCACCGGGTTAAACCAGGACTGACCGGCTGGGCGCAAATATGTTATCCCTACGGTAGTACGGAGAGTGCCGCTTTCGAGAAGCTCCAGTATGATCTGTACTATGTTAAAAATTACAGTCTTTTTTTAGATCTAATGATTTTGTTGCAAACGGTTGAAGTTGTTGTGCTTGGAAAAGGAGCCCGCTGAGCTTCTTGTTAGTCAATACATCATGAATAATTTGGCATTGATCAGTTATGGTGCTGGCGCGGCGGCCTTTACTGCTCTTTTCATTATACTAGCTATCGGCTACCGTAATCGTCCCGTGGGGGGGATGTTGCTATTTGCGGTTGCAGTAAATGCAAGTTGGCTAGCTATCTCAGCTTATGACTCATATGCTGATTATCTTTCGCCGCTTTGGGCCCAGGTACTGGAAACTTTTCGGGATGGAGTCTGGTATGCTTTTCTTTTTCATGCGTTAGGCTTTAATTTTAAGTTTCAAGGGCTTACCCGCAGACTTGCGGTGTTAGTTCTCATCTTTGTACTTTTACAAGGGGGACTGTTAATTGGGTTTTCCTGGCTAGAATGGCTGCTTGGCGCCAAACTAAGCCATGAGATTGTGTTGGTAGGGCAAATACTACTAGCAGTTATTGGTTTAATGCTGGTGGAGCAACTGCTGCGTTCCGTTCCTCGGGATAAACGATGGGCGATTAAATATCTCTGTTTTGGGCTTGCCGCTTTATTCGTTTATGATTTTTTTCTCTATGCGGATGCTCTGCTATTACAAGTAATCGATGCAGGGGTATGGTCTGCCCGTGGTCTAGCTAATGCTATGGTAGTTCCTTTTATTGCAGTTTCGGCTGCGCGTAACCCTCAATGGTCGCCAGACGTCTATGTTTCCCGGCAGATGGTATTTCATACTGCAACTATTCTAGGGGCGGGACTCTATTTATTGGCTATGGCCGGTGCAGGCTACTATGTTCGCCATTTTGGCGGTTCCTGGGGAATTATGGCCCAGGCCGTTTTTTTATTTGCGGCTGCTTTACTGCTTCTGTCGCTCCTTTCCTCTGGCCAATTAAAGGCGAAGTTGCGGGTTTTTATCAGCAAACATTTTTTTAATTACAAATATGACTATCGCGAGGAATGGTTACATTTTATTAGTATGCTTTCGGAAGACTCCTCGATCCCGTTAGGAGAACGAGTCACTCGAGCTCTCGCTCAGATCGTGGAAAGCCCGGGTGGTGTGCTGTGGCAGGCCAAAGAGAAATATTATGTACCGACTTTTGTCTGGAATTTCCCTTTTCCAGAGGGCTTAATGGAGCCGAAGCAATCAGTATTTCTTCAGTTCCTGCGGGAACAAGAATGGATTGTAGAAAAAGGCGCGGAGGGGGAGGCGGCCCATCCTGTGCCGATACCAGAATGGTTTAATAGGTTGCCCAAGCTATGGCTGATTGTACCTTTAATTCATAGGGAATCATTGGTGGGTTTTCTGGTTTTGGCTCGCTCCCAGGCGAGAGCGGATTTGGACTGGGAGGATCGAGATCTTTTACGTACTACCGGCCGGGAAGCAGCAAGCTACTTGGCTCATCAAGAAGCAGCCGAACAGTTGGCTCAAGCCCAGCAATTCGCTGCTTTTCATCGATTTTCTGCCTACGTGGTCCATGACCTGAAAAATCTCATTGCGCAGCTTTCTTTGCTGGTGCGTAACGCCGCACACCATAAGCATAACCCAGCATTTATTGATGATGCCGTACAGACTATCCACCACGCAGTCCAGCGAATGCAACGGCTAATGAGTCAACTCCGCAGCACGGGGGAGGAAGAACGGCAGGAAATCTTTGATGTAGTGGCGTTGGCTCGTGAACTGGTAAAACATTATGCCGTCCAGCGGCCAAGACCAAAAGTGGAGGGAGAAGATAAAGATTTTATTGGGATATGCGCTAACCGAGAACGGTTTAAGAGTATCTTAGGACATTTAATCCAGAATGCCCAAGAAGCAACTTTGCCTGAAGGACGCGTTATTTTACGGGTAAGTAGAGAAAGAGGAATAGTTCGGATAGAGGTTGAAGACAGCGGACAGGGCATGGATCCTACCTTTGTTCGGGAACGGTTGTTTCGCCCTTTTGATAGCACTAAAGGGCTTACGGGCATGGGGATTGGAGCTTTTGAGGTGCAGGAATATATCCAGGAGATAGGAGGAGATATTGAAGTCCGCAGCGTGCCGGGTAAAGGAACTTGTTTTGTGCTGCGGATACCTCAAGGCGAGGTGGAAAGATCTCGGATGGAAGAAGTGAAGGAGGCAGTTTCATGAGCAGTAAGAAAAACTTGCTGATCGTGGAAGATGATCTTGGTTTGCAGGGCCAGTTGCGGTGGGCTTTTTGTGGTTATGAAATAGCAGTAGCTAAGGATCGTCAGGAAGCAGTTGCATTAGTACGCCGCCATGAACCTCCGGTAGTAACGTTAGATCTTGGGTTGCCTCCTAATCCTGGTGGCGTCAGCGAAGGCATGGCCTCCTTGCAGGAAATCCTGGCTCTGGCACCCTATACCAAAATCATTGTGATCACAGGGAATGACAGCCAGGAGCATGCGGTGCAAGCAGTGGGGGCGGGTGCCTACGATTTTTATTCGAAGCCCATCGATCCCGACATTCTTAAATTGACGATTGATCGGGCTTACCGGCTTTATGAGTTGGAGATGGAAAATCGGCGTTTACGGCGGGCTGGTCATTCCTCCCTGGAAGGGGTGATTGCCGTCAGCCCTGGAATGAAGAAAATATGTCGTACCATTGAGAAGATTGCACCCGCTGATGTCACCGCGCTTATTTTGGGTGAGAGCGGTACGGGCAAGGAAGTTATTGCTCGGGCCTTGCACCAACTGAGCTATCGCCGAGAGCAAACTTTCGTGGCGATTAACTGCGCGGCTATTCCAGAGAACCTTTTAGAAAGCGAGCTTTTTGGCTATGAAAAAGGAGCCTTTACGGGGGCTGTGCGGCAAACTCGGGGCAAGATCGAATACGCTCATGGGGGTACTTTGTTCTTAGATGAAATCGGGGATTTGCCCCGGGGCCTTCAGGCCAAGCTGCTGCGTTTTCTGCAAGAACGGGTGATTGAGCGGGTGGGTGGCCGTGAGGAAATCCCTGTGGATGTGCGGGTTATCTGCGCGACCAACCAGGATTTAAAAGAGCTTATTGCTCAAAACCAATTTCGGGAAGATCTATATTATCGAATTGCTGAAGTTACCGTGACTCTTCCGCCTTTGCGGGAACGCCCAGGCGATGCGGTAGTCATTGGGCGGGTGCTGCTCGAGCATTTTTCGCACACGCAGAGTAAAGCGGTCCGCGGTTTTACAGATGATGCTATTAGAGCTATTGAGACTTATACCTGGCCTGGCAATGTTAGAGAACTAGAAAATTGCATAAAACGGGCCGTGATAATGGTGGAAGGCAACCGTATTGCATCGGGAGATTTGGATTTGCCCGCCTTCGCCGAACAGCAATCCTTGTCCCTAAATTTGCGTCAAATACGAGAGCATACCGAACGGGAGGCGCTTACCCGCGCCATCACCTTGGTGAATGGCAATCTCTCACGGGCAGCGGAACTCCTCGGCGTGACTCGTCCTACTTTATACGCATTATTAGATAAATATGAAATGCGTGATTAAACTTATAATTCTTGGACTGATCATAGAGAATGAGACTTTAGCATCTATATGCTAGTTGCCGAAATTGTAGTCCTTATCTAGAAGGGCTATTAGAGACCGTTTAATCCTTATAACTTAGCCTTTAATAATTTTTTTAATGATTCTATGTAATAATTTGTTAAAACCCTTTAATAAGTTTTTAGTTGTGTAGCCGCGGTTTCTAGCGAAATGCTGCATAATACGGTTTGCTACTTTTTCATGATATTTTCGCTTGAGATGCATTCCGTCGCCAATATGCGAGATGATGATGTCATCTGTGCGTATGAAAACAACATTTTGCCTATTTCTAAAATGAGCCTCGTATTCACTGGCAAGCAAGGCATAATCTATACTATTTATAACTTCGGTTCCTGGGGGCAGCAGAACCTGCTGTGTCAGCCCTAAATCAAGGTTGCTAAAATTTGGATAGCCTGGTACATACACGGTTAATCCTAGAGCCACTGCCTCAGCAACCACCTCATCAAGGTTTAGAAAAAGATTGTCTAAATGTTGGTTTGGAAAATGATTATCGAAGCAAGCTGGTTTTGTTCCTGCAAGCGTATGGATGCAGTCATTGAATGGTCCAAGAATTAACACATCCCCGCTTTTTAAAAGGATTGGCCCGGGTGGAAGCCCCGCGGGGGAAGGGAAGCGGTTTTGGTTAACGAGGTCTGTCCACTGATCCATTGCGCCGGCCCAATCGCGAAAATTAGCTAGTTCCCCTAAGAAGGTTGGCTCGACGAAGGCTCCAGCCCAAGTATTATGAGCAGTCATAGCGACGGGACGAAGAATTGTAAAAATCGGATTCTGGGGCAAAACTGACTTTAATGAAGCATAGGGTTTTCCGTCAGAATGCACAATTCGTGCGCCCTGGATGGCGCCGTTTGGTGGTGTGACTGCTGTTGAATAGGAGGCTGCTACAAATAATATACGGGTATCTGCTTCTGCTCCAATAATATTTATAGCAGGATAAGCTGCAGTAGCTACCGTCCAAGGTAGCCCCATAAGGATTGCTTGTAAGCATATTTTTAAATATTTATACATGATGAGGGAAGAATGCCTTATTTTCCGAATATCCTTATACATTGGTATATAATTATAAGCAGATATTTTACACTAAATAACGTCGGTTCTGGATAACCACCTGGTCTTATCCAAGAGGATAAATGGTTGGTTAGTCAGGTTAAGTGAGGTTTTGAGTGGGCTGTAAAATTCTAGACGGCCTGTTGAAAAATTTCTGTAGTGAAGTAGCAGCGATAGGCTGAGAAGTAAAGTGGACTTTTGCCAAAGCCGCATGGCGAAAGGATAGGCGCTGAAAGATATTAAGCAATCTCTGCCCCAAAAAAAGAATGAATTTAACCCGCCGTTTGCAATTGAGCGCAATGGCGATAAGGTAGAGCTGGATCTGAATTTTTGCCAGGCCGCGGTAGCGGGCGCGGCGCATACTGTGGTTCTGTTTGGCTCCCCCAAATAGGCCCTCGATCTTCCATTGACGCTCGGTGAGTCGTTTTCGAAAGGCGCGGGTACTCTGCCGTCTTCGCATCGCCTCCACTTGGTCGTGGTGAAGAGCGCGATAAACAAACCGGGCTCTGTGCTTGTGGTTCTCAGGTAAACTGGTCTGATTTATCGGGCAAGTGCGACAATAGCCACCCGTGAGGCGGTACCGTTTTACCGATCCTCGCTCGCTTTTTCCATAGGGGTAAAGATAATAGCCCTGGGGACAGCGGTAGCGGTCCTTCTGTCGGTCATAGCTGAAATCGCGCGGTGTGAGTTTTCCGCGACCGACCTATATAGGGGTCATGCAAGGGAATATAATGACGGATTTTCTGCTCGAGCAGTTGCGCATAGGTAGGGCCACGGTCGTATCCCCGATCAGTGATGACCTCCTTGACAGGCAGACCAAGCGTTTGGCAGAGATGGGCCACTCGCCCCGGGAGCACTGGACCTTCGTGCCGGGCTCCTGGTGTAGCGAAACAGTCCGTGACCATTCGGCTCTGTCCGCATCCACAGAAAAATGAGCTTTGTAGCAGAGCTTTTTGTATCCCCCCTGGCGAGAGACTAAACTGGCATCGGGATCGGTGCTACTGACATGGGTTTGGTTAGCGTATTTTCGATCTCGCTTACCTTCTCTAAAATCGTGATAGCAACGCTGGTAGCTTTTCAGCGCCCGTGCATGGGGATCACCCTCCGCACGTTTCACTAGCGAGTTTAGGGCCGCATCGGCTTCCACCAGGCGGCATCTGCCAAAAGACGTTGACCTCGGTAGCTACTCTTCTTCCTCCTGCCAATGCCGGATAAGCCGCTCAAAGATCTCAGCAAAAATCGACTCTCCAAAACGATCCCGGATGCGGCTCATCGAGGAATGATGGGGCACCGAATCGGTGAATTCCAAACGACAAAACCAACGATAGGCCACATTCAAATGCACTTCCCGGCACAAGGCGCGATCAGATTTCATCCCGTACAGATCGTGTGTTCTACACATTTCAACTAGCTTCGCAAGAAACATCATAGCAGAAGCGTCGCCGTCAACAATACTTAGATATTATTGCCTTCGCTCCTCGTGCGCCGCTACGCCGCCTCGCATCTCGGCTAGGAGACCGGAGTACATCCAATGTATATCTCGCTAATACATTTAATTAAAGATAAGGAAAAAGCCACAACATAAAAAATATAAACCAGCCTTGTCTCCTTGTGACCACATATAAATAGTAATAATTACAAATACCTAAAGGTATTTATCGAATGACCGTCTGTTCTTAGCGACAAAATACGTATATCTCTTCTGCTTATACTTTTTACAGTTCATTATTCTTAATAAACCAAATACTAAGCGCCAACCGCTCCTTCCCTAGATTTTTATATAAAGCAATTTCATTAGCTTAGCTAACTAATTAATGGATTATAGGGTTTTCCCTATCATTTAAAATCTCTTCCCATAAACAAATAATGGCATTTTTTTTGCATAATTATAGTTCATTAAAAATAACAAGTCCAAACGTTTTAACCTTTTGAAAATTAACTCTTGTTAGGAAAACAGATAATGGCAATCCCCTTTTTTTCTTTAGCTACCTGCAACTATTCCTCCAATAATAATTCAGAATTGCTTCTTACTCATAATCTTTTTTCGCAATACTTTGAAGTAATAGAAGCAAATTCAGCTAGCTTATTAAACGAAGTATTTGCGCTACGTTATCAAGTTTATTGCCTTGAAAATTCTTTTGAAAAGGCATCATGTTTCCTCAACAAAAAAGAAAAAGACATCTTTGACGATCATTCGTTGCACGTTCTTATTCGCCACCGAGCCACAGGCGAAGCTGTTGCAACTGTTCGGTTAGTACTTCCCAACTCTTCCAATCCAGGCAATCAACTACCTATTGAAACCTGCTGTACTTCTCTGATGACCGCTACCCAGGCAGACGTAAACTCTTCTTCCACCCATTTACCTGCAGAAATTTCCAGGTTTGCAGTTTCAAAGAACGCCAGGCAACGAATTATAGACATTCCCCCCATAGAGGCAGGACGTTTAGGAAGGATTAAAGGGGGGCATTCCCACTGGACACGTCTGCTCTATTCCCATCTCACACTAGAGTTAGTGGCCGCTGCAATTCAATTGAGCCATAAACACGGAATTACCCACTGGTATTCTCTAGCCACATCGGCGCTGATAAGGGCTTTAAAACGCTTTGGCCTTCAAATTACACCTTTTTCCCCCCCCATCGAACATCGTGGCAAACGCTATCCTTGCCTGGATGATCTAAAGACGTTGCTAGCAGGTGTTTACCAAGAGTATCCAGACGCTTGGAATATCCTGACTAGTGAGGGCATCTTTTGGCCAGAGTCTGGATGCAAACCATCTGAAAATAAAAATAGATATTCAGTCCCGCACACCGCAATTGCTCCATGGCAAATGCCCCCCTTGGAATTAGCCGCTGATGCCTACGTATAGGTGATGAGTCTAGCAGCGGAACCTTGGAGCCTCTGGGATGCCCCTGTAATGAGTAGTGCTATAAGACAGTGATGCTCGTGCAAAAAATACTTCTAAGCAGGTCATGAAGTTACTGGAGATTAGGAGGAAAGTAAGTTCTTCGTCCTGCTCATTGAGATTTTTTCAATACTCTATATTAAAGAAGGCTCCTGGCTGTTTTTTTTCTCATTATCGGCTGTTTTCAAGATTCCAGGTTTTCAGGGGTAGATCCCCTTGCTTATCTAAACCTGGTCATTTGGTGTATCCATGCCAACAGATTGGTTTCTATAACGTTCTTGGCATGGATACACTTGTTATCATCTCCGGGGGCTAGAAAAATCCGGTAACTCTCGTCGCCTCAGCGGGTAATTACGATACTTGTGATTTATATCTCCGGGTAGTTTCCAAGGGATGATTTCGCCCTTCATCAGTAATCAACTCCCAAATAGCGGGTTGTTCTGTGTAGGCGGTTTCTAAGAATTTACTAAGATGAGCGTAGCAGGGTTGTCGTTTACCGTGATGATCTATCATTGGCCCGCAAGGAATTAACTGCAATCCATATCGAGAAAGGAGTCGTAATAGTGATGGTTCTACCATACAGAACCAGTGTTCTATCCCCTGTTTCACGCTCATGCTGACGAGTCCAGCCACTAGCCCCAACATGAGATGAGGAATTATTCGTCGCTCCTCTAATCTATGGGTAGAACGCTCTTGCTGTGACATGCCAGTTGGCGATGAAAATTCCCCTAACCGTTTTCTAAAGTGTTTAGAAATAGCAAAACGCGATACCGCTCCAACTGCTGTCCGTGGAAATTTATGGTGGTTGAGAAATAGGGGATGGTTAGTCACTTTGTGAATAGGGAAGCATTTCTCAGTATCCGTTCTAGGCAAAATTAATCGAACAGTGCCGGCATAAATTCCTGTTCGCCGATGTCGCAAAAGGCTATAGACTGAATAGGGGTCAAATTCATCTTTTTCTAATTGATGCCGATAGAGATTTGGATCTTCAAATCCCGTTTCTACACAGTAAACTTGGTAGCGTAAGTGATGTACTGTCTCAAGCAATTTGGTTGTGTTAACGGGTACTATTTCAAAATAGTCGAAGAATGTATCGATTAATCTTCTGTTGGGATCGGATTTACATATACTAGAAAGAGACATGTCAGGTTTTTCCTCATATATTAAAAAAAAAGACTTCTTTTTTTTTAATATAATTACCATAAGGCTAGGGATTCTCTTTCGGTAAATAGTCACAATTTTTAGCAGCACCCCAACCCGGAGAGATACAGGAATTCTTTTTTGGATAATGGCTCACGTTTTCTGGCAGCGACTTAATTCGGAAGAGCTGCTACTGGACGCCAAAGCGGTTGGGTTGTTCAAGTTGTATTTTGAAGATTTGGGGCAGCAACTGGCAGGAGGGCTCAAGAGGTGATGGACAGATTATATCGGTATTAGGTGGGTAGGCGGCTATCGTAGTGACGAGAATGGGCGGATATTCTAAGCAAGTGTTACCGCAGCCAGTTGTGCAGGAAAGGGTATCGTGTACTAAATAGGATAGTGGAATTTCTAATGAAACTGCACTAAAAAATCCGCAAGGAGGAGATAGAACTAGCGCAATTTTTTTGCCCGTAAATGTTTAAATCTAACCTAATTTTATCTGCTGCGATCTGGTTTTCAATGGGGTATTTTACCGAAGTATTTTCCGCCGTGGCAAACAGTTTACGGCTATTTTCCCTTCTGGCACAAAGACGGAACATGGGCGCGTATCCATAACGCCCTGTACTGCCAGTGCAGCGATCTGGAAGGCAGGGAGGAAAGCTCCACCCTCGCGATCATTGACGCGCAATCCATAAAGACAGGGCTGGATGTGCATGGCAATACCGACTTTGATACCGGAACCGGTATATTGATTTTTGAAACAGACGCTTAGTATAAATCGGGTGGATGATTTACCTTTCGATCATGGTACGATGATGGGGAGAAAGTGATTTTGCAGATGAAAACTCGATAGAGAATTACTCCGTTTTGGACTAAGGTTCACTTGCTTGTAAATAAATTTTACATACTTGGAATTTGCCGGTACTGGTGCCTGCCTATTCCTTAACCATCCTGCGGTTAATGCAGGCTCAAGGTGTCCTTGCTGTAATCTCCGACTATCTTTGCTTAGAAGGATAGTTATATTAATATTGGTGCTTGCCCCCGTTCCGGCCGCTCCATAGGCTAGTCCCGCTAGCCCAGTAGTTTTAGGTATTTTGTATGGTATTCATATTACGATACCCTATGTACCGCAATCACTGAGGTCTCATTGATTAGGCGGCGAATGAGTTGATATGGGTGTAGTTATACCGGTAATCAGCGATCTTGGCATACAGCCGCTGGCCGCGAACAAGTTTTTGAGTTGGACATTGAATTTATATCGGTACGAGATGAAGCAGCGACTGGCTTGGTCGAGTAAGATCCTGATACTCGGCAGCGTTGACGACAGCCTGCGACTCCAGTGTACTAGCAGCGGGGCTTTCGATTTGGCGATGAACAGTGTCCATCACACAATAGCAAAATGTCACCTGGGTCATCCGAACTGACTGGCGCTTGTCCCTAGACTTGAAGCTCGGGTATAGTGGGTTCGCTTTTGCCTCAAAAATTCTTGAAGGCTTGCTGCTGGTCACGCAGCGTCTGCTGCAAAGCCATGCTGAGCACGTCATCAGCCAGGGTATTCCACTGAGAGCTACTACCAGCCACTTTTCTAAGGTCGAGCGGGATACCGAGACTCCCTACGTTGATCGATATTGATGGCGCGGCGCTTAATCATGTTCTCTTGTAAAGTAGTAGTTTATACTATTAAAGTTTCGCCATGACTGATAGTCATTTCATTTTTGAAAACTTTATCAGCCTGGAGAATTCGCGCTTCAACGGGTCCTTTAGGCTGGCTACGATTTAGGCCACAAGGCCGTCAGTTTGGTGCCACCCTCGAGGGCGCATTACTTCCTAGCCTCCCGCTGGTAGGTTACGCTTTTGGTAACAGGGGAAGAAGACTGGCGCGAATTCATGGTGAAAAGCAATTAATAAGGCCCTTGCGTTTGAGGCTCCGTTTCATTTTGCCTGTCTGCTGCAGGCAGGCAGGTACTCTCGCTGGAGGGCGTTCACCATCCATGGAGAACTTCAAGGTATCTGTTACGAATTCCAGCACAAATAGCCTGCTAACAGTTTGGCGGAAGGAAAATAAATTCCTGTTTGGATAGATAGCTTTTTTCCGGGAATTGTAATGTCATATATTTTTACATTTTTTCCCTATACACGATATATTTGAACCCATTATGCTTCGTAAATTTATGAAAAATAAGAATAAAAATTTATTGGAACGATTTTTGTATAATGTTAATTGCGATGATAATTATCAGTAGGTTAAAGGTAATTTTAAGCTTACCTAGCTACCAGAAGGAAACTGATATCCTTCTTCATAGCTAGGTAGATGTTGTGAATATATTGAAGCCCTATCAAATTATTTTTAAGGATTTAAAGGAGCAAGGCTATGAAAGCTTTTAAAAAGAAAACTCTCTTAACTATCGGCGGAGCGGCGTTAAGTCTAGGAATGGCGGGAACCGTCCAGGCAGGGGCATTGGCTTATTCTTCGCTAGAAATTAGTGATTTCCAGATTTTTAATAATGCTGGCAACCAATGGGATTTCGGTGATTTCGACCCGATCAATATTGGGAACACCGGTACTTCGCAGGCTTCGCTTACGGGGAATCCAGGCGCCGGACCGAACGCGGTAGGCCCGCTTCAGGGAAACGCTGATGTTGGTATGGCCTGCACGGGGCCTGATTGTGCTGGTATTGGTCAAAACGACTTTTCTGAACAAAATGGCGGGCTACCCGCTTCTACTTCTCACTTCTCTCGGGCTGATTCCTTACTGGAGGGTGCCATCATTAGCGGAGTGCCTGGTGGGGTATCCAATAGCGCGGATGCAAATACCGTTGCGGAGGTGCAGCTCAATCAGTCGGCGAGCGGGGCTTCAGGTTCCTTTGTCGGTACGACTACTACATTTAAATTTAGTTTAGCTGAAGATGATGCTTTTGACTTCCAGTTTGATGGGCACGGAAGGCTAGATGCGTTTCTCCACCAGCCGCAGACGGCAGCCCAAGCCTCCTACGCCTTTAGCATTACCATTAAAGATCTAGGGACTAATGCGACGGTTTTTAACTGGTCTCCCGACGGAGTAGTTAACAACGGAATTATGGGCGGCACTGAGTCTGTGGACGGTTTTGATCTCACCGATAATGTTGGGGTAGTAGGCGCTGCGCTACCGGTGCGCCCTCAGGCTGATAACACGGGTAGCTTCCGGGCGGTTACCGATACTTTGTCCGCAAATGTCCTGTATAGCTTAACCATTTCCCATAATTCCGATGCAAGTGCTACTGCCCAGCAGTCGCCGGTAGACGTGCCAGAGCCAGCAACGTTAGCCATTTTGGGGGCGGGCCTGTTCGGAATAGCGATAACCCGCCGTCGTAGAAAGGCGTAGGTACCGGCCTATTCAGCAGCCATCATAATAGCGGCGGGACGGGAAATCCCGTCCCGTCTGCTTCATTTTTGAAAGTTGCACGTGGAGGGAAAGTGATGCCTGGGGCAAGCAAGTGGGTTTTTTACTCATACCGGCCCGGTGCAATAATTCCACCCGGATCAAGGGTTGTTTTGAGAGCCTTCACGGTATCCCAGAAGGCACTAGAAGGATGGCTAATCTCCGCCATGGACTGAATACCAACCCGATAGGGGATATAGCCAGCATTCATAACTGCCTTGAATGAGGCGTGGTAGCATGCTAGCGCTTGGTGGGTTTCATCCGTATTCTCTTTGTCATAAGCGATTGAGATGACGCTTCCCAAGGTGCGCTCAGTCACCATGCTGAGGGTAATGAAGAGATCAAAGCCATGCTGTTTAAAAATGGGTGCAATAAGCTGGTACAGTTTCAATACATCTTCGCCACGTATGGGAAGGACTGGTGCGAGCCACAGCATTCCGCAATTGTCAGCCGCTGGGTTAGCATGCTGAGGAAAATTTGAGGGTAAACCGCCACGCCGGCGCCAGTATGCGCCAATAAGGAATTTTCCATTGGGGATACCCCGGTTCATGTCAAAGAGGGCCTTGCCAATTTGAATTTTAGTAGTTAAATTCTGGCCCCATTTTGAATTGCCTAGCACCCCACTGAGAAACTTGGCGAAGGAGAGCTTTCGCTCACTAAGAAAGATGAGCTTCCTGCCTGGACCTTTAAGGGTTGTCCGGAGTACGCGGCGCGCAGCGGCGACTTGAGTCCGCCTCCCATAAAGCGCTCCCGATATGTTCCATGCCCCTATTCCCGCTTCCTTGCGTAATGCTTGGCGTGTATCTGGAGGCAAGGGGACTCGTCCATTAGCCCGCTCTACTGGGTAGATTTGGTTACCTGAAATTAATCTCAAATCATTGCCTATATGCACGATACTTCGCAAGGTGCCGTCCAGGCGTAGTGGCCGCAGAGCATCCACAACCGGTTTAATATCTTCGTGTTTATCGATAAAGCATAAAAAGTGATTGACGCATTCCAGGGCAGGCATCAGCCAGAGTCCAAGCCGCGTGACAATTCCTAGGTTTGATTGGGTAAAAATCCCATCTAGGTAGGGTCCCACCCCATAAGGAAACAAATAAGTTGTTTTGGCCTCGGGATAGTGCCCAAACCCGGTATTCAGGATTTCCCCATTGGCGAGCACGACTTGCATGCCAGATATGGTTTGGAAACGATTGCCATAGGGGGAATGCCCAAAGCCACGTTCCAGGATGTTGCCCACTAGACTCGTATCAGGGCCTGCCCCTGTGCAATCCATCCATAAGGGGATATTATGCTCCCGTAAATATTCGGAAAGCTGTTTTTGAGTGACACCCGGCTCAATTACCGCATAAGCTAAGGTTGGATCGACCTTATGAATTCGATTCATGCGACTAAGCTCGACAATTACCTGCCCATCCGAGACGGCACAGGCATCGCCGTAACCCCAGTTCTTCCCGCAACTGATAGGGTAGAGGGGAATCTGGAAAATGTTAGCAATTTTGATAATGCCCACCACTTCCTCGACGGATTGGGGACGAAGAATTGCTAGCGGCCGAGTGCTATGGGAGGCAGTGCTCTGGGCATAAGCCGCCAATGTTGGGTCGCCCTGTAATACATAACTCGGCCCTAGGAGTGCCGACCACTTTTGGAGCGCTGATTCTAAATGACGCTGCTCGGTCGGGTTGCTTACGTGAGGTTTGCCGCCACTCATATTATTAAGTTTAATCCTTATTTATCTACGAAGCTGGATAGTAGCTTTGAGTTTAAACTTTATTATCACCCTTCAAGTTGTTTAAGAAGCTCTTGAGCCTTCTTTCGTTCGTGGAAAGGACGGTCAGAGGTTATTAGCCTCTGTAGTATTTCCTTACCTTTTTTTGTATTCCCCTCTTGGATAAGGGCTTGAGCCAGGTGAAACTGGATATCTTGATTTTGAGGTAATTTGCGAGAGGCTTTTTTGAACAATCCTAGCGCTTTGCGGATTTGGCCTTTTTTTAGCAAGATAACACCCAGCGTATCCATCACCTCCGGATTTTCTGGAGCTAGTTCTAACGCTTGTTTTGCATATCCTAGTGCTTGGGTAGGCTCTTTTTTGTGTATAAGCCAGGCTAGGTTGTTGAGGACGAGCACATTCTCTGGTGCTTGTTCATGCAGCTTGGCAAAAGCCGATTCAGCCCGATTATTTTGGCCAAGCAACAAATAGTTATTGGCTGCGACAAATTGTACCTGAAAATCTTCCGGGTGGCTTTTAAGCCATTTTTCTAAGGTAGCTAAGCTATCCTTTTGCTTGCCTGTTTGCCACTGAATTTGGGCCAATTTTAGAGGCCAGCGATTGCTATCTGGAAAATCATTGTGTGCTTTTTGATAAATTTCTATTGCTTCGCTAGGCTGATTTTGCTGTAGGGCTAATTGAGCTTCAAGATCAATGACTTCTGGTTGATTAAGATGTGTCCTTTTTAGTTCTCGAAGTTGTTTTTTGGCTTCTTCCTGCTTTCCTTCCTGCATTAGCAGGCGCGCCATTACAAATCTAGCTCCTGCATGGTTTGGGTCCAACACTAGTGTTTTTTCTAGTTCAGTTTGAGTTTTGGTAAATTGTTTTGTTTCGTAATAAGCGCGCGCTAGTTCATAATGAGCAGTTGCTGAATCAGGTTGGAGGCTAACTAATTTATTAAAATACCGCAGTGCATTACGAGATTTCCCCAGAGCTAACTGGATCTTGCCAGCCAGCGCCAATAAAGCAGGATTATCGGGGAAGGTGTCCTGTATGTCTGAAGTAATTGCCAAGGCTTTCTGAGGTTGTCCATCACGGAGATAGTAATCGCCTAGAAGGAGGCGGGGGTTTAATGCTTGAGGGTGCGCCTGCATCGCCTGCTCAAGTAATATTTTAGCTTTGGCAATATTTCCCCTTTGTTGCTCAAGTGCCGCTAGCCGCAGCAGGGTATGTAGGTGATTAGGGTTATATTTTAGAGTTTGCTGATATAAGGAAATAGCTTTTTCTAAATTACCCTTTTGGATTTCCAAATTAGCTAGGTTGTGAATAGCATTAGGTGCCCCTGGCGCTACTTTTAATGCTTCTCGAAAGGCGCTCCGGGCTTTAGCTTTCTCGCCCTTTCCAAGATAAGCACCTCCCATTAAAGTGAGAGGCTCGGGACTATCCGGATATTTTCGGTGCATCTGTTGGGCTGCTTCTATGGCCTTATCGAAATTGCGAGCTTGCAAATGGCTAAGAATAACTAATAAGTCTGCCTGCGGCATCTGGGGTTCTAGTTTCAAGGCTTTTTCCAACATTTGTATGCCTTGTTGGTGTTCTCCTGAAAATTCCAGCCCAAGTCCCAATTTCATATAAGCGGCAGCAGATTCTGGCTCCTGGATAGTCACTTGCTGAAAATACCCGGTCCCCTCTCTAGCTTTACCCTGCCTTAGGGCGATATCGCCCATCAATGTTAGTATATGAGTATCATTAGGGTATCGGGCTAGTAGGGGCTTAAGCACGGATTCGGCACCTTTATAATCACCTTTGTGGAACCGTACTACTGCGAGTACTTTAGCCGCTGCCTCGGATTGAGGAAAGTAGGCTAAGAACTGTTGTAAGAGTCGTTCTGCCTGTTCCATCTGGCCTTGCTGATAGTGGGCGATGCCTGCATAGAATACTGCGGGCATGTATTTTGGATTCTGGTTCAGCGTTTTTTGGAAGTCTGTTAAAGCGTCAGCGTACTGTTGCTGCTGGAAATATAATAATCCCTGGGCGTAGGTTACCCCTGGATGATTGGGCGCGCGTTTACTCAGCGTTTCCAAATCGCTGGCCGCGCCTTCATAGTCTTTCAAGTAAATGCGCACCAATGCCCGGTTGAGCAGATCGCTGGCATTATTGAAGCGGTGGGCGATGGCTTTCCCATAGGCTTGTTCAGCGGCTTCCCCGTTTCCTTGATAACGATCTAGGTCACCTAGCAGACTCCAGGCGGGAGCGAAGCTTGGCGTAGTCTGAAGGACTTTTTCTAGCCATTGCCGGGTCTCTTCCAGGTGGTCCTGCAGTGCGGCGATTCGTGCTTTTCCAAAGCCGGCCTCCGGGGTATCAGGATTAATGGAAAGGGCTGATTCGTATGATTTTTCTGCTTTTTCAAGTTCTTGTAGCCCAAGATAGGCATGTCCCCGTAGGGCTAGTAGCTCTGCCTGTTCCTCTTTGGGAAGGGTAGGGTAATCAGTCGAAGCTTCAACGGCTGTTTGAAATTCTCTTTGTAAGAGGGCAGCGCGGGTTAGAGAAATAGCTGTAGCTTCGGGGGCTAACCCAAGGCTGAGAGCTCGTTTTAGTTCTTTTTCGGCGGATGGCCCATCACCCGCTTTCACGTAGGCTTGACCTAGGAGCCAGCGCGCCTCTTGATTGTCCGGCGTTTTCTGGAGGGCATTTTTCAATTCGATAATGGTAGCCCTTATTTTTCCCTGATCCTGATATTCCTTGGCGCGTGAGATGTGCTCTTCGGGGGTGAGATTGGAATCCCCGCTGCAGCCTGTTAACAGGGCAATTGCTAATAATAGTGAGCAGATTAGGACCATAGGGCTTATTAGTGGGCTCGGCATGGGCAACCTCGGGAAATATTGTGTGGACATTAGTTGTATCGTCATTGCATTATCGTACAAAATAGTCAGCTTCTTTAACATACTTTTCAATAAGCAGCGCGTATTAGATAGCACCATGGGGTATAGTCGCCTGCAGGCTCCCTTTTTTGGGCCTGCTAGATTCTAGAAGTTCGGGTGAATAGGGAGGACGGTGCGCTGGTCAGGCTTTCAATGGGTTATTTATATAATTATAATATTAAACTAATACTCTAATAATTTAGAGGAGGTTTAACTTCGCAGATAAGAATTAAAGATTATCGGGAGTTCATGCCTCTTTAAAAACAAAAAATAGATAAATATCCAGTAGTTAGATACAAGGAAAAAATAACGATATTTTACTACCTATTAACTAGTCCGCAAAGCGTTTGACCCGCATCTTTCTTCTGGCTTCTCTTAATCAAACCGAAACTTTAGTCGATACTGCTTGATTATTGAGAGTTGGGATGACGGACCAAATTAGGGCCCGGTTTACGACGAGAAACCTGATTAGGATTTATGCATCGTATTTAATTGAATTATCTAGCCCTGCCTAGTCTGTGTCTTAATTCAGGACTGTGCAGGGAAAATAGCCGCCAAGGCTGCGCTCAGGCGGTAGGTAATCGACCAGGATTTTAAGTAAACAATAACGATTCTGTAGTGTATACAGGAAAAAGTTAAGGTCAACTATATGCATCTTAGAAGCCATAAATTTATTGGGTGCTTGCTCATACTCTTAATTGCAGCGGCTATCTTTGGTTGTGCCAGTACTAAGCCACCGGCCCCTGTTGTAGCGGCTCAAGAGGGACAGACGCCTTACTATATTATCGGTCCTGGAGACGAAGTAGAAATTTTTGTCTGGGGTAACGAGGAACTTTCAAGCAGTATTATTGTACACCCTGATGGGCGCCTAACTTCACCGTTGGTTGAGGATCTTCAGGCAAGTGGTAAGACACCGACTGAGCTTGCCCGGGATATAGAAAAAATCTTGTCTCGTTATGTGAGAGCGCCTATTGTTACCGTTATAGTAAATGAGTTTATTGGACGTTTTAGCGAACAGGTTCGGGTGGTAGGTGAAGCGGCTGATCCTAGGGCTCTCAGCTATCAAGAGCATATGAGCTTGCTCGATGTGATGATTGAGGTAGGAGGACTCACGGAGTTTGCCGCTGGCAACAGTGCAACCCTCGTCCGCACGGCAAATGGCCGCGAAAAGCAGTTTTCGGTACGGTTGGATGATTTGATTAGAGATGGAGATATTACCGCTAATGTAGAGATATTACCGGGCGATATACTGATTATTCCCGAGGCTTGGTTTTAAAAGGATAAAGACTCATGCATGAGCTGTGGTTACAGCTATATAGTTATTGGTGCGGAATTTGGCGTTACCGTTGGTATGGCGTTCTAATGGCATGGGTGGTGGTGATTGTAGGTTGGACATATGTGATCCAGATGCCTGATAGATATGAATCCTCAGCACGAGTTTATGTCGATACTGATTCGCTACTGCGCCCCCTTTTGCAGGGATTGGCTGTTCAGCCTAATGTCGATCAACGGCTTAGAATAATGACTCAGACTTTATTAAGCCGGCCTAATTTAGAGAAAGTGATCCGCCAAACCGATATGGATTTGTCCGTGACCACGCCGGAGCAGGAAGTAAAACTTCTTAGTGGGCTTGAAAAAGATATTCATATAAAGGGAACAAGCAAAGACAATTTATACACAATTGCATATGAAAACACTGATCCTCAACTTGCGCAACGGGTGGTGCAAGCCATATTGAACATTTTTGTGGAAAGCACCATGGGTGCCTCCCGTAAAGATAGTAATACTGCTCAACAGTTCATTTTTCAGCAAATTAAGGAATATGAAAAGCTGCTTCGTACTGCTGAACAAAGGTTAATGGACTTTAAACGGGAGCATGTGGGCCTAATGCCTAGTGAAAAGGGCGATTATTATCAGCGTTTGCAGACTGCGGTAGAGAATTTACGTACGGCGCGTACTGAGCTTAATATGGCGATAGGGCGCCGGGATGTACTTAAACGTCAATTGAGAGGAGAGGAACCGGTTTTTGGATTTGGGACAGGAACCTCGTCAAAAAGATATACCAATCCCGTTGATATACGTATTCAATCCTTGCAAACGGAACTAGATGAGGTGTTGCTCAAGTACACGGATAAACATCCAAAGGTTTCGGCGATTAAGGAAACTATTGCGATGTTACAAAAAAGAGAAGAGCAGCGGTTTTCTTTACCGCAGGAGCAGCAAGGCGAAGGAGAAGAAGCGAATGAAACGGGAGAATATGCAGCGGGGGGTAGCTTTTACTATCAGCAAATGCAGATATCTCTGGCAGAAGCGGAAGCCAATATTGCTTCTCAAGAAGCGGAAGTTAGCGCCTTGGAGAAAGATGTAGAACGGTTGCGTGAACTCGTCGATACTATTCCTAAGGTAGAGGCGGAATTAGCTCAGCTAAATCGTGACTATGGGGTCTATAAAAGCAACTATCAGCAACTATTAACACGCTTAGAATCAGCAAAAATGGGTGAAAGGGTGGAAGAGTCGCCAGATAA
This sequence comes from Nitrosococcus watsonii C-113, assembly GCF_000143085.1. Taxonomy (NCBI): domain Bacteria; kingdom Pseudomonadati; phylum Pseudomonadota; class Gammaproteobacteria; order Chromatiales; family Chromatiaceae; genus Nitrosococcus; species Nitrosococcus watsonii. The sequence goes on along the minus strand of NC_014315.1, from coordinate 1,965,061 downwards.
TGTTAAGTTCAGAATTGTGGAACCGCCTATACAACCGCTCCTTCCTTCTGGTCCTGACCGTCCCTTGTTATTAACGTTAGTTCTGGTGGTTGCGGTAGGTGCCGGAGGGGCTTTGGCATTTCTTCTTTCCCAATTAAGGCTCGTTTTTTATACCCGCCGGGATTTAGAAGAAGCGACGGGGCTTCCCGTTCTAGGCCCGGTATCAATGATATTATCAGGGCGTATTTTATGGAAGCATCGGCTTAATCTGGCGTTTCTTCTTGCTTTTCTAGGTCTTCTCATCGCTGGATATGGATTATTGGTATCCAATTATCTCTTTGGTATCAAAATGTTCGACACAATTAAGCATTCGCTTTTTTAGTGCCCTAAAATTCCCTAAATTTAAGAGTAATAATTCAAACTATAAATACTTACTAAATTAAGGTGAGACCCGGTTTTTCCGGGGGTAATTTAATTGATTAAATGCGGCCTATCTTAATAGAGAGAGGAAGTTTATCTTTATACAATTACGAGAAGAGCAAAACGTAGATTGTATTTTGACTAAGTATTGCTGGGGACATTGTCCGTAGAAAAAAATTAAGGAATATTTTTTATGAGTAGCATTGAAAAAGCGATGGAGCGTAAAAACATGGTCGGTCAAGAGACTTTGACTCCTGCGAATGCAGCCCCTTTCTCTTCGAATTCTTTAGAGCGGCAGACGGCATCTCCCCAAATACGGGTTAGGCCGGGAGAGAGAAAATCCCAGATGCATCGGCTGGATTTAGAGGCGCTGCGCCAAAAAGGTTTTATCGTACCAGCTGAACCCCAAAGCCGGATTGCGGAAGAGTATCGCATGATAAAAAGGTCTATCCTGAAAAGAGCACTTGACAGCAGCGTTAGTTCTAATGAATACAGTAATGTGATTATGGTGACAAGTGCACTTTCGGGGGAAGGTAAGACCTTTACTTCCATCAACTTGGCGATGAGTATTGTGATGGAGTATAACCGTACTGTTCTTTTAATAGACGCAGATGTGGTGAGACCGAAACTAAGCGACACGCTTAGCCTTACGAAAAGGACCGGTTTGGTGGAGGTGCTGAGGGATCCCACTTTGGATTTGGCTGACGTAATGGTGCGTACTAATATTGACAACCTTCGTGTTGTGGGAGCAGGAAAACCTTATTCCCGTTCAACGGAGTTGCTTGCCAGCAAACAAATGGCGATGTTTGCAGAAGATGTTTCCCGCCGCTATCCAGAGCGCATAATCATTATTGATAGCTCGCCTTTGCTTGCAGCTAGCCAGCCCAGTGCATTGGCTCATCTCATGGGCCAAATTGTATTAGTAGTTGAAACCGGACGTACCCCACAAACCGCTGTCAAGGAAGCGCTTTCCCTGCTAGATCAATCTAATAAATTGATATGGTTGGTGCTGAATAAAAATCGGCAAGCATCAGGTCAAGACTATTATGGTGGCTATTACTACGGCAGCTACTCCAATGGCCAATAATGGTTATTTTGTTAGTTGTTTCGGATATGTCAGGAATTTTCCTTGATGTGTGCAGGGAGGCGCTTTGGCCTTATTGGGGGAGGCGTATTGTTATTTTTTGGAGCCTGTGCTAATGGGTCAGAATGGAAGTTTACACCTCTACTAGCTGGGGGGGAAATTTATACGGATAATGTTACTTTAGCACCTCGGGGAGAGGAAGAAAGTGACTTTATTACCCAGATTACTCCTGGTTTCTTTCTGCGAGGTACAGGTAGCCGGCTTCGGTTAGGAGCCAACTATTTCATGCAGAATCTTTTGTTTGCCAAGGACAGTGATAGAAATACAACCTTTCACCGCTTTCTCGGATCAGCTAGGGCAGAATTAGCTGAAGATCACCTCTTTTTCGACTTGCGAGCTAGCGTTTTCCAAGCTTTGGTTTCTCCTACAGGTGCTACACCACCATTTCGCGGTTTCGGCGGCGGTGGTATGGGGGGTGGTTTCGGTGGCGGTGGTATGGGGGGTGGTTTCGGCGGCGGTGGTATGGGGGGTGGTTTCGGCGGCGGTGGTATGGGGGGTGGTTTCGGCGGCGGTGGTATGGGGGGTGGTTTCGGCGGCGGTGGTATGGGGGGTGGTTTCGGCGGTGGTAGAAGCGGAGTTTGCAGCAGCGGCGGCGGTGGTATGGGGGGTGGTTTCGGCGGCGGTGGTATGGGGGGTGGCTTCGGCGGTGGTGGTATGGGGGGTGGCTTCGGCGGTGGTGGTATGGGGGGTGGCTTCGGCGGTGGTGGTATGGGGGGTGGCTTCGGCGGTGGTGGTATGGGGGGTGGCTTCGGCGGCGGTGGCTTCGGCGGCGGTGGAGCAGGGAATCTTTTTGCGACCGGTAATATTAGTACTGTTGTGACCCTACAGGCATCGCCTTTCTATTGCTGGCGATGGGGAAACACCGCTTCGGGCCAAGTGCGCTATCAACGCCAAGAGGTTTTAGTTGCTCCTGAAGGGACGCCGACGACAAATGCGGACAGAATATTCGGAATTCTACGGAGTGGTTCCCGGTTTGACCGTTTTCGCTGGGCATTTCTCACGAACCAGCGTTACACCCATCGTGAAGATTCCCCAACAGTTCAGCTTGCCAACTATCTTTTTAGACTTCAAATGCGTCTTTTCCGCCGGGTATCAGCTTTTGGGATATTGGGTTATGAAGATAATGCATTTAGACGGAGTGCTGGCGATGGAAGCACCAGTGGAACCCGATGGAGTGTGGGTCTTTCTTATAATCCCTCTCGTAGAACACGAATAGTAGGGGGAGTTGGCCAGCGCTTTTTTGGCACGACTGCTTTTGTAAGGGCGATTTACAGAACTAAGCGCAACATCTTTAGTGCTTCTTATGGTCAACAATTTTTTACTTACGATCAGTTATTATTTCAACAACCAGATTTTACCGAGGGTCCAATAAATACTTTACCGACGGTTACGACGGAAACTTTCCTAAGCACCAATACTATGCTGTCCTGGACTTATCTAATGACTGAGAAAACCCGGCTGTTAGTACGTGGATTTCAGGTAAATCGGGAGTTTCAAGAGAGCGGCGAAGAAGAGGATCTGAAGGGGGGGAATCTATTTTGGATCTGGAATTTTTCCTCCCGGACGAATATCCTGGCGGGCGGCATGTGGATGCAACGTTCTTTTCCAAGCACTCCCCCAGATCCTTCCCGCTCGGATAACCTCTGGAATGCTTCGCTTGGTATAAGACACAGGTTTAGTCCAAAATCGGGGTTATCTTTGCGCTATACCCATGGTCAGCGGGATTCCACGGATTCTGAGTCTGATTTTGGTATGAATATGGTTTTCGCAACAGTATTCATGCGTTTTTGATAGCTAAAAGATATTTTAAAAACTTGAGTTAATTTAATTCAAGCCGTTATATAGTTTTTAAGAACAGAAAACACAATTCTTGCTCTGTTTTTGGTATAGCGGGTGAGTATTGGTGCTTTTTTTCTTAGGGATAGAGTATCTTAAGAAGCCGTTTCGCGGCTTTTACGGCTCTACCCTAGCCCTTTTAAAAAACGAGTGGTTAAACCTTGTTTGTTCCTGGCCTTCTTGCGAAGGAGGGCGGTAGCGTGTCTAAATGAAGGAACTTTCGTTTGAAACAGCCAGAGCTAATCACTAATGCCATGACTGTGGATGTGGAAGATTATTTTCAGGTATCGGCCTTTGAAAATATTATTCCACGCGACAGTTGGGGTAAACTGCCTTGCCGGGTTGAGCAAAATACTGATCGGATACTGCAACTTTTTGCTGATCAGGGAATAGTTGCTACTTTTTTTATGCTAGGTTGGGTAGCAGAGCGTTACCCAGCGCTGGTACAGCGTATCGTGGAAGCGGGCCACGAACTAGCTTCCCATGGTTTCTCTCACATTCGGGTGACACAACAAAATAGGGATAGCTTTCGAGAGGATGTATCTCATACCCGTAAATTACTAGAAGATCTTTCAGGCACAGCCGTGAGGGGTTATCGGGCAGCAAGCTATTCTATCGGCAGAAGTAACCTGTGGGCACATGAGGTGCTTGCTGAAACAGGCTACCTTTATAGTTCGAGCATTTATCCGATACATCACGATCTGTACGGCATGCCTGAAGCACCCCGCTTTGCCTTTCATCCTCCAGAAGTTCCTGCTCTTCTCGAGATTCCGGTAAGCACCGTCGAGTTATCAGGGCGCAAGTTTCCCTGCGGTGGCGGCGGGTATTTTCGCCTTTTTCCCTATGGTTTGTTTCGCTGGGCAGTACGCCGGGTTAACCAGCTTGATGGTCAGCCCTGTATTTTTTATTTCCATCCTTGGGAGATAGATTCTGGACAGCCGCGCCAACGAGGGATCAGCATGAAAACCCGTGTTCGCCACTATCTTAATCTCCAACGTATGGAGCAACGATTATTACGGCTAATAGGCGATTTCCGCTGGGATCGCATGGATCGCGTTTTTTTGCGGCAAGATTAACAAATAATGGGAAATGAAGCATTGCATTCTACTGATGAGCGCCCTTTGACGATCTGCGCTTTAACCACAAAAGAAGAAAAGCGCTGGAATGAGTTTGTGGAAACCCATCCTGAAGCAACCTTTTTCCACCTGGCGGGCTGGCGGGAGGTGCTAGAACGGGCTTATGGACATACAACCCATTATTTCTATGCTGAGCAGGGCGGCCAAATGGTGGGTCTGCTCCCCTTGGCACGTATCCGCAGCCGGCTATTTGGTGATGCTCTTATCTCAACACCTTTTTGCGTTTATGGTGGTGCGGTGGGATCACGGGAAGCCTGTGAAGCGCTGGAAGCCGCCGCCTATCGGTTAGCCTGGGATTTAGGAGTGGATTATCTTGAACTGCGTAATCTCCAACTCCGCCATTCTAACTGGCCCCGGTCTGAGCTTTACGTAACCTTTCGTAAACATATTGATTCTGATCCAGAAAAAAATCTTGCGGCTATTCCTCGTAAACAGCGGGCGATGGTGCGTAAAGGGATCAAAGCAGGATTAACCAGCAGCACAGACTCGGATATAGAACGTTTCTTTTTGATCTATTCTGAGAGTGTCCGTAATTTAGGGACTCCAGTTTTTCCAAAGCGCTATTTTGAAATCCTTAAGGCTGTATTTGGGGAGCGCTGCGAAGTGTTGACCATCTTTCATGAAGGAACTGCGATAAGCAGTGTGATGAGCTTTTATTTTCGCGATGAAGTGCTTCCCTATTATGGAGGGGGGCTTGCAGGGGCCCGGGAGTTCAAAGCCAATGATTTCATGTACTGGGAATTAATGCGCCGGGCCTTGGAGCGGAGTGTGCGCGTGTTTGATTATGGGCGGAGCAAGTTGAATGTCGGTTCCTATCGTTTTAAGATCCACTGGGGGTTTGAACCTCAGCCCTTATATTATGAATATAAATTGATCAAGGCAAATAAAGTCCCTGAAAAGAATCCCCTCAATCCCCGTTATCGTCTCTTTGTGGAAGGTTGGAAACGGTTGCCGGTGCCTCTCACCCAGTTAATGGGGCCATGGGTTGCACGGGATCTCGGGTAAGGGCGGAAATGGGTGATCTCCTGTTTCTTGCGCATCGGATACCTTTTCCCCCCAATAAAGGCGATAAAATACGTTCCTATCATTTATTGCGTTTTCTTGCTAGCCGTTATCGCGTCCATGTGGGCGCCTTCGTGGATGATCCGGTAGACTGGAAATATGCTTCCGATCTTCATCGGTTAGGAATAGATGAGCTTTGCCTGCGGCCGCTACCGCGAGCTCTCGCATTGGCCCGATGCCTAACAGCATTGGTAGCCGGAAAGCCACTTGGTTTAGCTTATTATAAGGATCGCTGTATGAGCCGCTGGGTGCAAGATATCGCCGCTCGACATTCCCTGGAAGGCGTTGTGATATTTTCCTCTGTAATGGCCCAGTATCTGACTATGCTTCCCCGGCGAGTGTCGGCTATTGTGGATTTTGTGGATGTGGATTCAGAAAAATGGCATGCCTATAGTCAGACATCAAGTCCTCCTTTATCGTGGGTTTATCAGCGTGAAGCCCGTACTCTTTTAACCTTCGAGCGAAAAATAGCTGCACAGGCACAGGCTGCAACCTTTGTTTCCTCGGCAGAGGCTGAGTTATTCTGCCGTTTAGCTCCGGAAGTGGCGACACAAGTGCTTGCAGCGCCTAATGGGGTCGATACGGATTTTTTCTCTCCGGATCAGCATTATTCCTCTCCTTATCGTCCGGAGCAGCAGGTGTTGGTGTTTACTGGTGCCATGAATTACCGTCCTAATGTAGATGCGGTAATTTGGTTTGCTGAAGCTATTTTTCCGAAGATTTTAGCGGTGATTCCTGCTGCCTGTTTCTATATCGTAGGTACGCAACCGACTGAAGCTGTGCGACGTCTCTCGGCAGGGCGGCAAGTATATGTGACAGGTACTGTAGCGGATATGCGTCCTTATTTAGCCCATGCCCGAGCTGCGGTGGCGCCTCTGCGGATTGCCCGTGGAATTCAAAACAAGATGCTGGAGGCGATGGCCATGGCCCGGCCTGTGCTAGCCACTCCAGAGGCTGCCGAGGGTATCGACTTGCCTCCGGCATGTGAGAATCTAGTGAGCGCAACACCGGATCAATTTGCAGCAAAAACCATTGCAGTATTGCTGCAGGGGAAGGGAGAGGAGGCAGGCAGGAAAGGCCGGGAGCATGTTTTACAAAACTACCATTGGGATAATCACTTGGAACGTTTTTCGGCGTTACTCCGTACCCCTTTTCCTCGTCCCCTGATCGGTGCGGAGAAAGAAGCTATCGGTGGAAAGGAAAATGCAGATGAACCCTGCTGAACGGTGGTATTTAGATAAGAAGCAGATTAATTGGGCGTTAAGCTGGCCTATGGCAACGGCAGCAGTAGCCGTGGTGCTGCTCGTCTTATTACTGTTTTATCTGGAGACCGCGGTGTCCATGACGACTATTTGGTGGCGTTCTGAAACCTTTGCCCATGGCATGCTTATCCTTCCTATTAGTGGTTATATGATCTGGACGCGGCGGCAGCAACTTCAGCGACTTCAGCCAAGTCCCCAGCCACTAGCCGTACTCTTTATTCTACTATTATCCGGAGGATGGTTATTGGCAAGGATTGCGGACGTGCTATTTGCCGAACAACTGTTATTGGTGGCCATGATTCCAGTAGTGGTATGGGGGTTATTAGGTGAGAGAGTCGTTCGCGCATTGGCGTTCCCGCTTGCTTATTTGTTTTTTGCGGTGCCCCTTGGTGAAGCATTGATTCCGCCGTTGCAAGATTTTACGGCTGCTTTTGCTGTTAAAAGCCTGCAAATTAGCGGGGTGCCGGTCTACTGGGAAGGGCGTTACATCAGTATTCCCTCGGGGGATTTCCTGGTTGCGGAAGCTTGTAGCGGCTTACGTTATCTTATCGCTTCGATTGCGCTTGGCACTCTCTATGCTTATCTCACTTATTCTAGCTATTGGCGCCGTGCTGCATTTATTGTGGCTTCGGTTATCATACCCATTATTGCTAATGGCATTCGGGCCTACGCCATTATTATGCTGGCTTACCTCAGTAATATGAAGTTGGCTACTGGAGTGGATCATATTATTTATGGGTGGATTTTCTTTGGTGTAGTGATGTTATTGCTCTTTTGGCTGGGTTCTTTCTGGCGTGAAGATGAGCACCCTGGCAGCAGGGCTTCACTACCTAGGCAATCTGAATTGATGGTTGCCCAGCAGGCTCCTCGTGCGAAAAAACTAGGCGTTACGGCTATTGTGTTGGTATTAGTCGCCGGGGCGGGTCCGGCCAGTGGCATTTGGTTTAAAGGTCAAGTATTGGCAGCCGATTGTTTGGTGTCCGTGCCTAAGGGGCAGCAAGCTTGGAGTGGGCCTCTCGTCCCGACCAGTATTTGGGAACCTGATTATTCTCAAGCAGATAAAATCGTGCGCCGTCTCTATTCATTGCCAGATGACAGCGCGGTACAGCTTCTGATTATCTATTATCAGCAAGAGCGCCAGGGAGCTGAACTTATCAGTTCCCAAAATCGCCTCTACGATGATCGGTACTGGCGCCGGATGGAAGAGAATAGCCGAAGTTTCCCCCTTGGTGATGATTATCCTCAAGTGCATGAAACAATCATGCGTTCCCCTGATACGCTACGGGTCATTTGGCACTGGTATGATATTGCTGGCCGGCGGACGGCCAATTCGATAAAAGCTAAATTCCTTGAAGCCTGGGCCCAACTTACCAAGCAGTCAAGCGGTTCCACGCTCATCGCCGTAGCTGCGGATAGTGGTAAGCTGGAACAAGCCCGGGCGCTACTGCTAAAATTTTTGGATGAGATGCCGACAGTCTCTACACCAGGTGCAATGCTAGCTTGCCAATCAATACCAGAGAGAACATAAAGCGGATAGCTTATGCCTTTCCCAAGCGAGAGCGATATATCTTCTAACGTTTTTTGTGATGATACGGGCCGGCCAGTCATTGTTCATGTAATTTTCCGGCTGCAGACGGGCGGTTTAGAAAATGGATTGGTAAACTTGATCAACCATACGGCTGATCGATACCAACACGTTATTATTTGCTTGCGGGATTCAACCGAGTTTGCAAAGCGCATTCGGCAGCCTGGGCTCGCTATTTATGCCTTACATAAACAAGAAGGCAAGGATGTAGCTCTTTATTTCCGGCTTTGGCGCCTGCTGCGTAGTCTTAAACCTCACATTGTGCATACCCGCAATCTTGCGGCCTTGGAGATGCAGGGACCTGCGGCCCTAGCAAGGGTGCCGATACGTATCCATGGAGAGCATGGTTGGGATATCTATGATCCAGAGGGAAAAAATTGGCGTTACCGTTGGCTTCGCCGTTTGCATCGGCCATTGATACACCAGTATATTGCCTTATCACAGCCTATCGTGAGCTATCTTCGGGAGAAGGTAGGGGTTTCTCCTGCGCGCATCAAGCATATCTATAATGGAGTCGACACCAGGTATTTTCATCCCCAGCGGGATCGCTCAGTATTGCCAGCGGGGTTTGCTTGCGAGAATTGTTTAGTCATTGGCACGGTAGGGCGCCTAGAATCTATTAAAGATCAGCTTACATTAGTGCGGGCTTTTATAAATTTGGCGCGCCGCTTGCCTAAAGGTGAAAATAATTTACGCTTAGTTATTGTTGGAGGGGGTTCCCTACGGCCTCGGTTGGAGACTCTTGTTGCAGAAGCGGGTATGGCTCACCTTATTTGGTTTGCAGGCGAACGAGCGGATGTGCCCGCATTGCTGCAAGCCCTGGATGTATTTGCCTTGCCATCCCTGGCAGAGGGGATTTCCAATACCATATTAGAGGCCATGGCAACAGGGCTGCCCGTAGTCGCTACCCAGGTAGGCGGTAATCCAGAATTGGTTATAGATGCTGTAACAGGATACCTGGTTCCTTCAGCTGATCCTGAAGCTATGGCTTCAGCCTTGGAGCGCTATGCTCAGGATAGAAAATTGGTTGTAGAACAAGGGCGTGAAGCTCGGCGACATATTGAAGAAAAGTTTGGAATTAGTTCTATGGTAGAGCAGTATGCAGGTCTATACGACACTTTATTGGCCACCCGACTTGGAAAGAAAGTATTAAGTATTTAAATGTAGAGTGGCGGGTGTAATGTTTACGCGTCTAAAAGAGACCAACAACAGAAATGGCAGTTAGGGTGGCAATGAGTTTACCAAAAAATACGGTGATGTGTGTTGTCGGTGCACGGCCTAATTTTATGAAAATCGCGCCGATTATGGCGGCGCTCGAGGGCTCGGTGCCTCTAAGTCTAGTGCATACCGGGCAACATTACGATACTCGCATGCAGACATTATTCTTTCAGCAGTTGGGTATTCCTGAGCCTGATATTAATCTTGAAGTGGGCAGTGGCAGCCATAGTTGGCAAACGGCTGAGATCATGCAGCGTTTCGAGCCAGTAGTGGAGGCTGCGACTCCTGCTGCGGTGCTGGTTGTTGGGGATGTCAACTCAACTATTGCTTGCGCGCTAGTAGCCGCCAAAAGACAGATCCCGTTGATTCATGTGGAAGCAGGACTGCGCAGCTTTGATCGCAGTATGCCGGAAGAAATCAACCGGATCCTGACGGATCAACTTGCCCAGTTACTATTCACGACCGAGCGTACAGCTAGGGAGAATTTGTTACGGGAGGGCGTGGAAGAGCGCCGTATCCACTTTGTGGGTAATGTGATGATCGACAGTTTACTCAAGCACCGCTCGAAAGCGGTTGCCCCACGGGAGATATTATTGCGGAGCAAAGGAGATGCAGGAGTAGATGCTTGCACGAGCGGCTATGCTGTGTTAACGCTGCATCGGCCCGCTAATGTAGATGATGCGCCAACTCTGAGGAGCATTCTCTCGTTGCTCCAGCAGGTCAGCGAACGCATTCCGGTTATTTTTCCGGTGCATCCACGTACGGCTGCGGCCCTTGAACGAAGCGGATTGCATCAAGTATTAGAGCAAATGTCGGGAGTGCTTTGCATGCCACCAGTAGGTTACCTGGAGATGCTGGGATTAATGAATAAAGCTCGGCTGGTACTCACCGATTCCGGGGGTATGCAGGAAGAGACTACTGCGCTGGGGATTCCTTGTATAACTCTACGGGATAACACGGAGCGTCCTATTACGGTAGAGGAAGGAACGAATACGGTAACAGGGATTGTGCCGGAGCGGGTGCTTTCTGTTTTAGAGGATATCCTGGCTACCGGAGGCAAGGCTGGGCGTATTCCTGAACTTTGGGATGGTAGGGCTGCTCTTAGGATCAAGGAAGCCTTATTGGAGTGGATTCGCTAAGCTTCAAGGTAGGGAGAAAAGTAAGTAGTGTTTGGCGCAAATTTAATGAGAGTATTTCCGAGAAGTTTTTATGGGATTTTTCCATGTGCGGCATAGCAGGTATTTTTGACCTCTATGAAGGCCGCCCTGTTGATCGGGAGATTCTCTCGCGCATGAATGATAGCCAACATCATCGAGGGCCGGATGGCAGCGGTCTTCATCTCGAGCCTGGTATCGGGCTTGCTCATCGTCGTCTTTCTATCATTGATTTATCTAATGGATATCAACCGCTTAGCAACGAAAATGATACGGTTTGGGTCACCTATAACGGTGAGATTTATAATTTTAAGGAGCTTATGGTTGAGCTTAGCCGCCGTGGTCATGTTTTCCGTACCCGGTGCGATACGGAAGTCATTGTCCATGCCTGGGAGGAATGGGGCGAGAAGTGCGTGCATCATTTTCGGGGTATGTTTGCCTTTGCTATTTGGGATCGTAAGCAGGCAACGCTTTTCCTAGCCCGCGATAGATTAGGCATCAAACCGCTGTATTATGCACTGCTGCCCAAGGGGCAGCTCATTTTTGGCTCTGAACTCAAGGCGCTTATTGCCCATCCTCATTTGCCGCGCCAGCTCGATCCTCTGGCGGTAGAAGATTATTTTGCTTTCGGCTATATTCCTGATCCCCGCACTATTTTCCGCCATGCTAATAAGCTTGCACCGGGTTATACACTTACGCTCCGCCGTGGCGTGACAAAATTGGAACCGCGGCAGTACTGGGATGCTACCTTAGAGCCACAAGCGTTAGGTTCTGAGCCAGCCATAGAAGAAACCCTTATTGAAAAATTCCGAGAAGCGGTCAATATTAGATTGGTTGCGGACGTTCCCCTTGGGGCGTTCCTTTCCGGTGGTGTAGACTCCAGCGCCGTGGTGGCGGCAATGGCCCAATTGTCCAATGATCCAGTACGCACCTGCTCGATTGGTTTTTCTGATCCAGCATTTGATGAAGCCCGCTACGCCGAGCAGGTCGCTCATCGTTATGGCACTAATCATCATTCTGCTCAAGTCGATTCGGATGATTTCGGGCTAATTGACCGACTGGCGGGGGTTTATGACGAGCCCTACGCTGACTCGTCCGCCATGCCTACCTATAGAGTGTGCGAACTGGCACGCCAACGGGTAAAGGTGGCTCTCTCCGGGGATGGAGGCGATGAGCTCTTTGCGGGTTACCGCCGTTACCGCTGGCACTTGCATGAGCAGCGAATACGGGGAATCTTGCCGCTGAGCCTGCGGCAGCCTCTTTTTGGGACCTTGGGACGCTGCTATCCTAAGCTTGATTGGGCACCACGCATCTTTCGTGCTAAGACAACCTTCCAGGCATTGGCCCGTGATGCTCTTGAAGGTTACTTTCACAGCGTGACAGTGATTTCGAATGAATTACGCTATCGTCTTTTTAGCCAAGGAATGCACCAAGAGCTGCAGGGTTATGAGGCATCGCAGGTATTGCGGAACCATGCCCGGCAGGCACCCGATCATCCGCTGCTTCAGGTCCAATATTTAGATCTAAAAACTTATTTGCCTGGCGATATTCTTACTAAAGTGGATCGTGCTAGTATGGCCCATAGTCTTGAAGTACGGGTACCGTTGCTGGATCATCCGTTTGTCGAGTGGGCTAGCGGTTTACCTCCCCACTTCAAGTACCGAGATGGTGAGGGAAAGTACATCTTTAAGCGGGCCTTGCGCCCCTATCTCTCCGAGGAAATTTTATATCGGCGGAAAATGGGTTTTGCGGTACCGCTGGCCACCTGGTTTCGAGGCCCGCTTCGGGAACGAGTACGCACTGCGGTGACCGGACAAATACTGGCGGAAACCGGGCTTTTCGAAATGCAGACCTTGCGGCGTCTCGTCGATCAGCACTTGGCAGGATTACGTGATTACAGCGCGCCTATTTGGTCTCTTCTAATGTTTGAGGCATTTTTGCGTCAGTCTAGTGAGGGATAATTCTATTATCGGAAGCCTTTGTCAGTTAGCAGCGTCTCGGCTTGGAAATCAGCGATTGCAGCGAAATTTTCACAGAAATTGCTTAACCCAAGTTCTTTGAGAGTTTTGGTTATGTTGATATTTAATTATCGGATTATGGTTTGTGTTTTGCTTGGGATGTTGCAAGGAGCTGACCCCATTGCTGCCAGTGGGGATATGGATAGCCAGGAAATTTCTCCTCTCAGGGTTGCTGCAAGCAGCAGTATTTCTCTTGAAGGCAGTGGCGAATGGCTTCCAGAGGCCCGCCAGCGGCTTTTCGGCGCCCAAGGGAGCGGAACTTTGCGAAGATTGCCGGGAACTGGAAACGCTAGTGATGGTGGTGAGCTAGTCAGGGATGAGCAGCTACGGCCTGAACTAGAAGATCAAGGGAGTAGAACTGTCCGCAGGCTACCAGAAACTGGAAACGCCAGCGATAGCGGAGAGCGATATCAAAAGTGGGAGGGCGTAGCCGGTGATTCCCCCAAGGATGGAATTCCTCAGCCTAAGCCCGAGGATGTGTGGAACATGGATGAAGGGATTGTCTATACGCGCATCCCGCGCACCACATCCACTATTGAAGCCAATGGGAAAATTCTTAGGAATCTTGATAATTATGATAGATTATCTGATGTGACTGCCAGATTTTGGGGGTTTTCAGCTCCCGGTCAACTGGTGTACCGGAAAGCCGATGGAAATGAGGAGATACTCTATGATTGTGTTTCTCCTGAGCCCCGTCCATGTGTTCCCATGGATGTTTCCGTTAGCCTGGATGGCACTCGAATAGCCTTTACCATTTATCGTGCTGCCCGATTATATAATCAGCAGCCCAACACATTTCCCATGAAGCTGCCAAACAAGTCCCTGGCTATGGAAGGGGCCGAAGCGCAGATCGTCACGCTTGATCTCATAACTGGCAAGCTAACTGCTTGGCCCCATACGTCTGGAACCTGGGACACGGCACCTATATGGCTTCCGGATGGCCGTATTATGTTTGCCTCAACTCGAGCTGGAGACTGGCCAAGTGTACTTGGTTCGGCTGGGTTTCATCCTGCGCTTCAGCTTTGGATTGCGAAGGCGGATGGGAGCGAGGCGGTTCGGGTGGGGCCCCATGAGCGGGATAACGCCATGCATCCTTGGCTCCATAGTAAGACGGGTCGAGTTATGTATAGTTCCTGGCAGATAGTGGATATGCTGCCTTATCGTAGCCGGGGCGGATTGCAGGTTTTATTTGGCACCAAGGACAATTTCTGGTGGGTAATGTCGGTTGATCAGCGAGGCGGTAATTTAGAAGCGGAATTGGGTGCCCATACCAGGCAAGCGTCTATCGAGCATGGTCTTCATACGCTTAAGGCGCTTCACTTTCTTGGCGAACGGGCAAACGGTGATATGTGTACCGCTAACTATTATCGGGGCAATAATCTGGGCGGGGGCACTATTCTGTGTTGGCCCGTGGAGCCGGGAAATGTGGAGGGAGAATCTCCAGCGTATGCGCCCTCCCAAAAGGCAACCTTTGAACCTCGGGGTTTATATTTAGCAATTGCTGGCGGGAGCACCGACATGCCAGCGGATAAAAAGGGCAGGGCTCGAGATCCAGAAGGATTGCCAGATGGTAATTTGCTGTTTACTTGGATGGAGGGGCGCTGTCATCGGAGCGGTTATCTTTACTTTAAGAAGGACGAAACCCAAAAGCCAGAGCTAGGCTGCAATACGGGTATTTACCGCACTACACGAATTCCGGCAAATCCCGCCACTGAAACGGATACATTAGTGGTGGTGGATAGTCCCGATTGGCATGAATTCATGCCGCGGCTAGTGCGCTCGCGCCAGGTGGCAACCCCTCCCCTTAAAACAACAGATTCTGGACAATGCCTGCTAGGGGGAGCGTCTATGGAAGCGGAGGTAAGAAACTATGGTGGTGAAGGGGAGTTTCCAGATCGGACCCCCTGCGCCCTTCAGGGTTGTTCTACCCATGGGATAGATTTGTCGGAAATGGTAAAAATACGTTTTTGGGAGGTAATTCCTTTCAAGCGTAGGAGACATGAGTCGGATTTCAACGGTTCCCAGGGCATCCGGACCCGGGTTTTAGGGGATGTGCCACTGCAAGAAGACGGTTCTTTCCTTGCTTCGCTCCCCTGTGATATGCCCTATTTAATGGCGGGCGTGGATAGCGAGGGCCGCGCCATTGCCCGGGATCAGGTGGTGCAATCCCTACGGCCAGGAGAACTCCATACCTGTGGTGGCTGCCACCTTCATAGCACCAATCAGACTCCGAAGTTCGAAGAAAGCCTCGCGGCCCAAAACTCACCGGTAATTTTAGAACAGTCTTCTGTGCCTGAATGGAAGTGGGCGCAGGATGTCTTCCCCTTGCTCCAGAAAAACTGCGCTTCCTGTCATAGTGGAGATGAGGCCCCTGACGGGTTGACCCTGGATCGGCCAGGTACGGGTAAAGGGAGTACCTATTGGCAGCTCGCCAACAACATTAACACCCAGCATTTGCCTGAACCCCCGCCGGTAGATATCAGGGGCGCCTCGCCGCCAGGCCGGATGGATCGCCCCTGGCTCAGCAAGTACGTCCATATGCTTTTTGCTCGGGAGAGCTTATTGTATTGGAAAGCTGCCGGCCAACGGCTAGATGGCCGCACCGATGAAGATCGCCCCAATGATATCAATTTTGGTCCTGATCATCCTTGGACCTTGAATGAGGCAGAGCTAAAAATATTGGCTGATTGGATAGAAAGCGGAGTGTACGCAGAGTGAAAATTCTTCATGTACTTGATCACTCATTGCCTCTCCAGAGCGGCTATACTTTTCGCACTTGGGCTATTCTCAAGCAGCAACGGACCTTCGGCTGGGAGACTGCCCAAGTGACCGGCGCCAAGCATGGCAAAGCCCCTGCTAAGGAAGAGATCCTAGAAGAATTCTGTTTTCATAGAACCTTACCTGGGGGGGAACTTGCTGGACAGCTCTCAGCATTCAGCCAATTAGCCGTAGTTCGCAGTCTTGAACGCCGGCTTATGGAAGTAATTCAGCGTGAGCGGCCCGATATCGTGCATGCCCACTCTCCCGCTCTAAATGGCCTGGCTGCGCTGCGCGCCGGGCGACATGCTAACTTACCCGTGGTCTATGAGTGCCGAGCCTTTTGGGAGGACGCAGCGGTGGATCATGGAACAAGCACCCAGGGAGGAGTTCGTTACCGCTTGAGTCGCGGGCTAGAGACATACGTATTTCGGCGCGTCGATGCCATCACGGTGTTGTGCGAAGGACTGCGCCGTGACATTCTCGCTCGCAGCATTCCAGCGAGTAAGGTGACGGTTATCCCGAATGGCGTTGATATTGAACGCTTTTCAGTAGGAGCAAGCCGTCCCGATCCAGTATTCGCCCATTCTTTGGGATTGGGGAAGGGGCCCGTATTAGGTTTCATAGGATCTTTCTATGCCTACGAGGGCTTAAGCCTTTTAGTTCAAGCGATGCCGACCCTGCTGCACGCAGCGCCTGAGGCGCGTTTGCTCTTGGTGGGGGGAGGCCCTGAAGCAGATAGGCTGCAAGCACTGGCTCAAGAATTGGGGATAGCTCGCCAGGTAGTATTTACAGGCCGGGTTTCCCATGAAGAAGTGGCACGTTATTATGATTTGGTAGATATATTCGTCTATCCCCGATTACCGATGCGACTCACAGAACTGGTAACTCCCCTCAAGCCTTTGGAAGCTATGGCCCGAGGTCGGATGGTGGCAGCGTCCAATGTAGGTGGCCATCGTGAGCTTATTCGGGAAGGCGAAACAGGCTTTCTATTTTTATCGGGGAATCCAGAAGCTTTAGCGGGATCTCTTCTCAGCATTATTGAGCGCCGCAATGATTGGCCGGAGATACGTAAGGCAGCCCGCCGGTTTGTCGAGCAGGAACGTACCTGGGAACGGAGCGTTAGTGGTTACCAGCAAGTCTATGATACCGTCATCGGTGGGTATGGAGATAGTGAAAAAAAACCAGCCCCAATTGCTCGTTATTAGCACTCTCTTTCCTCATAAGGAACAGCCAGGTGCTGGGCTTTTTATCCGCGAGCGGATGTTCCGGGTAGGAAAGCACTTACCTCTGGTCATAGTTGCGCCCACCCCGTGGTTTCCTGGCCAGAGTTTTTTACGCCGCTTGCGGCCCCACTTCCGCCCGCCAGCACCGCGGCAAGAAATTCAGGATGGAATAGAAATTTATCGACCTCGATTTTTCTCGATTCCAGGTTTTTTTAAATGGCTTGACGGATGGTTTCTGGCGTTTGCTGTCGTCCCCACTTTATGGCAATTGCGTCATCGTTTCAGTCTCATTGATGCCCATTTTGCCTATCCTGAAGGATACGCTGCGACACTCCTTGGACGCTGGTTTGGGGTGCCAGTGACTATCACTCTCCGCGGCACCGAGGTCCCCATTGCCCGATTTCCTTTTCGTCGTCGTTTGATGCTCAAAGGACTTGCGGGGGCGACACGCATATTTGCTGTTGCTGCTTCTTTGAAGCGTCATGTGATCGGCTTAGGGGTTGATTCTCAAAAAATACGGATTGTAGGTAATGGGATAGATACAGAGAAATTTACCCCTGTGCCCAGAGTAGAAGCTCGTCACCGTTTTGGATTATCTTCGGAGGGGCCGGTTCTTATTTCTGTGGGTGGACTTGTTGAGCGCAAAGGTTTCCACCGAGTTATCGAGGTATTACCAGCACTTAGAGAGCAATTTCCGGGGCTGTATTATCTTATTGTGGGAGGGCCTGGGCCCGAAGGAGATATGAGTGAGTCGTTGCGGTATCAGGTCCAGACTCTTGGGCTGGAAGAAGCCGTGCATTTTCTGGGGGCTCTGTCTCCCGAGGATCTTAAGTGGCCGCTGTCCGCTGCGGATGTTTTTGTCCTAGCGACGCGCAACGAAGGCTGGGCCAATGTATTTCTGGAGGCAATGGCTTGCGGCCTTCCGGTGGTTACCACTGATGTAGGCGGAAACCGCGAGGTTGTATCCGACGCTCGTTTGGGCTCGGTTGTCCCCTTTGGCGATCCAAAAGCCTTAGAAGCAGCTTTGCGCGAGGCGCTTTCTCGTTCTTGGGATCGGGCGGTAATACGGAAGCATGCTTGTGAGAACCATTGGGATTACCGAGTTGAAGTATTGGTTCAGGAATTTGAGGCGCTTGTTGATGGGAGCAAGATAGGAACAAGGGTAAAGCCGGCGTCCAAGGAATCTTATTAGTGGCAACCTCCGCTACCTATATTATTTCAAAATTTATTTTTCCGTTCCATGAGCGCCTTAAGGGGCATGGGACGGTCCGTATCCTGCGTCAGCTTGAAACCACCCAGTGGTGGCCAGCGGATCGTCTAGCGGAGTTTCAGGCAGCACGCCTGCAAAAGCTAACTAAGCTTGCCGCCCAGCGGGTGCCTTATTATCGACAACTATTTGCAGAAGCGGGGGTCAATCCCAACGATATTCGTTCTCCCGAGGATTTGCCAAAGCTGCCATTTCTTACTAAGGATCTAATACGGGCAAATATGGACACCCTCAAAGCGGACAATGCTAGCTCTCTTATGCGCTTTAATACGGGTGGTTCTACAGGCGAGCCTTTGATTTTCTATTTAGGTAAAGAGCGGGTAAGTCACGATGTAGCCGCTAAATGGCGGGCAACCCGCTGGTGGGGAGTTGACATCGGTGATCCTGAGGTCGTGGTCTGGGGGTCGCCGGTAGAGCTTGGGGCTCAGAACCGTCTACGAGCATGGCGAGATCGTCTTCTGCGGACGCATTTGCTATCAGCATTCGAAATGTCCGAGCGCAACCTCGATTATTTTGTCGCCGAGATCCGGCGCCTGCGCCCGAGGATGCTGTTTGGCTATCCAAGCGCCCTTGCGCACATTGCTCGCCATGCGTGGAAGCGGAATATATCCATGAACGATCTTGGAGTGCGGGTGGCTTTTGTGACTGCAGAGCGTCTCTATGAAGATCAGCGCAGGGATATTGAAACCGTGTTTCAATGCCGGGTTGCTAATGGTTATGGCGGACGCGATGCGGGTTTTATTGCTCACCATTGTCCGGCGGGCAGCTTGCATATTACGGCAGAAGATATTGTGGTGGAATTGGTCGATCAAGCGGGGAGATGGGTTGCGGCAGGGGAGCCTGGTGAGGTGGTGATTACGCATCTTGCCACTAAAGAGTTTCCCTTTATTCGCTATCGCACTGGTGATGTAGCGGTTTTTAACGACCAGCCATGCAGTTGCGGGCGCTCCTTGCCAGTGCTTAAAGAAATCCAGGGCCGAACGACAGACTTTATTGTGGCGGCGGACGGTACGGTCATGCATGGGCTCGCGTTGATCTATGTCTTGCGCGATCTGCCGGGGATTGAGTCGTTCAAGATCATTCAAGAAAGTAAGGTTGAAATACGGGTATTATTAGTGCCTGTTGGTGAGTATAACCAAGCTATTGAAGATGGCATCCGACGAGGTTTTCAGGGTCGCTTGGGGAAGGAAGTCCGCGTGAACGTTGAACCAGTTACCGAGATACTACCCGAGCGATCAGGGAAATTTCGTTATGTGATAAGCCATGTGGACCCGCATTCATGAGCTATGATAGACCGCAGCTAGGGAGTAGCGCCTATAGGTCTCTTTGCTCCGAGCTTGAGAAATTATATAGTCAATTAATATCTTATCATTGCCTTTCTAGGCTTGCTATTCATCTGAAAAGCGAGGGAGAAAATATGCGCCGTCTTTCCACCTATGCCATTTTGGCGCTAGCTGGTTTTGCCGCGCAAGCGGGAACCTGGATAGAGATTCCCAAGAGCCGTATGCGGGAGGTTTGTCCAGCTAAGGCGGTTAAGCCCTCGACGAAAGACTGCGCCGCAGTTATTGAAAGTTGGTCTGGCGGCGCTTTTGATCCGGTGGGCAACCGGATGTTTCTTATGGGAGGCGGCCATGGCGGGTATTATGGTAATGAGGTCTATGCGTTCGACCTTGATACCCAACGTTGGACCCGTTTGACCAACCCAACCACGCCGACTGCCGATGCCGAGACTGTTTGTTATAGCACCTGGGATGGTGGGCATACGCCGACTGCGCGGCATACTTATAATCATTTGGCTTGGATTGATCATCTTGGTGAACTTTTCTTATTTGGAGGAGTAACCTCATGCCGGAAGGGGGGGAGCCTTGAGGATAGCTGGGTTTTTAATCCTCTTACGAGGAGTTGGAAGTTAAAAAGCCGCGCTAGCCCGGTGGGAGATAACTTTGTGCAGATTATTTATGATCTGGAGAGCCGAGAAGTTTATGCTAAAACTCACTCGGGATCAGGGACTAATGAGGCTCTCTATAGTTTCAATTTTTTTACCAATAGGTGGACGAGAAGGGTTTCGGAAATTGATTTAGATATGCTCTACAGAACGGGCACGTTAGATACCAAGCGCCATCAGATCTGGTTTGTGGGCGATGGAACCGTCAATACGCTTCTCCTTCATCCTCCTTTTACGCTGGAGACTATCCCCACTAAGGGGGGTAATGCAATTGTCAACACTCGATCTCCTGGTGTCGCCTATGATCCCGTTGGGGATCAAATCGTCGCCTGGTGTGGCAGAGCCCCTAAGTGTCGCGGTGCTCAAACAAATGAGGTCTATATCCTTGATCCTGTTAAATTCACCTGGACAGTTGATACGCCTGCTGGCGAAGGGCCACCCCCCAATAATAGCTCTGCAGGTACTTTTGGGCGTTGGCGCTATGCTCCAAAGAACGATGTGTTCGTTGCCATTAACAATGTGGATAACAATGTCTGGCTTTATCAGCCTGATCGGCAGCCGCTTTCCGCTGAAGCGCGTAAGAACGCTCACCCTAGCAAATAGAGAAACTTTGGTGGACGATTTATCCGATCAAGGGAAAGTGGCATTTCTCCTTAATAGCTTCTGAAGTTTTAAGATTTTTGCCTAATGAAATCGGTTTCGTCACGTTTTCGCGGTTGGTTTGGGCGAGCATCCGCCGTTCCTTATTGCCCAACCTTCAGCGCTTCTACGGCCATTGAGAGGAAGGTAGGGATAGACGCTGAGCCCGCGTTTTTTGCAGATTCAGGTTCACTCAGGGCGGCTGCGGAGCAAGTAGCGGCTGAACGGCCCCAGTGGCGGGCACGGCTTCTTGAACGTGCCTATTCAGATTGCAGAACTGGCCTTATAACGTATGGCCGACGCGGGGATCGTCTTGGAAAAGCATTTCCATGGAACTCGCTTACCAATGGGCCAGGGGAGGATGCGCTTTATGCCGCGCGGCCCCATCGTTTTGCCTTTGCGCCACGATTGGCGCTAGCGATTCTTTATGGTGCGCCGCTGGAACATATACTGGCTGCAACCCTTGAGGGTTGGATGCAGGTAGCTAGCGCTGGATGCTCAAAGCTCCCCTATCTCAGTAACTTTGTCGTTATTCAGCGCTTCATTGCTCTTTCCTGGGCGTTGGCTTTCTTGATTGCGAAGCGAGGCGATGCAGGCTACTCGGGTCGCTGCTCTGCTGTGGAGCATGCTGTGCTAAAGATTTTGCATGCGGATGTACGGTTTTTAGCGCCTCGTCTCGGCGAGTCTTACCCCAATAACCATCTACTTTTGGATAACTTTGCGGGCTGGTATATAGGGCTTTTGTTTCCAGAATTTATCGAAGAGCGAGGATGGCTAGAACGCTACGAGTCGTTATGGTTGCGTGAACTGGCCCGGCAGACTTATGAGGA
This sequence comes from Nitrosococcus watsonii C-113, assembly GCF_000143085.1. Classification (NCBI taxonomy): domain Bacteria; kingdom Pseudomonadati; phylum Pseudomonadota; class Gammaproteobacteria; order Chromatiales; family Chromatiaceae; genus Nitrosococcus; species Nitrosococcus watsonii. The sequence goes on along the minus strand of NC_014315.1, from coordinate 1,943,583 downwards.
TGGGACGGGCTTTGAGCACTCAATTCATTATCAAGAATATGCCTGTGAGATGACTGCCGCCTATGTAATCTTGAGTCGGCGGAATGACCGCTCCGTACCAGACTGGACACTGGATCGATTGAAACGGATGTTGGCATTCCAGATAGATTTAAGTGGGCCAGAAACAACGCCGTTAGCGATTGGCAATGGAACAGAGGATCCTCTTTTCCCCTTGGATATTGGAGAGGGGTGGGGATGTGGGGCTATTCGAGAGCTATATCGAGCGCTTTTTGACTCTAGCCATTCTCCCTCGCCTTATGAAGACTCAGCGGCTGAGCGTGCGTTTTGGTTGCTGGGCGGTAAGCTTGCTCCTTCGCCTGCAGAACTGAAAAGATCTCAGAGCTTTAAGTCTTACCCTATAGGCGGGTTTTTTATTTTCTCTGAACCTGATGAGGGCACTCGTCTGGTTTTTCGTACCGGACCAGCGCCTGGTAAGCAGCTTATGGGGGGGCATATGCACGCGGATCTGTTAGGCATCTATGTCAGTGTGGCTGGGAATCCCATGGTCGTTGATGGGGGAACTTATACTTATCGGTCACAGGTGGAACGATGGCCGCCTGATTTGCCCCGGTGGCGTGCTTACTTCGCCGGACCTGAGGCCCACAACGGTTTATCTATTCGGGGTGTCGATTCGCTGGGTTCTCTTAAGCGGGATTTCCGGGATCGGGAAGTGGCCGCTCGGGTAGCCACGACACGCCTAATTGCGGGTGCTGTAGGAGCTTGGGTTGAGGGAAAAATAGAAAGCCAGAACGTCTATGATAGTTATTGCCGAGGAGTCGTCCACGTACCTGGCGAATACTGGCTCGTTTACGACCAATTGCCGGAGAGAATCTCCTCCGACGCGGCGAGCTTCGCGCTACAATGGGTGCCGGGAGCGAAGGTCGAGAAAAGATCGTCCCATGAGATTCGTGTGATTACGGGTGAAGAGTCACTGAGCATTACTTTTAGCAAAGATTTAACCTCCCCCCAGGTTCTTGAAGGCAGCTTGGAACCTTTGGGAGGATGGGTATCACGTCATTATGGCCAATTAGAGGCGGCCCCTCAGGTAAGAACAACCTTTAGGGGAGAGAAGGGGTTAACGGCCTTTTTGCTAGCAGTGGGTGAAAAATCAACGGAGACTGTTTCGCTCCAGGAAATGCGAGGCCACCAAGGTGGGTTAGCTTTCCGGATTATCTGTGGCGAGCGGGTAGATTACCTTTTGCTGGGGCCGCAAGAAGCACCGCTGGGGATAGAGGCATGGGGCATTCGCTTTGAGGGCGCCTGGCTATGGTTACGGACCATCGCTGGAATACCCACTCGGTTGTGCTGGCTTGAGGGCCAGTCGTTACAGTGTGAGGCGATGGGCTTATCTTTGCGGGCTCCAGAAAGAACCTCGGTCCTTGAGCTTCGGCATTCAGGTTCAGCTTTGGTGAATCCCCGTGGCACCCTGGATGGATTTTCTATCTGCTGGCCGGGCAGTTGAACCCTTTCTCCAAGGTCTTGGATGAGGCTAACTTGCCGATACTCCCCAAAAGGTCATTAAAATTAGGTGGTGGCTATGAAGAATAAAATATTACTTGTCTTGTGGGGGTTAAAATGAGTTCGCTAAAAGCATCTACCAGAGCACATGAGCATTGCATGCTGCGAGAGGATTTAGCTTGCCCCCGGTGTGGCAGCGCCATTGCGGCTGAAGGTACGAAGTTTGTATGTACTGCCTGTGGTGCCAGCTATCCTGTTCGTGATGGCATTATAGATTTTCGCTGCCACCGTCGCGACTATTATTTTAATCCCATCCCCCGAGAGGCAATGGAAGATCTTACCCGTGATGCGCGCCATGCGCCATGGGCGAATACCGTGCGGCGTTTCCTTAAGGGAGTGAGACAAAACCCTGACTGGCTCGACAATCTGGTTGCTGATGGTCGCTATGCCTGGAAGCTGTTGTTACGGCTGCCGTCAAATGCCCATGTTCTTGACTTGGGGTGCGGGCTAGGGAATTTAACGAAAAATATCGCGCCGAGCGCAGACAGTGTATATGCTTTGGACTTAACCTTCGAGCGGCTCAAGTTTGCTCAGATGCGCTTTGAACAGTTTAACCCGGATGACCATATCGTGCTGCTTGCTGGAGGTGATGGGACTTCTTTGCCGTTTCCGGATGAGAGCTTGGATTGTGTAACGCTTTCGGGCGTCTTGGAGTGGGTGGCTGACGATTCAAGTGCCTGGGAGCGGGGAAATTCTCGGTTGGAGAAGGCAATGGGGGCGTTTTTAAGTTTCTTTGGCGCTACTAATCCGCGTAAAATCCAGCTTCGCTTCCTGAGCGAGATACGGCGGGTGTTGAAGCCAGAAGGCCAGCTTTTTATCGCCATTGAAAACCGTTTGAGTTATCGCTATTTTGGTGGACGCCGGGATCACCACTCGGGTCTGTGGTTTGCTTCGTTATTGCCGCGTTTTCTGGCGAATCTTTATTCTACTGCGGTAGCTCGTCGTCCTTACCGGACTTATACTTATTCTATCAACGGTTACCGCCGCCTCCTGAGCGCGGCGGGCTTCCCGCGCCAAGAGATTTATGGGCTCGCCCCTGGTTATACTCATCTGGCTGAGCTTATTCCACTTCGGACAGAGAAGGGTCTTTGGCGGCCTCCTGGTTCTCAAGGGCTTAATCGTATTCGCCGCAGCCGGCATTTTGTTCCCGCCTATGGAATTGTTGCTTCACCACAGGCACCTACTGGTTTGTCGCTAGCGGAAAAGATAGCGGCGGCGATTGAATCTCAACTTGGTTTCAAGGAGCGTTCTGTATTCTTCACCCATTTTTACACGACAGGCAAAGCCAAGGGAGTAATCAAGGGTCATGCTGGGGATTGCCCAATAGTTGTGAAATTACCGTTTAATGATTCTGTCATAGCAGACGCTAAAAACAACCACCGATTTCTTCAGCAAGCGGCGCAGATGGAAAAGCTGCGGGAGTTGCTCCCACAAGCGCTTGCAGCAGGTAAAATCCAAGGAATGCCCTATTATGTTGAAAGCCGGGTGGAAGGCCAGCCGTTGCGGGCCGAGCTGGGAAAGCAAAACCATACGGATGTTCTCAAAGCGGTATCGGGTTTTTTGCAAATGCTTAATTCCGATCTCCATGAGCAGGCGCTAGAGGAGCTTTCAGGTGAGTTCTATCAGGGCCAAGTGAGTCTGCCTCTAGAGCAGGTGGCCAGTGCGCTAGAGGCTCCGGCCCTTATAGAGAAGGCACAAGCTTATTTTCGGGATCAGCTATATGGTTTGCGCGTACGCCGTGGACGAGTCCATGGCGACTTTAGTACGAGTAATATTTTCATTCAAGAGTTTCAAATAAGTGGAGTAATTGACTGGGATAATGCCGATTTTTTAGGGATACCGGTGCTGGATGCCCTTAACTATCTGGAAAGTGCTTATCGCTATCTGAACGCAGAGATGAGCCTCGCGCAGACAATACCATTGCTCGCGCATAAGGAGCGCCTTGATAAAAAAGAACAGCAATTTCTTGAGGAAAGTTATCATCATTGTGGTATCGATTCCAGCCACCATGTTGCTTTTGTATCCCTCTACTGGCTGCGGCATGTGGCCCAGCAATTGAATGAAGGACTTATCTATAATGCGCCTGCCCTTGAAGAGCGAGTAACGGCGGTGCTCAAAAGGTTATTGAAATCCCATCCTCGATAAGGCTTGTAAAAAAAGAATGCCTTTTAGGCTGGTTTTGTAGTGGGCAATGGATAGGATAGGGGTTGGGAATAGTTTTGGAGCAAAAGGTGCCAGAAAAAGCTCTATCTGGATTTGACAGGATGGTATTGGGTGGAGGGCTACGTCCCTTAGCTTCATTGCTTGCCCCTGGTGGCAAACGGGCGCGTCTTTCAGTGCTGATTTATCATCGTGTGCTAGCGGCGCCAGATGCTCTGCTTCCGGGTGAGCCGGATGCCATGCGGTTTCGTTGGCAGATGGAACTCTTGGCGCGTTATTTCAATCCGCTTCCTCTCTCAGAAGCCGTTAGGCGTTTACGGGAAGAAACTTTACCTCCGCGGGCAGTCAGCGTAACTTTTGATGATGGTTATGCGGATAATATGGAGATCGCATTGCCTATTTTACAGCAAGTAGGCGTGCCAGCAACATTCTTTATTGCTACTGGCTATCTAGATGGTGGGTGGATGTGGAACGATAAGATCATTGAAACGTTGCGCCGCATGCCTAATGGAGATTTGGATCTGACAGACATGGGGCTGGATGTTTACTCCCTAGTAAATACGGCAGATCGTTTGGCGGCGATTGAGCAGATTCTTGCCTGGCTAAAATATCTTCCTGGCGAGGAGCGGGAGAGACGGACCCAAGCGCTAACGCAGCATTGCCACGAGTCGTTTCCTCGTAGCTTGATGATGACTTCGATCCAAGTGCGCCAGCTTCGCCAGGCAGGGATGGAGATTGGCGCCCACACTCATAGCCATCCTATCTTGGCATCGCTAGAGCAGGCATCGGCAGAACAGGAAATAGCAACAAGCAAGGCCCGGCTAGAAGATCTGCTAGGCGAACCGGTGCGTTTATTTGCCTACCCTAACGGTAAACCTGGAAAAGACTACCTTCAGGAACACGTGGGTATTACTCAAAATCTAAATTTTGAGGCTGCGGTTTCCACTGCCTGGGGGGTTGCCTCGTCTCGAAGCGATCCCTGGCAATTACCACGCTTCACGCCGTGGGATCGTACTCCAAGCCGATTTATGGTGCGTCTTTTGTGGAATAGTTGCAATGAAAAGACCAGTATTGGTTAGAATGATTATAAACGCGGAAAATTTTTCCTGCTTATGTTTAAAGAGTATGAATAGAACCCCTTAGTGCTTGAAGTCATTGCCAGCGTAAGTTAATCTGGTACTAATAACTTATTCATTAGTAAACTAAGAAATAGAATTTATCGTTTCTGCTGATGGGGAGGTTTACGTAAATGTGGTGGTTTTAAAAACCTGATAGATCAGACGTTTGTCTCTATTAGGGTGGGGAGCATTTACTAAGTTTACAAATCATTATGAGCTGGGAAAGCGCATAAGCTTAGATGTATGCAATATACTTTCTTAAAAAATGCTTCATTGCCTTTTTGGTAATTACCAATATTGGAAAGTATATTCTATCCATATTGAACCCTGCAATTTCTGAGGATTCTGGAAAGTTTTAAGTGATCCTGGTCCATTCATCTATGGAAAAAGTGTAGGACATTAATGTTTTGTAGAAGGAATGTTTGTTAGTTTATGCACCAGGATTCTAAATGTACCATCTACTGATAGTTCTATCTTTTGTTAGAGATAGCCCGCTCTAGGTTGTTTGAAAAATCAGAAAAAGCCAAAGAAATAGGTATTGATGCTTCTCTAGAAGGAGGAGGAAATGCCAATATGAAAAGTCTAACATACCGCAGCATATTAGTTTCTATAGGCATTCTTGCAATATTACCAGCTATTGGCCTGGGCCAGCAAAGATGTGGAGAACTGCTTCCCGAGACGGCAAGGTATCATGATCGCCAGGACGATTATCTGGATCCGCATCCTGCCGTGCGGCGTCACCTGAAGCTGGTGAATGATTATCACTTTCGCCTTCAGATACGTCAGCTTAAGGGAAATCCTGTAGATATCGCAAACAATTTAGATTATACGCTTTTGCATTTTCCTAATTACCATGAGGCGCTGTATACCGCATCCCGATTCGAGCGCCTTCAGGGGAGGAAGTTGCCCCAGAAGGCAGAATGGACATGGCGCCGGTCTGCAGAATGCTACTTTATTCGTGCTATACGTTTTCGTCCTAAAGATGGTGTTGTAAGAATGCTATATGGCATACATCTACATAAAAGTGGAGAACTGGAACAAGCTCTAGAACAATATGAGATTGGACTAGATTTAATCCCCGACTCCTCAGAATTGAATTATAATCTTGGGCTGCTTTATTTTGAGCTTAAAAAGTACCAGCTTGCTAAAAAATATGCTGCCACAGCTTATGAGCTAGGATATCCTTTGCCGGGTTTAAAGACACTTTTAGAGAAAGAAGGATATTGGCCTTAATGAAGTGGTAATAGGCCGGCGGGTTAAGCGCCAATAGAATATTGCCTTTGGTATCTTTAAATTCCCTTCTAACACTTCTTTGTTTTTTTGAAACTATCATTCCTAGATCAGCCTCACGCTGTTTCTGAGATTATCGGCGCGCTAAGTTTTGCTGTATGTTCTAACAGTAAATTTTTTGAAGCCTGTTAAGGTAATGGGATAATATTTGACTATCATGATGGGACTTTGTGGGTTAGCCAATTTTTCTGCTAGAGAACTAAGGGATAAAAAGGTGCTCCGCGAGATGAGCAAAAGGCTACAGCTTCCACGGGAATTAGATATAGTCTCAATGGAGCGAGTAGCTTGCGCAGCGCCTGACCAGAAATTAGGTTTACTCCCGGACGGCTTGGTTGCCGCCATTATTGGTCAACCGTGGTGGTCGGATCCAGAGCTCGAGCATATTGCCCGTGAGCAAGGAGAGGGGGATGCTCTAGGCGAAGCTTACCGCCGTTACGGTACGGAGCTTTTGCAACGCCTTCATGGCGCTTTCGCTATTGCTATACTGGATAGCCGCTCTGGCCGGGCATTTGCGGCAGTGGATCGCATCGGGCAGGAACCTCTCTACTACATGGCAGCTAAAGGTGGATTTGTTTTTGGCTCAAGCGCCGATAGTGTGCGGGCTCACCCGAGCATTGATCCTTCACTCTCCTCTCAAGGGATTTACAATTATATCTATTCTCATATGGTTCCGGGCCCTGGCACTATTTACTCAGGTCTGCATAAGCTACCAGGGGGGTGCTATGTGGAGTATGATGGTAAACAAACTTGCATGAGGGATTATTGGGAGCCTCCCTTCGATGAAACCAATAACGTCCGCCTCGATGTATTAGGCGAGCAGATGCGCTCCCTTATCCTCCAATCCGTTAAACGACTCACCAAAGGACGGACGGTGGGCGCCTTTTTGAGTGGTGGCCTAGATAGTTCGACCCTGGCAGGTATGCTTGCCGAATTGCGGCCGGGCAATGCCAATACCTATTCCATTGGCTTTTCAGCGAGTGGGTATGACGAGATGGGTTATGCGCGCACCGCAGCTAGGCATTTTGGCACTCAGCAGCATGAATACTATGTCACGCCTGAAGATGTCTGTGCAATAGTACCTGAAATCGCTCGAGTTTATGACGAGCCCTTTGGTAATTCTTCAGCAGTGGGTGTTTATTATTGTGCCAAGCTTGCCGCTAACAATGGTATGGAATATCTGCTTGCAGGGGATGGAGGCGATGAGCTCTTCGCGGGCAATGCGCGTTATGCTAAACAGCAGATTTTTAAATATTATGGAATGGTGCCGCTTGTTCTGCGCAGTAGGCTATTAGAGCCGCTTTTATTTCGTTTGCCAGCGGCTGTTGGCGTAGTGCGAAAGGCGCAAAGCTATGTGCGCCAGGCAATGACGCCGTTACCGGATCGTTTAGAGGCCTACAACTTCCTTCAGCGGGAAGGCGCCCAGGAGATGTTTCAAGCAGATTTCTTAGCGACCCTAGTGCCGGAAGAGCCTTTATTATTGCAGCAAAAGCGATACGCGAAGCCCCAAAATGCTTCAGCGCTTAATCGTATGATGTATCTGGATTGGCAGCAGACCCTTGCGGATAACGATCTTCGCAAGGTCGGACGGATGTGTGCGCTTGCGGGGGTAGAGGTCGTTTACCCGTTGCTGGATGACCCCCTTATTGAGTTTTCCTGTACGGTGCCATCGTCGCTGAAACTCAAGGGACGGCGCCTTCGCCATTTTTATAAGGAAGCCATGGCTGACTTTCTCCCCCTCGAAATCATTAGAAAGGAAAAGCATGGGTTTGGGTTGCCATTTGGTTTATGGATGGCGGAGCATGTTCCGCTCCAGGAACTTGCCTATGAGAGTATTCTTACGCTTAAAAAGCGTCCCTATTTTCGTCCTGAATTCCTTGATCGAGCTATTGAGCTTCACCGATCTGAACATACTGCCTATTATGGAGATCTAATATGGATATTGATGATGTTGGAGCTTTGGCTCCAGGCGCATGGGCATTGAAATATAACCTAATCTCGGAAGAATTGAGTATCTTAAGAAGTGCCATTAAACGTTTTTTTAGTGTTGACGTTGAGATTTGGCCGGGGGGGGACCGGCTGGATGAGCGATTCCCTGGCGCTTTCCGCCAGTATATCTATGGCCCAACAGGGCGCAGTGATTATGATCTTCCCATGACCCTGTAAATCCTCAACGATTATGGACTTTGGGGTGTATTTTTTGCCGAGACGTTATTTACCCTCCGGTTTGGCATACAGCCACTCACGGAGTATGGCTCTCGCTTTTGGTGTAAGCGGGTTGGGGCGCATACGGGTAGAGCTGGATGGGGAAGATTCTTCATGGCCTGCTGAGGTAAGGAGAGGTAACCATCATATGGGAACCACACGTATGTATGCACCGAACCTCTAAGCGCGGGGAGAAAAGGGATAGGTTCCAAAGGTTGTTGGCATCTCTTCAAGTTTTTTTGATGATCGAGATGGCGCAGCTGGTATTGGTAGAGGTATTTCCAAGCTGTTCCTGAAGAACAAAGCATCGCTTTTTGATGGAGCGTATTCTCGCTACAGTGCCAGAGGCGCAGGGGATTTCATTAGCGGAGATATTGCGTCATAAGCCGAGATTAGTAATGGCCCGCCATCGGCAGGATTTTATCGAAGAACGAGTTATGCGAGTGGAAGACTGGGTACTTTCTGCTACTGAAGCGCGCTTATGCGAATTTTGCGCCCTCTTCTAGAAGAGTGTTCGGTTTGCTGAGAGTCCTCGCAGTAAATTGAGGATAGTTTCCAAACTATTTTGATGAAGAAGCTAATAGCACTGGGGGCTGAGATTGGGTGGTGGAACGCATTACTCTATAGTATCCACGTAATGCTATCCCGCTATATTCATCGGGCTGGTCTCTACAAGTATTACCTAGTAGCGCAACCGATAGGCAAAAAGCCTAACCTTCCGCCCCATCGTGGCCGCTCTATTCAGGTACGGCTGGTGGCGGAAGAAGATGGAATTGTTAAAGAATTTCCACGGCCCCAAGCAGCGATCCAAAGCCGTTACCAGCAGGGCGCAATATGTCTTGGCGCTTTTAATGATAATAGTTTTGCGGGGTACTTGTGGCTTAACTTGGATTCCTATGATGAAGATGAGGTTCGGTGCCGGTTTATCTTAAAGCCGTTAGGGGAGGTAGCCTGGGATTTTGATGTTTACGTGCGGCCTGAGTATCGTTCTAGCCTTGTTTTTGCCCGACTTTGGGATGAGGCAAATAGATATCTCCGGGAGCGGGGTGTCCTTTGGACCTTGAGTCGGGTCTCTGCGTTTAATCGCATGTCGCGGGAGTCACACCGCAGGCTTGGCGCGGTAGAAGTGGGTAGTGCGCTGTTTCTGGTGGTTGGTCGGCGACAATTTATGCTGTCCACGTGCCAGCCCTATCTTCATGTATCAAGTGGGCCTGCGAGTTTCCCTAGGGTAGAAGTTACTCCCCCTGATCATCTTATGTTGAATTAGAAGCTAGGAAAAAAGCTAATGAATGAAAATGTAGTAAGGAATGTAAATGCTGCCAGTGTAAATACTGTCGATGAGCTTATACTTATTATTAGTGAAGTATTGCAGCTTAGTGATCGGACGCGCCAGTCCATGGCGGCTGAAACGCGCCTGCTAGGGGCGGTGCCGGAGTTCGATTCCATGGCGGTGGTCTCTATAATTACCGCTTTAGAAGAGCGTTACGGTTTTATGGTCGATGATGATGAGGTGGAGGCATCCACCTTTGAAACAGTGGGGAGTCTTGCGGATTTCGTGAATAAAAAACTTTCATGATTAATTTGTCGTTAAAACGTCATATTTTTTTTCTACAGGGTCTGCTAGGGCCCCTTTGCGCTGTTTACTACCCGCCAGCAGGAGATCACCACTTTTCTAGGGAAGCTATCCTGCATGTTCCTGCCTTTGCTGAAGAAATGAACAAATGTCGACGCATGGTGGTTTTGCAAGCTGAGCAGTTTGCTAGCGCTGGGTATGGGGTGCTGGTTATAGATCTATATGGAACTGGGGATAGTGGAGGAGAGTTTAGCGAGGCGCGCTGGGAAATATGGAAGGCAGATCTGGGGGCTGCCTCGGATTGGCTGCGAGAAAACGGTGCGGAAACTATTAAACTTTGGGGTCTCCGGCTAGGAGGGTTGCTCGCGGTGGAATTTGCCTGCGAACATAATAATGAGATTCATGATCTGATATTGTGGCAGCCAGTAGTGGATGGCCGTTTAATGCTCACCCAATTTCTTCGGCTACGGCTTGCGGGAGAAATGATGGCGGGTAATAAGGGGGAGAATATGACCACCCTGCGTCAACGGCTTGCTGCCGGAGAGTTAGTAGAGGTAGGAGGCTACGAGTTAGCCCCGGATCTGGCAACGGCATTGGAACAGCACAGTCTTGGGGATCTTAGCCCTCCTGGGTCTATGGCTGTGAACTGGCTGGAAGTTGTGCCCAATTCAGGACGATCGTTTCCTCCTATGAGCCAGCGTATTGTGGAGATATGGTGCGGGAGCGGAGTTAGGGTGGCCGCTGCGACAGTGATTGGGAATGCATTCTGGGCAACCCAGGAGATCGCATTGGCCCCTAAACTTTTAGACGAAACTACCGTGCGCTTAGCTATCCATTAATAATTCAGTCACATATTTAATATTAAACGGGCAGACGTTTTTTCAGCGGATAATCGGAGACAGGTATTAGAATGAGGGAGGAGCCTTTTAAACAGGCGGGGTTAGACTGCTTCGGTACAAGAGAAAAAACTACTCTACGGGAAAATAGTAGCTATAGAACAGCAACAGCTCGGGAGATGCCGCTCACCTTTCGTTGCCTTGATGATTTTCTTGTTGGCATCTTGCACAGAGGTTCGGAGCATGCTACCCGGGGTATTCTTGTCATTGTTGGTGGGCCACAATATCGGGTAGGCAGCCATCGCCAATTTGTATTGTTTGCCCGCTGCTTAGCAGAAGCAGGGATTCCCGTATTTCGTTTCGATTATCGGGGGATGGGAGATAGCGAGGGTGAAACCCGCACCTTCGAGAGTATCGAAGGTGATATCCGTGCAGCGATCGATACTTTTCTGGAGGCTGCGCCAGGATTAAGGGAAATTGTTATCTGGGGTCTTTGTGATGCCGCCTCGGCAGCTTGTTTTTATGCCCCCTCTGATTCTCGCGTAGCGGGCCTGGTGATGTTGAATCCATGGGTTCGGACAGAGCAGGGGTTGGCGACCGTATACCTCAAACACTATTATCTTCGAAGGTTAGTCAGTGGCGATTTTTGGCGTAAAATTTGGCGCTTGGAATTTGGCTATACGGATTCGCTGCGCTCATTTAAAGGATTGTTGAGGAAAGCGAACTCTTCTCGGGGGAGAATTAAGGAAGGCGATTCTGAGAAAACCGCGTCACTTCCTAGCCGGGCTTATGACGCTCTGGCGCAATTCCAGGGACGAGTGCTTTTTATTCTTAGTGGTAAGGATTTAACCGCAGATGAGTTTCGCGATGTCATCTCGTCTTCGCCCGCCTGGCGCAAACTACTCAGCAGTACAAATATTGAGCGTCGAGAGTTGTCTGCTGCGGATCATACTTTTTCTCGCCGTATTTGGCGGGACCAAGTGGCTGAATGGACCCTTGCATGGGTACGGTCATGGTAAAGAGGATATTAATGATCGCTTACCATTTTCCGCCTGTTAGCGGCAGCAGCGGTATGCAGCGCACTCTCTCCTTCTCCCGTCATCTTCCCGAATATGGCTGGCAGCCCCTTGTTCTAAGCATTCATCCCCGTGCCTATGAGCAGCGTCGTGACGACCAATTGGCCGATATCTATTCGGGCACCCTCGTGCATCGAGCATTTGGGCTTGATACGGCACGCCATTTGGCGTTAAAGGGACGGTATAGCCGTCTTCTGGCGCTTCCGGATCGCTGGGTAAGTTGGTGGCTCGGAGCGGTACCAGCGGGACTGCGGCTTATCCGCCATTACCGCCCCCAAGCTCTTTGGTCTACGTATCCTATTGCTACGGCCCATCTCATTGGTTTAACTTTACACCGGCTGAGCGGACTTCCTTGGATTGCCGATTTTCGTGATCCCATGATGGAGGAGGATTATCCACCTGATCTTCGGGTGAGACGGGTATACCGATCTATCGAGGCAGCGGCGGCACGCCGGTGCGCGCGCGCCATATTCACTGCTCCTGGGGCGAAGTGTATGTATGCTGACCGTTATCCGGAACGCTCGGAAAAGACGTGGGTACTTATTGAGAATGGTTATGAGGATTCCATGTTTGATATGGTCTCTTTACCTCCATTGACTGACACTTCTAGGCCGCTTCGACTTGTGCATAGCGGTGTGGTGTATCCCAATGAACGAGATCCTCGGGCGTTTTTTGAAGCACTGGCAACCCTGCGGCGATCAGGCCGGATCACTGCTCAAAGCTTACAAGTGGTGTTCCGGGCTAGTGGCTCGGAGGATTACTTTAGGCAGCTTTTGCGCGAACGGGGAATCGCTGATATTGTGCGCTTTGAACCCCATATCCCCTACCGTGAGGCGCTTGCCGAGATGCTTACAGCGGATGGTCTTTTGATTTTGCAGGCAAGCAATTGTAACCACCAGATTCCAGCAAAACTTTATGAATACTTGCGCGCCCGGCGGCCGATTTTGGCACTGACGGACCCTAAGGGTGACACTGCAGGCGTATTGCAGAAGGCGGGTATCGAGACTATTGCGCCGCTTGATTCGGCTGCGGCTATCGCGACAACACTGCAAAACTTCCTTACGAGACTCCAGACTAACACAGCCCCAGTGGCAAGCGAAGCGGAGATTGCCCGGAGTTCAAGAAGTTGTCGTGCTGCATCCTTGGCTGCGCTCCTGAAGGAGACGGTTTCCCCGGATTGCAATTTGGAGAGGTAACAATGGCTACACCAGCACTTCAGCTGGCGCTGGATGGCCTAGGAAGCCCAGAGGGCTTGCAGAACGGCCATAGGCTCCGGACTGGAAAACGACGATAAGATCGCCTACCTCAGCTTGGGCAAGATCCATACGATGGGCCAAGATATCGAGGGGGGTGCAGAGCGGTCCTACAACGCTGGCAATTTCGCGGTCTGAGCCTTGAACCCGGTTACCTACTACGACCGGGTAGTTTTTGCGAATGACTTGCCCAAAGTTGCCGGAAGCAGCGAGATGGTGGTGAAGTCCGCCATTCGTGATTAGAAATACGTGGCCACGAGAGATTTTACGATCAATGACTTCGCAAACGTAGATACCGGCCTCGCCCACAAGATAACGGCCAAGCTCAAGGGTCACTTCAGCTTCAGGTAGCTGCTGTTGTACCTTGGGGAGGGAGGCCGCGAGATTATCAGCGATGGGCCTAAGATCGAGAGGTTTATCGCCTGGAAAATAGGGGATACCAAAACCACCGCCAATGTTTAGCAGTCGCACTGGCGCGGGGGCTGAACGGGCAAGTTCGAGAGCCAATGTGAACGTGCGTTCCTGGGCTTCGATAATGGCTTCAGCTCGGAGATTTTGGGAACCACTGAAAATATGGAAACCCTGGAAATCCAGGTCGAGCGCGCTGAGCCGAGCCAGCATGGCGGGAACGCGTTCAGCATCTATACCGAAGGGCTTAGGCCCTCCCGCCATTTTCATCCCGGATGTTTTCAATTCAAAATTGGGATTTACTCGCACCGCGACTTTGGGACGGTAGCCTTGTTTTTCCGCCAAATGGGCGATACGCTCCATCTCTCCTTCGGATTCCATGTTGATAATGATTCC